>JAABQW010000266.1 GCA_011391275.1 Betaproteobacteria bacterium
GTGGGCAACGTCGTAACCTACCCGCTGGTGCTGGGCGGCGTGTCGATCATCGCCTCGATCATCGGCGTCTACTTCGTGAAGTCGGCCGAGGGCGGCAAGATCATGAACGCCCTCTACCGCGGCCTCATCGTCGCCGGCCTCATCTCGCTGGTGGCCTTCTACTTCGTCACCGGCTGGATGATGAAGGACGTCGTCGCCGCCTACCCGCACCTGACGGTGGTGAACCTCTGGGGCGCGTCCGTCGTGGGCCTCGTCCTCACCGCGCTGATGGTGATCATCACCGAGTACTACACGGGCACCGACTACGGCCCGGTGCGGCACGTCGCGGAAGCCTCGACCAAGGGCCACGCCACCAACATCATCGCGGGCATCGGCGTGTCCATGCGCTCGACCGCGTGGCCGGTGCTCTCCGTCTGCCTGGCGATCTGGGCGGCCTACGCGCTCGCGGGCCTGTACGGCATCGCGGTCGCCGCGACCTCCATGCTCTCGATGGCGGGCATCATCGTGGCGCTCGACGCCTACGGCCCGATCACGGACAACGCCGGCGGCATCGCCGAGATGGCGGAACTGCCGAAGGAAGTGCGCAACGTCACCGACCCGCTGGACGCCGTGGGCAACACGACCAAGGCGGTGACCAAGGGCTACGCCATCGGCTCGGCGGGCCTTGCCGCCCTCGTGCTCTTCGCCGACTACACGCACAAGCTCGAGGAGATGGGCCGGCACATCTCGTTCGACCTCTCCAACCCCGCGGTCATCATCGGCCTCTTCGCCGGCGGCCTGATCCCCTACCTCTTCGGCGCCATGGCGATGGAGGCGGTGGGTCGTTGCGCGGGCTCCGTGGTGGAGGAGGTGCGCCGCCAGTTCCGCGAGATCAAGGGGATCATGGAAGGCACGGCCAAGCCCGACTACTCGCGGGCCGTGGACATGCTCACCAAGGGCGCCATCAAGGAAATGATGATCCCGTCGCTGCTGCCGGTGCTCTCGCCGGTGGCCGTGGCCCTCATCGTCGGCTTCCTCATGGGCCGCGACGCCGGGGTGCAGGCCCTGGGCGGCATGCTCATGGGCACCATCGTGACCGGCCTCTTCGTCGCCATCTCGATGTGCACGGGCGGCGGCGCGTGGGACAACGCCAAGAAGTACATCGAGGACGGCCACCACGGCGGCAAGGGCAGCGACGCCCACAAGGCCGCGGTGACGGGCGACACGGTGGGCGACCCCTACAAGGACACCGCCGGCCCGGCCGTGAACCCGCTCATCAAGATCATCAACATCGTGGCGCTGCTCATCGTGCCGCTGCTGTAACCGGCTCACGCGGAATGGAAGGGCCGCCCTCGGGCGGCCCTTTCGTTTTCGGTAGACTCCCACCCAGGTCACGAACGACAAGGAAACCCCCATGGCAATCACCTTTTTCCACGGCCACGGCTCGCCCTATTCCTGGCGCGTCTGGCTCGCCCTCGAGCACCTCGGCATCCCCTACGAGCTGAAGGTCATGTCGTTCTCCGACAAGGACCAGCTGAAGCCGGAGTTCGTCGCCCTCAACCCGCGCCACCAGGTGCCCACCATCGTCCACGACGGCTACGCGCTGTGGGAGTCGCTCGCGATCCTGGAATACCTGGACGAGATCGTCCCCGCGCGGCGCCTGTATCCCGGCACCACGCAGGAGCGCGCCCGCATCCGCCGGCTCATCCGCGAGGACGAGGAGCACCTGGACGGAAAGGGCCTCACGCCGATCTACGACGAGCTCTACAAGCGGCCCGAGGGCGAGGCGCCCGACGAGGCCCGCCTGGAGGCGGCGCGCCGCAAGCTCGTCGAGGAAATGGAGTACTTCGGCCGCGAGCTGCGCGGGCCCTTCCTCGCCGGCGCCGAACCCACGGCCGCGGACTTCGTGATGTACCCGGACATCGCCTACGTGAAGCGCATCGGGGCGAAGAAGCCGGCCTCGAAGCTCGAGGGCATCCTGCCGCCGGCCATCGCGCAGTGGGCCGCGCGCATCGAGGCGCTGCCCTTCTTCGACAAGACCTTCCCCCCGCACTGGCGCTCGTGAGGTTCGATCTCCACGCCACCGACGGCGCCGCGCGCCGCGGCACGCTCACCCTCGCGCACGGCGCCGTGGAGACGCCGGCCTTCATGCCCGTGGGCACCTACGGCACCGTGAAGGCGATGTCGCCGGCGGAGCTGGTGGAGGTGGGCGCGCACATCGTGCTGGGCAACACCTTCCACCTCTGGCTGCGGCCCGGGCTGGAGGTGATCGCCGCGCACGGCGGGCTGCACCGGTTCATGGGGTGGGCGAAGCCCATCCTCACCGATTCCGGCGGCTTCCAGGTCTACAGCCTGGGGGCGCTGCGCAAGGTGAGCGAGGAGGGCGTGGCATTCCAGTCGCCCATAAACGGCGACAAGCTCTTCCTGACCCCGGAAGAGTCGATGCGCATCCAGCGGGTGCTCGATTCCGACGTCGTCATGATCTTCGACGAGTGCACGGCGTACCCGGCCACGCGCGACGAGGCCGCGCAATCGATGCGGCTTTCGCTGCGCTGGGCGCAGCGCTCGAAGCGGGCGCACGAGGGCAACGCCAACGCGATCTTCGGGATCGTCCAGGGCGGCATGCACGAGGACCTGCGCGACGAGTCGCTCGCGAGCCTCGAGGCGATCGGCTTCGACGGCTACGCCATCGGCGGCGTCTCGGTGGGGGAGCCCAAGGAGGACATGGCGCGCATCGTCGCGCACACGGCGCCCCGGCTGCCCGCGGGCCGGCCGCGCTACCTGATGGGCGTAGGGACGCCCGAGGACCTCGTGGAGGCGGTCGCCGCCGGCATCGACATGTTTGACTGCGTGATGCCCACGCGCAACGCGAGGAACGGCTGGCTCTTCACGCGGTTCGGGGACGTGAAGATCAAGAACGCCCGCCACCGCGCCGACACGCGCCCCCTGGACGAGACCTGCGGCTGCCACGCCTGCCGCCACTTCACCCGCGCCTACCTGCACCACCTGCACCGGGCCAACGAGATCCTGGGCGCGCGCCTGAACACCATCCACAACCTGTTCTACTACCAGGTGCTCATGGCGGAAATGCGGGAGGCGATCGCGGCGGGGGGCTTCGCGGCCTTCCGGGAGCGCTTCCGGCGCGACCGGGCGAGCGCCCCGGCCGAGGGCTGAGCGGGCTTGACTCCCCGCGTTCCGCCCCCACTTCGGGTCGAAGGGCGCCCTCCCGCATGCTAGAATCGCATGTTTTTCCGGCAAGCCAAGTCCTTGCCGCATCAAGACATTCCGCCCGGAGACCCCCCAATGATCGGAACCGCTTACGCCCAGGCCGCAGGCAGCCCCTCCCAGGGCGACACGCTGATGGGACTGCTGCCCATCATCCTGATGTTCGTGATCCTCTACTTCCTCATGATCAGGCCGCAGATGAAGAAGGCGAAGGAGCACAAGACCATGATCGACGGGCTGCAGAAGGGCGACGAGGTCGTCGCGGTCGGGATCGTAGGCAAGATCACCAAGCTCGACGAGAACTACGTGAGCCTCGAAGTGGCCAGCAACGTCGTCATCCAGGTCCAGAAGCAGGCGGTCAACCAGCTCCTGCCCAAGGGCACCATCAAATAGGCCCGCAGCGGCCCCTCCCCGAATGAACAAGTATCCGGCCTGGAAGTACGTCCTCATCGCGGTCGCGCTGGTGGTGAGCATCATCTACGCGTCGCCGAACCTCTTCGGCGAGGTGCCCGTCGTGCAGGTCTCCGGCGCGCGCGCCTCCGTGAAGGTGGAGGAGCCCATGCGCGGCGAGCTCGAGGCGGCCATCAAGGGCGCGGGCCTCGCGCTTGCCGGCGTCGATGCGCAGGAGGGGCAGGCGACGTTCCGCTTCCCCGACACCGACACGCAGATCAAGGCGCGCGACCTCATCCAGTCCAAGGTGCCCCCGGGCTACGTGGTGGCGCTGAACCTCCAGTCGTCCACGCCGAGCTGGCTGCAGGCCCTGGGCGCCAAGCCGATGTACCTGGGCCTCGACCTGCGCGGGGGCGTGCACTTCCTGCTGCAGGTGGACATGAAGGCCGCCGCGAACAAGTCGGTCGAGCGCTACCTCGGCGACATCCGCAGCATCCTGCGCGACAAGAAGGTCTACTACTCGGGCCTCGCGCGCGAGGGCGAGCGCGTCGTCGTGCGCTTCCGCGAGGCCGACCAGCGCGCCGCCGCGCTCAAGCTGGTCGAGAAGGAGATGCCCGACCTGGCGATCCGCGAGCAGGCCGCCGGCGATGAGATCGCCATCGTCGCGACGATCAAGCCGGAAGTGGTCAAGCGCGAGCAGGAGCTCGCGCTGCTGCAGAACATCCAGACGCTGCGCAACCGCGTGAACGAGCTGGGCGTGGCCGAGCCGATCATCCAGCAGCAGGGCGCCGACCGCATCGTGGTGCAGCTCGCCGGCGTGCAGGACCCGGGTCGCGCCAAGGAGATCCTCGGCCGCACCGCGACGCTGGAAGTGCGCATGGTCTCCGAGGAGCACGCCGCCGGCCCGGGCCAGAACGCGTTCGCCGCGTACAAGGACCAGCCCGCCCCCTTCGGCACGGACAAGTTCCCCGACGCCGAGGGCAACGTCGTGCTGGTGAAGAAGATCCTCGTCATCACGGGCGATCGCATCAAGGACGCCCAGCCCGGCTTCGACCAGCGCGACGGCCGCCCGGTCGTCTCGATGGCGCTCGACGACGCGGGCGGGCGCATCATGCGCCAGACCACGCGCGAGAACCTGAAGAAGCGCATGGGCATGATGCTGGTGGAGCGCAATTCCACCACCGTGCTCACCTGGCCGGTGATCCAGGAGGAGTTCGGCAACCGCTTCCAGATCTCCGGCATCGGCGACACGCAGGAGGCGAGGAACCTCGCGCTGCTGCTGCGCGCCGGCGCGCTCGCCGCACCGATGGACATCATCGAGGAGCGCACCGTCGGCCCCTCGCTGGGCGCGGAGAACATCGCCAAGGGCTTCAAGTCCGTGGTGTACGGCTTCATGGCCATCGCGCTCTTCATCGCCGTCTACTACGCGCTGTTCGGCGTGATCTCGGTGGCGGCCCTGGCGGCGAACCTGCTCTTCCTGGTGGCGCTCCTGTCGATGCTGCAGGCAACGCTCACGCTGCCGGGCATCGCGGCCATCGCGCTCGCCTTAGGGATGGCGATCGACGCCAACGTGCTCATCAACGAGCGCATCCGCGAGGAGCTGCGCGCCGGGATGAGCCCGCAGATGGCCATCCAGGTGGGCTACGAGCGCGCCTTCGACACGATCTTCGACTCCAACATCACGACGCTCATCGCCGGCCTGGCGCTGCTCACTTTCGGCTCCGGCCCGGTGCGCGGCTTCGCGGTGGTGCACTGCCTGGGCATCCTCACCTCGATCTTCAGCGCGGTGATGGTGTCGCGGGGCATCGTGAACCTCATCTACGGCGGCCGCAGGAAGGTCGCCAGCGTGTCCATCGGCAACACCGAGTGGCACAAGAAGGCGCCGGCCTGAGAGGGCCGGGCGCCGGGAACCCCTGCTGGACCCCCGCCGCGCGCGGGGGCGACTAGAGCCGCGAAGGCGGCAGGACGAGGTAACAGATGGAATTCTTCAAGATCCGGCGCACGATCCCCTTCATGCGCCACGCGCTGGTGTTCAACGTGATCTCGCTCGTCACGTTCGTGCTGGCTGTCGGCTTCCTCGCCGTGCGGGGCCTGCACTTCTCCATCGAGTTCACCGGCGGCACGGTGATGGAGGTGACCCACCAGGGCGCGGCGCAGCCCGACCGCATCCGCGACGCGCTGGGCGCGGCGGGCTTCAAGGACATCAACGTTCTCAAGTTCGGCTCGTCCCAGGACGTGCTGATCCGCCTGCCCCTCAAGCCGAACCCGGACCCGAAGATCCAGAACGAGGAGATGCAGAAGCAGAGCACGGCCGCCATGGAGGTGCTCAGGAGCGTCGACGCGACGGCGAAGCTCACGCGCACGGAGTTCGTGGGCGGGCAGGTGGGCAAGGAACTGGCCACCGACGGGGCGCTGGCGCTCCTCGTGGTGTGCCTGGGCATCATGGTGTACCTCGCGTTCCGGTTCGAGTGGCGCTTCGCGGTGGCCACCATCCTCGCGAACCTGCACGACGTCGTGATCATCCTGGGCATGTTCGCCGCATTCCAGTGGGAATTCTCGCTGCCGGTGCTGGCGGCCGTGCTCGCGATCCTCGGCTACTCGGTGAACGAGTCGGTGGTGGTGTTCGACCGGGTGCGCGAGAACTTCCGCAAGATGCGCCGCGCGAGCGTCGACGAGATCATGGACGCCTCGATCACCGGCACCATCTCGCGCACCATCATCACCCACGGCTCGACGCAGATGATGGTGCTCTCCATCCTCTTCTTCGGCGGGGCGAGCCTCTACTACTTCGCGCTGGCGCTCACCATCGGCATCTGCTTCGGCATCTATTCCTCCGTGCTGGTGGCGGCACCGCTGGCCAAGTACCTCGGCGCCTCGCGCGAGGACTTCGTGAAGCCCGAGAAGAAGACGGCCGAGCCGGCGATGCCCTAGCATGGAGCTCGTCGCCGGACTGCTGGACATCGTCCTGCGGCTCGACGTCCACCTCGGGGTGCTCGTCCGCGACTACGGCGACTGGGTCTACGCGATCCTCTTCGCGGTGATCTTCGCCGAGACGGGCCTGGTCATCACCCCCTTCCTTCCCGGCGATTCGCTCCTCTTCGTCGCCGGCGCGCTGGCCGCCCTGGGCGGGCTGGACGTGCACCTGCTCGTGGCCACGCTCACGGCCGCGGCCATCCTCGGCAACACCACCAACTACGCGATCGGCCGGTGGCTGGGCCGGCGCTTCTTCGACGGGGGCCGCTCGCGATGGATCAGGCGCGAGCACCTCGACCGCACCCACGCGTTCTACGAGCGCCACGGCGGCGCGGCGGTGGTCATCTCGAGGTTCCTGCCGATCATCCGCACCTACGTCCCGTTCGTGGCGGGACTGGCGCAGATGGGCTCGGCGAGCTTCACGGCGTACAACGTCGGCGGCGCCATCCTCTGGGTCGGCTCGCTCGGCTATGCGGGCTACTTCTTCGGCAACCTTCCCTGGGTGCGGGCCAACCTCTCGCTCATCATCGTCGGGATCATCGTCCTGAGCCTCGTGCCGCTGGCCGTGGCGGCCTGGAAGTCGCGGGGCGACGCGCCCCGCGCTTGACGCCGGCCCGCGGGGCCGCCTAGATTGGTCCCATGCCCGTCCTCGATTCCCACGTCTTCGACATCACGCGCGCGATCCAGCTCGCGGTCGCCCCGGTGTTCCTGCTCACCGCCATCGGCACGCTCATCAATGCGCTCATGGGGCGGCTGGGGCGCGCGGTGGACCGCCGCCGAAAGCTCGAGGAACTGCTCAGCGCTTTCGAGGGCGAGACGCGCAGCTCCATGGACCGCGAACTCGAGGTGCTTGCCCGGCGCATCAAGCTGGTGCTGTGGGCGATGGCCTCCGCGGTGTTCTCGGCCCTCCTCGTGTGCGTGCTCATCGGCACGGCGTTCCTGGGGGCGTTCGTGTCGCTCGACCTTTCCCGGACCGTCGCGGCGCTCTTCGTGATGGCGATCGTGGCGTTGACGGCGTGCCTGCTCGCGTTCCTGAGGGAGGTCTATCTCGCGGGCATGGCCGACAGGGCCCGGTTCATCGGTTAGTCGCCGCCCGCCGAGGGCAGCAGGGGTTTGGGAGGGCTCATGCCCCAAGCTCCACACTGTCCCTGCGGCCTCGTCCGATCGGCTCGCGTCTCGTGCGTCGCCGCTCTTCTCCGCACCGGGGAAGCCCTCCAAACCCCTGCTGCCCTCGGCGGGCGGCTCCCGATTTCGATCCTGCCACCATTGCCGCAACTTTCCGATGGGGCGCCCTGTCGTGCCGCGTCGGGCATCGCCTCCAGCGATCGGCGCTGTGAAAGCTGCGACCTCGGCGGCAACCCTGCGGAACCCGCGCCACGTGCGGCGCGATGGGCCGGAATCCCCATCGTGCCCCTGCGAGGCGACATCGAGGCGATGCCCCTCGAGAGGGCCGTCACCGATGTGGAGAAGATCGGCGATGCACGAGACGCGAGCCGATCGGACGAGGCCGCAGAGACAGTCTGGAGCTTGGCCCCGGGGCCCGGGTCGAGGGGCATCGCCTCGATGTCGCAACCCTGTTCGCCGAAGCGGAATCCCGGGTTACGCGCGCGTGGCGCGCAGGTAGGCGACGGCGGCGCCGAAGAAGGCGATCCCCAGGGCCAGTTCGATGATCGCGAGCCGCGCCGAGGGGCCCGGGTCGGAGAAGGCGCGCAGGGCACCCTCGACCACGCAGGCCCACACGAGGAGCGAGCTCCACTTGAAGGTGTAGCGCCTGCCGTGCAGGAGGCCCCGCAGCGGGAAGAGCAGGGGCACCACCTTGAGGACGAGCCACGAGCCGCCGGGGCGCAACGGCGCCAGGTAGAGCTCCCAGGCGAGGCCCAGCAGGATGAGGGCGATCCAGGCCGTGCAGGCCGCGAGCCAGGAGGCGCGCGCGCTCAACTCCCGAGCTTCCTCGCGATCGTGGCCAGGCGCTTCCCGAGGGCGAGGGCCAGGCGCTTCTCCTCGTCACTCACCGGAAGGTCCCCGACGGGGCCGGCCACGTGCGAGGCGCCGTAGGGCGTGCCGCCGCCGCGCGTGGTGGTGAGGTCGGGCTCGGTGAAGGGGATGCCCACCAGCACCATGCCGTGGTGCAGCAGCGGCACCATCATCGTGAGGAGCGTTGCCTCCTGCCCGCCGTGCATCGTCGAGGTCGAGGTGAAGGCGGCCGCGGGCTTGCCCGCGAGCGTGCCGCGCGACCACTCGCCGCCGAGCGTGTCGAGGAAGTGCTTGAGGGGCGCGGCCATGTTGCCGAAGCGGGTGGGAGAGCCGAGCGCCAGTCCCGCGCACTCCTCGAGATCGCGCGCCTCCACGTACGGCGGGCCGGAAGGCGGCACGGCGGGCGCGGCCACCTCGGTCACCGGCGCGACCCTCGGCACCGTGCGCACGCGCGCGCGCATGCCTTCCACCGTCTCGATGCCGCGGGCCACGCTCTCGGCGAGGGCGCGCACGCTGCCGTTGCTGCTGTAGTAGAGGACGAGGACGTCTGCCACGGGTCTGCCTTCGCGGAGGGCGGGATTCGCGGGTGCTATGATACCCGCCGCTTGAAGCCCCTCCCCGCCATCCTCCGCGACCCCGCCGGCTTCGTCGCGTTCGTGCTGCGACGCTGGCGCGAGGACCGCTGCCCGCAGATCGCCGGGTCCCTCACCTTCACGACGCTCCTCGCCCTGGTGCCGCTCTTCACCGTGGCCGTGGCGGTGCTCTCGGCGCTGCCCTTCTTCGAGGGCGTCATGGTGCAGATCAAGATCTTCCTGCTCATGAACCTCGTGCCGGAGATCGCCGGGAAGATCATCACCGTCTACATGATCCAGTTCGCCGAGGCGGCGGCGCGGCTCACCACGGTGTCGCTCGTCGCCCTCTTCGCGATGGCGCTCGCCACGCTCTTCACCGTGGACCGCTCGCTGAACGTCATCTGGCGCGTCGACCGGCACCGCCCCCTGTGGCTGTCGGTCGCGGGCTACGCGGCGCTACTCGTGATGGGCCCCATCCTCATCGGCCTGTCGGTGTGGGCCACGTCCTGGCTCGTGGCCGCCTCGCTGGGCCGCCTCGACATGTCCTCGCAGGTCGAGGCGGTCGTCCTGCGCATCGTGCCCGTGTCGGTGAGCGCGACCGCTTTCTTCCTCGTCTACCGCATCATCCCCAACCGGCCCGTGCCGGCGCGCCACGCGCTGGCCGGCGGCATCGTCGCCGCGCTGGTGTTCGAGGCGATGAAGTCGGCCTTCGCGGCCTACATCCGCGCCGTGCCGACCTACCAGCTCGTCTACGGCGCGTTCGCCGCGGTCCCGATCTTCCTCGTGTGGGTCTACCTGTCCTGGCTGGTCGTGCTCTTCGGCGCGGAGTTCACCGCCGCGCTCGCGTGGTGGCGGGGCCGGCGCTGGCGCGGCGAGGAGTCGCCGGGGCAGGAGACGCGCGGCGCGTTCGCGATCGGGCGCGCGCTGGCGCAGGCCGGCGGCGAGCCCGTGCCGCTCGCCGCGCTCCTCGAAGGCGTGGACCTGCCCGAGGACCGGCTCGAGGAGGTGCTTTGCCTGCTCGAGGACGCGGGCGTTGCGCGCCGCGGGCGCGCGGGCTGGACGCTTGCCGCGAAAGGCGGGAAGCCGCCCGCCTGATCAGGAAGTGGCGATGTGGAAGAGGTCGAAGCGCCCGGTGCGCTCGATGAGGGTGGTCGCGCGCACGCGCGAGACGAAGCCCTCGTCGTCGATCTCGAACTCGCGCAGGTCGCTGTAGGTGGAGGGGCTGGTGAGCAGCATGTCGGCCTCCTCGGGATCGTCGCCTTCGGCGAGGAGGAGGCCGAGGCGCGGCTGGCCCGCCGAGGCGCTCGTGGGTTGCACGGCCACGCAGCGCGCCGCGGGGGCGAGGAACTGGATGCCGAACTCCATGCCTCCCTCTTCGAGCATGGTGAGCCAGCGCACCACGCCCACGGTCCAGTGCGCCTTGCCCATGAACTTGATGCCGATCACCTCGCCCACGGTGATCAACTGCGCGGCGTTGCCGATGCGCCGGACCTTGAGGCCGCCGGCGCTCTGGTTCACCACGTCCCACTCGCTCACGCTCATGCCCTTGGAGACCTCGTCGTCGGGCACGAACACCAGCGGGATGGTGATGCCGCTCTCGATCGCCTGCGCTTCCTTCGCAGGGTCCGCCTTCGGCTCGATCGCGACGAAGTGCGCGATGGCGCGCATGCCGGCGCAGATCGCGACCGAGGTGTCCATCGGGTCGCGGCGCGAGGTGCGCTTGGGCGGGTCTCCCCACAGGGCCAGGAGCTTGCCCAGGAGGATGAGCATCTCCGGGCCCATGGCCCGGCTGGTCGTGGCGGAGACGTTGCCCGCTTCCACGGCCTGGCGGCGCGCGCGCAGCCGGTCGACCATCGGGTTGGCGTCGAGGAGGCGCCAGTTCGGCCCGCCGGGGTCGTCGCTGGCGGACAGCAGCGGCTTCGGGGGCTTGTCCAGGTCGCAGGGCACGAGGAAGTGCCCGCCAGGCCGGGTCTCGGGCCTGGCCTGGCCGAGCGTCCATGCGCCGCGCTGGCTGCGGATCACCTGCACGATCCGGTCGAGCTCGCCCGGGATGAGGCGGTAGGGGTCGGTGAGGGCGACGAGGAGCGTTTCCGAGTACAGGTCCGCGAGGCTCGCCTTCGACTCGGGGTCCGCCGGGTCGGCGGCGAAGCCTTCCTTTTCCGCGTGCAGGTAGAGCGTGTGGATCTCCTGCCACGCACCCGCGGGAATCGGCGTGTAGGAGCGGTAGCTCGCTCGCAGCAGTTGCACCAGGCTCTCCATCGCCCGGTACGCGAGGAAGGGCATCTGCTTCTTCGCGCCGAAGGCGAGGAGCTTGCCCGTCTTCTCGAGGATCAGCGCCTTGTAGCCGTAGCCCAGCTCGATCGTGAGCTCGCGCGCGAGGGCCAGCGCCTCGCGGGCCTTCGGCGGCAGCGGCAGCAGGGACTTGCCGTAGACGGCATCGAGCTCGTCGAGGACTACCTGCGCGATGGGCCGGTACGCCTCCCAGATCTGCATCCGGTCGTCGAAGTCGACCTTCGTGCGGTTGATCGCGCAGAGGTTCGCCAGGATCCTGCGGCCCGCCTCGGCGCTCTGGCTCAAAGGCAGCGATTCGACCCAGGCCTTGACCTGCTTCGGGCGAAGCTCCAGGTCCTTGGGCGGGGCCGCTCGCTCGGTGGGAACGCGGAGGTCGAGTGCCACTCTTGTGTTAATCTTTGATTTTGAAGGGAATTGGTCTGCGGCCCGCCCTGCGATGCATCGCTTCGGGCAGGCCAGCCACAGGATAGACGACCGCCATGCATTTGAAAACGAAAGCGTTTGCTATCGCCGCCGTGCTGGGCCTCGGGATCGCGCCGGCGCTCGCCTTCGACGTCACCGACACCGACGGCAAGCGCCACCGCCTGGAGGACTATCGCGGCAAGTGGGTGGTGGTGAATTTCTGGGCGACCTGGTGCACGCCCTGCATCAAGGAGATCCCGGAGATCGCGGAGTTCAGCCGCGCCAACGCGCCGGCCCGTGCGGTCGTGCTGGGCATCGCGCTCGACGTCGACGACGTGGAACGGGCGAAGCAGTTCGCGAGGAAATTCGGCCACGCCTATCCGCTGGTGCTGGAGGACGAGCGCACGGAGAAGCAGTTCGGCCGCGTCAAGGGGCTGCCCACGACGGTGATCTTCGACCCGTCCGGACGGCGCGCCTGGGACCGCACCGGGACGGTGACCCGCAAGTCGCTGGAAGAGGCGATCGCCGGGGCCGCGAAGCCGAAGGGCTAGGCGCCCGGGGTCCAGTGGCCGCGCAGGGAGCGCAGCACGCGGTCGGGGTACTCCGGCCGCCCGAGGCTGCCGTTGTAGCGGGCGAGCGCGTTGTGGAGGTTGCCGCGCTCGATCTCCAGGTAGTGCCGCAGGATCACGCAGCCGTAGCGCAGGTTGGTGCGCGGATGGAAGAGGTTCTGCCCGGGCATGCCGATCTCGCGCACCCAGAAGGGCATCACCTGCATGTAGCCGCGCGCGCCCGCCTTCGACACCGCGTACTTGCGGAAGCCGCTCTCGACGTCGATCACCGCCAGGACGAGCTGCGGCTCGAGGCCGGCGCGCTGCGCCTCGTAGCGGACCAGCTCGAGGAACTCGCGCGCATGCCGCTCGTCGCGCATGCGCTCCATGACGCGCCCGTGCATCGCGCGCACCCAGGCGCGCGATTCGGCGTCCTCGAGCCGCGCGGGCTCGCGCCCGCCCACCGCCTGCGCCAGGGTGGCGCGCACCGAGGCCGAGAGCACCTCGTACTGCTGCGCGCCGGCGTTCGCCGCGCCCGGGGCCAGCGCGACGGCCGCCCAGGCGAGGAGGCTAGGCCAGGGCAGTCGCATGCGCGGCGGGACGGCCGGACTCCCCGCTCACGGGGCGAGGCGCTGGCGGACGAAGGCCGCGACTTCCGCGAGCGGCACGCGCGTCGCCTCGGCGTCGCGCCGGTGCTGGTACTCGACCATGCCGTCCTTCAGCCCGCGCTCGCCGATCACCACGCGGTGCGGGATGCCCACGAGCTCCTGGTCGGCGAGCATCACGCCCGGGCGCTCGTTGCGGTCGTCGAGGAGGGCTTCCACCCCGGCTGCGGCGAGATCGGCGTAGAGCTTCTCGGCGGCCGCCTTCACCGCCTCGCTCTTGTGGAAGCCCAGGGGAATCACCGAGACGGTGAAGGGGGCCATCGGGTCGGGCCAGATGATGCCCTTGTCGTCGTGGTTCTGCTCGATGGCCGCGCCCACGATGCGCGTGACGCCGATGCCGTAGCAGCCCATCTCGAAGGGCTTCTGCGTCCCGTCCTCCGCGGCGAAGGTGGCGCCCATGGCTTCCGAGTAGCGCCGGCCGAGCGCGAAGACGTGTCCCACCTCGATGCCGCGCACGAGCGCGAGGCGGCCCTTGCCGTCGGGGGAGGGGTCGCCGGGGACCACGTTCCTCACGTCGGCCACTACGTCGGGCTCCGGGCAGTCGCGGCCCCAGTTCACGCCGCGGATGTGGAAGTCCTTCTCGTTCGCGCCGCAGATGAAGTCCGACATCGCGGCGACCGTGCGGTCGGCCACGACCGTGATCTTCGCGCGGTCGAGCCCGACCGGGCCGAGGTAGCCCGCGGGTCCGTCGCAGGCGGCGAGGATCTCCTCGTCGCTCGCCCAGCGCCATCCCTTCAGGCCGTGGAGCTTGCCGGACTTGATCTCGTTCAGCGAGTGGTCGCCGCGGATGAGCACCATGTGCACGCGGTGGTTGGCGTAGAGGAGGATCGCCTTCACGGTGCGCGCGAGCGGCTCGTTCCAGAGCTTCGCCACGCCTTCGCAGGTGGAGGTGCCGGGCGTGGGGTCCTTGCGCATCGGCTCGGCCGGGGCCGCGCGGGGAGCGGCGGGCGCCAGCGCCTCGGCCTTCTCGATATTGGCCGCGTAGTCGGACGCGTCGGAATAGGCGATCTGGTCCTCGCCGGAATCGGCCAGCACCTGGAACTCGTGCGAGGCGCTGCCGCCGATCTCGCCGGAGTCGGCCGCGACGGGACGGAAGGTGAGGCCCAGGCGCGTGAAGATGGCTACGTACGCGTCGAACATCTTCCGGTAGGACTCGAGCATCCCGGCCTCGTCCGCGTCGAACGAGTAGGCGTCCTTCATGGAGAACTCGCGCGCGCGAAGCACGCCGAAGCGCGGCCGGATCTCGTCGCGGAACTTTGTCTGGATCTGGTAGAAGTTCACCGGCAGCTGGCGATAGCTGCGCAGTTCCTTCCTCGCGATGTCGGTCACCACTTCCTCGGCCGTGGGCGCGTAGCAGAACTCGCGTTCGGCGCGGTCCTTGATGCGCAGCATCATCGGGCCGTAGAGTTCCCAGCGCCCCGTCTCCTGCCAGAGTTCCGCGGGCTGCACGGGAGGCATGATGATCTCCAGCGCCCCTGCGCGGTCCATCTCCTCGCGCACGATCCGCTCGACCTTGTGCAGCACGCGCATGCCCATCGGGAGCCACGAATAAAGGCCGCTGCCGAGCTTGCGGATGAGGCCGCCGCGCAGCATGAGCTTGTGGCTGGGAAGCTCGGCCTCCTGGGGGGCCTCCTTCAGGGTGGCGAGGAAGAACTGGCTGGCGCGCATGAACTCTCCGGGCAGGACTGGGTCGAACAGACGGTTTTCAGAATAAAATCATTGGCTTGCGATATCGCATTCTACACCGGGCCGGGCTTTCCCCGATGCTGGCGGGCACTCGCAAACTGTGGAAAAATGGCCATAACTCAACGAATTGGATGGTGACTGCCATGATCGATCGGGACGGATTCCGCCCGAACGTCGCCATCGTGCTCGTCAACCACAAGAACCAGGTCTTCTGGGGAAAGCGGATCAAGGAGCACGCCTGGCAGTTCCCCCAGGGCGGCATCAAGCTGGGGGAGTCCCCCGAGCAAGCGATGTACCGCGAGCTCGAGGAGGAGACGGGCCTGAAGCCCGAGCACGTCGAGATCCTCGGCCGGACGCGGGACTGGCTGCATTACCACGTGCCCAACCACTGGGTGAAGCGCGAGTGGCGCGGCACCTACAAGGGCCAGAAGCAGATCTGGTTCCTGCTGCGGCTGGTCGGGCGCGACACGGACGTGTCGCTGCGCGCGAGCGGCCATCCGGAGTTCGACGCCTGGCGCTGGCACGACTACTGGGTGCCGCTGGAGACGGTGATCGACTTCAAGCGGGACGTCTACCGCATGGCGCTCGAGCAGCTCGCCATGTTCCTCGACGTCGACCGCCGCACGGTGGGCATTTCCCCCTACGGGCGCCGGCGCAAGCCGCGGCCGCGCCCGATGGCGGGCCTTTCCGACTGACGGCAGGCGCCGTCAGAGCCCGAGCGGCCGGCCCGGCAGCATGAACGCCGAGACGGCGCCCGCGACAATCGAGATCACGATCCCGACCAGGATCGCCACCACCGTGAAAGGCAGGGCCTTCTCGGCGGGCGTCTTCATGAGGCGCGGCAGTCCCACGTACAGCAGGTAGAGGCTGTAGAGCCCGAGCAGGCCCAGGATCGACAGCGCCGGCACGATGGAGAAGACGCCGGCCAGCCACGACGCCACCGGGGCGAAGGCCGCCACCTTGAACGCCTGCATGAAGTTCTTCTCGCCGCCGAAGGTGGGCGAGAGCGCGTCGATCACCAGCGCGAAGACGTAGACGCCGCCCAGGGTGAGCAGGTAGGTGGCGATCGCGCTCGCGATTCCGCTCACCAGCGGCACCCGGTACGACGTGCCGAAGACGCCGATTCCGACGATGGAGTAGCCGACGAAGGCGGCGATCGCGGGGATCGCCGCGAGGATCATGATCCAGCCGGTGTACAGGCCCTGCACCGTGTGCGTCTCGGCGGAAATCTTCTCCCACTCCGCAGCCGGCGCCAGGATGAGGTTCTTCGCGCGATCGACGAGGTTCACGGCGTGTCTCCCAGTTTTGTCGTTGTGGGCCGCAGTATAGCCCGCGCGAGGCGTTGCCTCAGCGCAGCGCGCCGCTGCCCGGCAGGATGAACCCCGTCACCGCGACCACCGCCACGTACGTCACGAGCGCGGCCAGCGTGACCGTGGCGGTGTAGGAGAGGCTTCTTTCGGGCGGCGAGTTCATGACGCGCGGCAGTCCCAGGTAGAGGAGGTAGAGGCTGTAGAGGCCGAGGAGGGCGAGGGGCGAGAGCACCGGCACTGCGCCGAACACGCCCGCGATCCACGCCGCGGCGGGGGAGAACGCGGCCACCTTGAACGCCTGCCCGAAATTCCTGTGGGCTCCGAACGACGGCGCGAGGGCGTCGATCACGAGCGCGAGCGCGTAGACGCTGCCGAGCGCGAGCGCGTAGGAGACGACGGCGTGCACGAGCCCCATCGCGAGGGGGACGCGGTACGAGGCGACGCCGATCACCGAGATCCCGACGAAGGTCGCCACGACGGGGATGGCCGCGACGATCGCGATCCAGTTCCGGTAGAGCTCCGGGACGGTGATCGCCTCGTCGGCGATGTCGTCCCATTCCTTTCCGGGCGTGAGCAGAAGGCTCCTCGCGCGCTCCACGACGTTCACGGCCGTCTCCCGGGGCTGTGGGTGTTGCCGCATTCTAGCGGCAGGACGTCTATCTGCGCCGCAACCGGATTGTGGCTCCGACCCGCTCCCTCCGGTCGCTTAACCTGCCAAGGGCGGCAGGTTAGTCTGCGCCGCAATCTGGTCGTCCTAAAGAACGACCAGATTGTCTCTGTGGATCAGCTCGGGCTCGGCGATGTAGCCGAGGAGGGACTCGATGTCGCTGGTGGGCTTGCGCAGGATGCGGGTGGTCTCGACGGCGCCGTAGTTCACCAGGCCGCGCGCGATCTCGTGGCCGTCGGGGGCCAGCACGCTCACCACGTCGCCGCGCTCGAACTGCCCCTCGACGTGGGTCGCGCCGATGGCGAGCAGGCTCTTGCCGTCGGCGGTGAGCGCCTTCACGGCGCCGGCGTCGAGCGTGATCCGGCCGGCGGGCTTCAGGTGGTCGGCGAGCCACTGCTTGCGCGCCGCCACGGGCGGCGTGGCCGCCACGAGAAGAGAGCCGATCGCCTCGCCCGCGAAGAGGCGCGTGAGGAGGTGGGGCTCGCGCCCCCAGGCGATGACGGTGTGGGCGCCGCTGCGCGCGGCGCGCTTCGCGGCGAGCACCTTGGTGATCATGCCGCCGCTGCCGATCTCGGAGCCGGCGCCGCCGGCCATCGCCTCGATCGCAGGGTCGCCCGCCGTGGCGTGAGCCACCAGCGTGGCGCCGGGGTCCTTGCGCGGGTCGGCCGAGTAGAGGCCCGGCTGGTCCGTGAGGATCACGAGCGCGTCGGCCTCGATGAGGTTGGTCACGAGGGAGGCGAGGGTGTCGTTGTCGCCGAAGCGGATCTCGTCCACGACCACCGTGTCGTTCTCGTTGATGACCGGAACCACGCCCAGCCCGACCAGCGTCCTGAGCGTGGTTCGCGCATTGAGGTAGCGGCGCCGGTCGCCGAGGTCCTCGTGGGTGAGGAGCACCTGCGCGGTCCGCAACCCCCGCTCGGCGAAACACGACTCCCAGATCTGCACGAGGCCCATCTGGCCCACGGCCGCGGCCGCCTGCAGCTCGTTCACCGCGCTCGGGCGCTTCGTCCACGCGAGGCGCTTCATCCCCTCGGCGATGGCGCCGGAGGAGACGACGAGCACCTCGACGCCGCGCGCGTGCAGGGCCGCGATCTGCCCGGCCCAGTCGGCCACGGCGTCGCGATCCAGGCCCGCGCCCGCGTTGGTGAGCAGGCTCGAGCCGATCTTCACGACGACGCGCTTCGCGCCGGCGAGCTCGCTACGCACCGCGGCTGGCCTCCAGGAACTCCATGATCGCGAAGCAGAGCTCGCGCGTGCCCTCGCCGTTGATCGCGGAGACGACGAACCACGGGCCCTTCCAGGCGAGCTTCTTCACGATCGCCTTCGCGCGCTTGTCGCGCTCCCTGGGGTCGAGGAGGTCGGCCTTGTTGAGGAC
>JAABQW010000267.1 GCA_011391275.1 Betaproteobacteria bacterium
AACGCCGTCCTGCGCCGCCAGGCGCCGGCCCCCGCGCCCGGGGCGCCCTCGCGCGAGGACACGATCGTCGCCTTCGGGCCCTACACGCTCAACCTCGGCACGCGGGCACTCGCGCGCAACGGCGAGCCCGTGCCCCTCACCTCGGGCGAGTTCTCCGTGCTCAAGGTCTTCGCGGAGCATCCGCGCGAGCCGCTGTCGCGCGACAAGCTGATGGACATCGCCCGCGGGCGCGAGCACGAGAGCTACGACCGCTCGATCGACGTGCAGGTCTCGCGCCTGAGGAAGCTCCTCGGCGAGGACCCGCAGAGCCCGCGCTACATACAGACGGTGTGGGGCTTCGGCTACGTGTTCATCCCCGACGGGGCGCCGCAGAAATGAAGTGGTGGGCCGGCTCGTTCTTCTGGCGCACGCTCGCCGTGCTGGTGGTGGCGCTGGTCGCCTCCCAGGCGGCTTCATTCTGGCTCTTCCGCCAGCAGGTCCAGCAGCCGCGCATGGCGATGGGCATCGGCCACTTCGTGAGCCACCTGAAGACCATCCACGCGGCCCTGAACACCCTGCCGCCGGGCGCCGAGCGGGAGTTCATGGAGCGCCTCGCGGAACGCGAGGGCATCCGCATCTTCCCGGCGCGCGGCCAGGAGCCCGGCCGCCCCGCCGGCGACCGCCCCGGGATGCGCATGTTCCGCGAGCGCATCAAGGCCCTGTTCGGCGAGGACGCGGAGGTGTTCGTGCGCCCCGGCTCGCCCGGCGAGTTCTGGGTGCGCCTTCGCGCCGGCACCCGGGAATTCTGGGTGGCATTCCCGCGCAACCGCGTCGACCGGGACAATACCGACGCCCTCCTCTACTGGATGCTCGCCGGGGTGGCCATCGCCATCGGCGCCACGGCCCTCATCGCCTGGCGCCTGAACCGCCCGCTGGCGCGGCTGGCACGCGCCGCGGAGGACCTCGGCCGTGGCGGCGACCCCGCGCCGGTGCCCGAGTCGGGGCCCTCGGAGGTGCGCGCCGTGGCGATCGCCTTCAACCGCATGAAGGAGAGCCTCAAGCACGAGGAACGCGAGCGCACCACCTTCCTCGCCGGGATCTCCCACGACCTGCGCACGCCGCTCGCGCGCCTGAGGCTGGACGTGGAGATGCTCGAGGGGCGCGTCGAGGCCCCGGTGCAGAAGGGCATGGTCGACGACATCGAGGACATGAACGCGATCATCGACCAGTTCATCGACTACGCGCGAAGCGAGGCGACGGAGGCGTTCGCGCCCGTCGACCTGTCGGGGCTCGCGAGGGAGTGCGCCGAGCGCGCGGCCCGCTCGGGGGCACCCGTGCGCTGCGAGCTTGCCGGTCTGCCGCCGTTGATGCTTCGCCCCCTGGCGGTGCGCCGCCTCGTGGAAAACCTGATTCAGAACGCGGTGAAGCACGGCGGCGGCGAGATCCTCGTCCGCACCGCCTCCTCCGGGACCGAGGCGACGATCGCGGTGCTGGACCGCGGGCCGGGCATCCCCGCGGCCGAAATCGAACGGCTCAAGGAACCCTTCACCCGCCGCGACGAAGCGCGCAGCGGGCGCTCGGGTGCCGGGCTGGGGCTCGCCATCGTGTCGCGCATCGCCAAGGCGCACGGGGCTCGCCTCGAGCTGGCGCCGCGCGAGGGCGGCGGGCTCGCGGCGAGCGTGGCCTTTCCCATCGCCGCGTGAGGGAGTCGGCGCGGTGTTAGAGTCGGGGCTTCCCCAGGAGAGTCCCCATGACCGTCTGCCCGATCGCGATCGTCGTCGGCTGCAAGAAGTGCCCCGCGTTTTCCGTCTGCCCCCTCAAGACTTCGCTTGGCGACCAGGCGAAGCCCGAAGTCGCGCCGGCCGCCAGGGCCGCCGCACCGGCGAAAAAAGGCAGGAAGCGGAAGTAGCGGCCGGCGCTAGGGCAGGCTCGCCAGGTATTCCGCCACGGCCCGCACCTCCAGCGGCGTGAGCCTCTCGGCGATGACGTGCATCACCTCGTTGTCGTTGGTGCGCTTGCGTTGCGTGAATTCGCGGATCTCGCGCTCCAGGTAGGCGGCGTTCTGGCCGGCCAGGCGCGGCAATGCGGCGCTGCCGTGGGCGCTCTCCCCGTGGCACACCTTGCACGCCGGGATCTGCAGGTACTGGTTGCCGCGCAGGTGGACGAAGCGGCCGACATCGTGGAGTTCGGTGCGCGCGGCCGACGGCGGCGCGGGCTGCGCGGCATAGTATTTCGCGAGCGCCGCGATGTCGCCGTCGGAGAGGCCCTTGGCCATGCGCACCATCGGCCCTTCGCGGCGGCCGGCGCGGAAGTCCTGCAATTCCTTGGCCAGGTACGCTTCGTGCTGCCCGGCGAGCCGCGGGAAATCCTCCGCCATGCTCTCGCCCTTCTCGCCGTGGCACATGGCGCAGCGCTTCGTGACGGCCTCGGCCACGCCCGGCGCCTGCGCGTGGGCGGAAAGGGCCGAGAGGGCCAGGATCGAGGCGGCCACCATCGACTTCACCATCCGGGGACTCCCGTTCGTTCGGATGCGCGGGAAACTACCACGCGCCAGCCCCGGAGGTGATTGCATTCGTCAACGCCGGTGGCCACGGCGCGTTGGTGTTACGGTAGAGGCACGGATTCGCGCCTTGCGGAGGTGGCCATGAAATCGAAGCGACTCGCCCTCGCGGCTAGCCTCGCCGCGGCCGGTCTTCTCGCCGTTGCAGATCTTCCCGCGGCCCCGGCGGGCCGCCCCTCGGGCAGTGGCGCATCCGGGCCCCGGTATCCGGGTGGCGCGGGGTCGCAAGGAGGCCAGTACCGGCCCTCGAACCCCGGGGGCCATTACCGGCCTGCCTACCCCGGCGGATACCGGCCCGGGCACGGTTCGGGGTCCTACCACCAGGGCTACCACGGGTACGGCAGTTCCTCGTACTGGGGCTGGGGCGTGGGCATCGGGGTCGGCATCCCCCTGGCGCTCGGCGTGTACGACCCGTACTGGTGGGGCTCGCCCTACTACTACCCGTCGTATTCCTGGGGCCCCGCCTATGGCCCCGCCTACGGCGGGTATGGCTACGCGTGCGGCCCGTACGGCGATTGCGATCGCGAGTACGTGGCGAGAAGCGAGCCCACGCCGCCCACCACCGAGGTGCCGCCTCCCGCGCCGGGCGAGGTCGGCGGCCCGACGCAACGCCCGCTGCACCTCAACTACTGCGACTCGGCCGGGGCGTGGTTCCCCCACGTGCGCAACTGCCCGGGCGGCTGGCGGCTCGTGCTCCCGGAATACCGGGGCCCCGTGCCCTGATCAGCCCGCCGGCGCGAAGAAGCCCACGGCATCCTCGAGGATGCGCGAGCGGCGGAACGGCGGCAGCGCCCGCCAGATGCGCTTGCCGTAGGGCTTCGACACGAGCCGCGGGTCGCAGATCATCAGCACCCCGTGGTCCGTCTCGTCCCGGATGAGGCGGCCGGCCCCCTGCTTGAGTGCGATGACGGCGCGCGGCACCTGGTACTCCATGAACGCGTTGCCGCCGGCGCGGTTGATCTGTTCGATGCGCGCGGCGAGCACCGGGTCGTCGGGCGGGTTGAACGGGAGCTTGTCGATCACCACGAGCGAGAGCGCCTCGCCCTTCACATCCACGCCCTCCCAGAAGGACTGGCTTCCCACGAGGATGGAGTTGGGCGTTTCGCGGAAGCGCTCCAGGAGCTCGTTCTTGCCGGCCGACCCCTGCACGAGGACCGGCCAGTCGAGCCCGGCGGCCGCGAGACGCTCGCGCAGGCGGGACTGCCCGATGTCCATGGCGCGCAGGCTCGTGAAGAGAAGGAACGCCCTGCCCCGCGAGGCCTCGATCACCGGGAAGGCCGCGTCGATCACGGCCTCGGTGTAGCCGGCGCTGTTGGGCTCGGGCATCCCCTCGGGGACGTAGAGCAGCGCCTGCGCGGCGAAGTCGTAAGGGCTATCCCAGTGGCGCGTCACCGCCTCCTTCAGCCCCAGTTCGGACTGGAAGTGGCGGAAGTCGCCGGCCACCGAAAGCGTGGCCGAGGTGAAGATCCACGCCCTCTTCCCGCCCTCGATCTGCTGCGCGAAGATCGGCCCCACGTCGAGCGGCGTGCGGTTGAGCACCGCCGACTGCGTATAGGCCTCCACCCAGCGCACCGCGCCCTCCTCCCTGCCGCCGCGCCACGCCGTGATCGCCTCGCGCAGCTGCACGGTGCGCGCGTGGGCGTTGCGCAACTCGTCGGCGCGTTCGGCCTGCGCGGCGAGGAGCGTGCCCAGCGCCTCCATGCGCTCGTCCAGCGCGTCGAGCGCGCCGGTGAGCGACGCGTTGGCGTCCAGCTGCGCGGCGGCGAAACGGCCGGCGGCGGTGCCCAGCGCGATGCGCACGTCGCGGGCGGCCCGGTCGGCGGCGAGCGCCGCCTCGCCGATCTGCGGGCTGTCCTTGGCGTGCACGAGCTGCGCCCCGCGCGCGTCGCGCGCCAGCTCCACCACCTGCGCGGTGGACACCGCCTGGCCGAAGAAGAGCCGCGCGAGGTCCGGCAGGTGGTGCGCCTCGTCGAAGACGATCGTGTTGGCGCTGGGCAGCAGGTCGGTCACGCCCTCGTCGCGCAGCACCACGTCGGCGAAGAAGAGGTGGTGGTTCACCACCACGAGGTCGGCGTCATTGGCGGTCTTGCGCGCCTTCATGACGAAGCAGTCCTCGTAGTGGCGGCACTTCGAGCCCAGGCAGTTCTCCCGCGTCGAGGTCGCCCGGGACCACGCCCCGGAGAGCTCGGGGACTTCCAGGCACTCGGCCTTGTCCCCGCTGTCGGTGCGCCCGGCGAAGCGGGCGATGGCGTGGATGTGCTTCGCCTCCTCGCGCGAGGCGAATGTCCCCTCGGCCGTGGCCTCCTCGACGTGGTGCAGGCAAACGTAGTTGGCGCGCCCCTTGAGGAGCGCCAGCTTCGCGGGCACGCCCAGCGTGTCGCGCACCAGCGGGAGGTCGCGGTGGAAGAGCTGGTCCTGGAGCGTCTTGGTGCCGGTGGAGACGATGACGCGCCCGCCCGCGATGAGCGCCGGGGCCAGGTACGCGAAGGTCTTGCCCGTGCCCGTGCCCGCCTCCGCGATCAGCACGCCGGAGGACTCGATGGCCTCCAGCACGGCCTGCGCGAACTCGAGCTGCTGCCCGCGCACGCGCCAGCCTTCCAGCGCCCGCTCGAAGGAGCCCCCGGCGGCGAAGTGGGCGGCGAGGTCGATCGTCACGAACGGCCGAACACGATGCGCTCGTCGCGCAGCAGGCGCGCGACGGCGGCCACCGCGGCGAGTGCCAGCGCCAGCGCGAGCGCCGCCGGCACGAGCGCGTCGAAAGCCGACAGCCCGTCGCCGCGCAGGATGCGCTGCAGCGCCACGAGCTGGCCGAGCACCGGCACCCACGCCTGCCAGGCGCCTTCCTTGCCGCCGCTGAACATCACCACCAGCGGCACGAAGGCGACGACGGTCGAGAGGTAGCTCACGTAGGTCTGGGCCTCGCGGTATGAGCGCCCGTAGGTGGAGATGAGCATCTCAAGCGCGGCGGTGAGAGCGGCCAGCGGCACGAGCACCGCCAGGTAGCGCGCGTATTCCGGCACGCCGAACTGCAGCAGCGACGGGAGCTTGCGCTCCGCGTAGAGCTCTGCCGCGAGCACGAAGCCGGCCAGCGTGACGGCCGCCACGAGTGCGGCGCTCGCCCAGGCCGCGAGCCACTTGCCCAGCGCGAACGCCAGCGTGGACACGGGGTTGGCGAGCAGGGGCTCGAGCGAGCCGCGCTCGCGCTCTCCCGCGGTGGCGTCGATGGCCACCGTCATTCCCCCCAGCACCGCCGCCATGATGGCGAACATCGGGATGATCATGAGGATCGCGGCACCTCTCTGTCGCGGCGTGGCGGTGTTGACGCGCTCCACCTTGACGGTCTTGTTGAGGGACGGGCTCACCCCCCGCGCCAGCAGGCGCAGGAAGGCGGTCTCGCGGTTGAAGGCATCCAGCAGGCGCTCCGACTGGCGGATGGCCGGCGAGGACTCGGTGCGCGAATCGTCGTACACGAGTTCCACGCGCGTCTCCTCGTGCGCGAGCCAGCGTTCGTGGAAGTCGCCCGGCACGACGATCACGGCGTCGAGCCTGCCCGCCTTCACGCGCTCGGCGTAGTCCGGCGGGGCCTTCTCGATCTCAACGTCCGCGCGCTGCAGGAAGTTGACGAGCGCAGGAGCGTGCTCGGCCCCGGCCATGCGCACCTTGCGCGTGAGCGCCCTTTCCTCGAGGCCCGACACGAACTGGGCCATGAGCACCAGGATGAGCGGCCCGGCGATCACCGAGGCGGCAAGCACCATGAGCGCCGTGCGCCGGTCGCGAAGCGCGTCGCGGACCTCCTTCAGGAAGACGGTGAGGACACGGGCGATCATGGCTCGTGCGTCGCCGCGCCGGTCAGGCGCACGAAGGCGTCCTCGAGGTCCTCGCATCCCGCCGCCGCGCGGATGGCCTCCGGCGTGCCCGTGGCGGTCACCGTGCCCCGCGAGACGATGACGATCTCGTCGCAGAGGGCGGCCACCTCCTGCATCACGTGGCTGGAGAAGAGCACGCACTTGCCCGCCTCGCGCAGGCGCCGCACCGCCTCGCGCAGGCTCCTCGTCGTCATCACGTCCAGCCCGTTGGTGGGCTCGTCGAGGATCACGTTGGGCGGGTCGTGCACCAGCGCGCGGGCGATGGCGACCTTCATGCGCTCACCCTGGGAAAAGCCGTCGGTGCGGCGGTCGAGGAGCGGCCCGAGCTCGAGGAGCCCGGCCAGGCGCGCGGTCGACTCCTCGATGCCCTGGCGCGCCATGCCGCGCAGCTCGCCGTAGTAGGCGATGTTCTCGCGGGCGGTGAGACGGGCGTAGAGCCCCCTCGCGTCCGAGAGCGCCCCGATGCGCGCGCGCACCGCCAGCGGCTCGCGCGCCGCGTCGATGCCGTCCACGCGCACGGTCCCGGCGCTCGGGACGAGCAGCGTGGAGATCATGCGCAGGGTCGTCGTCTTGCCGGCGCCGTTGGGGCCGAGGAGGCCCGTCACGCGCCCGTCGCCGGCGACGAACGACACCTGGCGCACCGCCTCGACGTCGCCGAAGCGCTTGCCCAGGCCTTCGGCGGCGATCACGGCCGGGCCCCCGCCGGCAGGACGAAGAACGGGCGCGGCAGGCGCTCGAGGCAGGATACGTCCAGCGACCTAGCGTCCGCCTCGCGCACGAACTTCTCGATGAGGCGCGGAGCGCAGCCCTGAGCGCTCACGCCGTGGGAAAGCCGGGGCGCCACCGCGTGGCGGCCGTTGGGCAGGGTGGCGAGCACCTTCTCGCCCAGGCGCGGCGGCGTGGCCGGGTCGATGCCCCCCGACAGGATGAGCACCGGCGCCGTGGATCGCACCGGCTCGTGGAAATCTGCCGGGAGGGTTGCGCGCGGCCAGTGCGCGCAGGCGCGCAGGAAGTCGTCGACCAGCGCGCGGCCGAAGAAGGCGCGGGAGGTCGCCTCGAGGTCCGCAGGGGTGATCCGCGGCACGTCCTCGGAGCAGACCACGGACAGGTGCATGCCCACGGAAAGGTTCTTCTCCAGGCCGTTCGTGAACTCGAGGTTCTGGGCGAGGAGCGGGTTGAAGTCGCCGCCGGCCGCGCGCGTGATCGCGAACGGCAGCAGGCTCGCGATCTCGGGAGCGTAAAGCGGGCGGAAGAGCCCCGAGAGGAGCACGTTCTCCGTCACGCGCACGGCGTGCGCCTCGCCCGTGACCGGGTCGCCGATCTGCGCGCGGGCGGGGCTGCGGGCCAGGCGCGCGCGCAGGGCATCCAGGTCGCGGCGCAGGTCGGGGTAGGCGGCGCGGCAGCCGGGTTCTCCCGCGCAGTCGGCCAGCAGTTTCTCGAAGGCGGCCTCGCCGTCGGCCACGAAGGACAGCGGCAGCTTCATGTCGGAAGGCGCCACCCCGTCGAGCGTGGCCGTGCGTACCCGCGCCGGGAGGCGTCGCATGAGCTCCAGCGCCACGCGCGTGCCGTAGGAACCGCCCCACAGGTTCACGCTCGCGTAGCCGAGCGCGCCCAGCACCTCGTCCAGGTCCGCGACGGCGGTCGGCGTGGCGTAGTGGCGCGGGTCCGCATCCAGCTTCCCCAGGCACTCCAGCACCATCTTCTCCGGCAGCGAGTCCTCGAAGAGGGCCTGCAGCGTCGGCTCCTCGTCCGCTTTACAGTCGAGCGGGTGGGATTGCCCCGTGCCGCGCTGGTCGACGAGCACGATGTCGCGCGAGTCGTTCAGGCGCGTGAAGAGTGGTGCGACCTGCGGGGCGAGCGCGATGGCGCCCTGCCCCGGCCCGCCCGCCAGCACGACGATGGGGTCGGGCTCGGCACCGCGGCGGCGGGCAGGCAGCACCGCCACCTTGAGGGCGATGCGCCGGCCCTTGCGTCCCTCGCGGTCCTCCCAGACCTCGTGGCTTCCGCAGAGCGCGGCGCGATCGAGCCCCGGCAGCCGGCACTCGGCAAGCTCGAGGGTGCCGTGCCCCGCCTCGCGCGGCGGCGCGCACGCCGTCGCCGCGAGGGCGAGGAGCGAGGCGGCGAGCACGCGCGAAAGGGTCACCACGGACGCATCACGCGCGGACGCGCACGCCCGGCCGAAGCAGGCGGGCTGCGGGGTGGGAGCCGGGATAGGGGATGAGACGGATTGCAATGACGGACGGATGGCGCGCTGTTGCGCGAAGTATAGCCGTTAGGCGATACCATTCCGGCCATGCCGGTTCCCGATTTCCCGCGAACGGATCCCGCCTCGCCCGAGTTCTGGGAACTGCGCTACCGGGCCGCGTTCACGCCGTGGGACGCCGGGGCCGTCCCGGCGCCGCTTCGCGATTTCGTGGCCGCCCATCCCCCGGCCGGCCCCGTCCTCGTTCCCGGCTGCGGCTCCGGCCACGACGTGCGATTCCTGGCGGAAGCCGGCTTCGGCGTGCTGGGCATCGACTTCAGCCGCGCCGCGCTCGACGCGGCTGCCCCGGTCGTCGGCCCCTTCGCCGCCCGCCTTCGGCAGGCGGATTTCTTCGCGCCGGGCCTCGACGGGCCATGGTCCCTGGTCTACGAGCGCGCCTTCCTTTGCTCGCTGCCGCGCCGGCGCTGGGCGGACTGGGCGGCGCGCGTGGCCGCGATCCTGGCACCCGGGGGCGTTCTCGCGGGCTTCTTTTTCTTCGGCGACGGCGAGCGCGGGCCGCCCTTTCCCCTGCGCGGCCAGGAAGAACTCGACGCCCTGCTGGAGGGCGCGTTCGAGCGCAGGGCGGACCTGCCGGTGGAAGAGTCGGTGCCGGTCTTCGCGCAGCGCGAGCGCTGGCAGGTCTGGGAGAAGCGGCCCTAGGCGAGGGTCGCGCCGGGGCGGCCGATGAACCACCCCTGCGCCATCGCGATGCCGATGCGCCGTGCCGCCCGCAGGTCCTCGGCGACTTCGACGCCCTCGGCGATCACCTGCGCCCCGCAGCGCAGGGCGATGTGCTGGATGGAGCGCAGGAACTGGCGCTTCACGGCGTCGTGCGCGATGCCGCGGACGAAGTGCTTGTCCGCCTTCACGAACTCGGGCCGCAGTTCCGACCACAGCCGAAGCGTCGAGAAGCCCTCCCCGAGGTCGTCGAGCGCCACGCGGAAGCCCATGGAGCGGTACAGGAGCAGCGACTCGCGCAGGTGGCGCATGGTGATCGCGGGGAAGTCCTCGGTGAGCTCGATCACCACGCTCGCCGGGCAGAGCTCGAGGCCCTCGAGGAACCGGCGGGCGCGCGCCGGATCGAAACCGGGCCGCTGCACCAGCCGTGGCGACATGTTCAGGAACAGGAGCCCCCGCGAGCCGTTCGCGGAGAATGCCCGCAGCGTCTCCTGGATGCACAGGACCGCCAGCCGCTCGTAGGAGCCCCCCTCGCGCGCCGCCGCGAAGAGTGCGGTCGGGGACTCGAGCCAGGTCCCCGCGGGCCCGCGGACGAGGGCCTCGTGGCCCACGATGCCCCCGTCGGCCAGGGCGAGGATCGGCTGGAAGACGACCGTGATCGCCTTGCGCTCCAGCACCTCGCCCAGGCGCATGGCCGTCGATCAGGCCACGCCGTGCTTCTTGAACCAGGCGAGCAGGCGCTTCCAGCCGTCCTCGGCGGCCTCCTTGCGATACGAGGGCCGGTAGTCGGCGTGGAAGCCGTGCGGCATGTCGGGATAGAGGTGGATCTTCGACTTCTTGCCCGCGGCCTTGAGCGCCTCGCGCATCTTGTCCACCGTGTCGTTGGGGATGCCCGCGTCGGCGCCGCCGTACAGGCCCAGCACCGGCGCGTTGATGCTCTTCACCACGTCTATGGGGTTCGTGGGCGTCATTTCGCTCGGCTGCCCCACGACCCGCCCGTACCAGGCCACGCCGGCCTTCACCTTCGCGTTGTGCGCGGCGTACATCCAGGTGATGCGCCCGCCCCAGCAGAAGCCGGTGACCGCGAGCTTGCCGGCGTCGCCGCCGTTCTTCGCCGCCCACGCCGCGGTCGCATCGAGGTCGGACATCACCTGCGCGTCGGGCACCCGGGCCACGATCGGGCGGATCTCGTCGATGCTCGCGAGCTTCGATACGTCGCCCTGGCGCGCGTAGAGCTCGGGGGCGATGGCGAGGTAGCCCGCCTTGGCCAGGCGCCGGCAAACGTCCTTGATGTGCTCGTGCACGCCGAAGATCTCCTGCACCACGAGCACCGTCGGCAGGTTCTTGCCGCCTTCGGGCATCGCGCGGTAGGCGGGCATCACGCCGTCCTTCACCGCGATCTTCACCTCGCCGGCCGCCAGGCCCTTCGTGTCGGTGGTGACCTGCGTGGAAGCGGCCACGGGCTGGACCGCGGCGGCGAAGCCGGTGGCGAGGGTCGTCATGACGAAGTCCCTTCGGGTGAAGTGGGTTTTCGGTTCGAAGTTGATGAAGTCGGGGTTGCGCATGGGCAGGGGCCGGGTTGTGGTGGGAAGGACTGCGACAGCGAGCGGCGATTATAGGTTCGTCGCCGCAAATGAAAAGGGTGCCAAAAGGCACCCTTTTCGCGGGGAATTGCGCTTGCTATTCGCCGTAGAGCTTCTGCTTCATCTCGCGGCGCTCCTGGGCCTCGATGGAAAGCGTGGCCGTCGGCCGGGCGATGAGGCGCTGCAGCCCGATGGGCTCGCCCGTCTCCTCGCAGAAGCCGTAGGAGCCGTCCTCGATCCTCGCCAGCGCCCCGTCGATCTTCTTGAGGAGCTTCCTTTCCCGGTCGCGCGTGCGCAGCTCGAGGGCGTGCTCTTCCTCGAGGGTGGCGCGGTCGGCCGGATCCGGGGCGAAGGAAAGCTCCCGCAGGTGCTCCGTCGTGGCGCCGGCGTTCTCGCGAAGCTGGCGCTGCAACTCGAGGAGCTGCTCCTTGAAAAAGCGCAGCTGCGCGGCGTTCATGTACTCCGACTTCGGCATCTTCAGAAGCTCAGCCTCGGTCAGGGGTTTCGTCTTGCTGGCCATTTCTCCTCGCTTCTTGCGCGTGGGGCGGCCGGTCGGCGCGCCCCGTTGGAAAAGCGCGCTAGTTTAGCCGACAGGCGGGGTCCGGGCAACGCATTTCGGGCCCGGGCGGCGCTTCCCTCCGCCCCCCTCGGGCGCCTCCGCAGGGCCTTGATTGCTCAGGCATTTTTTGGCGCCTTCGGCGGGATGGCGAGGCTCGCCACAATGGAGACGGCGAGGATGGCGCCGACGGTTCCCAGGGACCAGGCCACGGGCACCTTGAAGAAGTCCACCGCCAGCATCTTGAGGCCCACGAATACGAGGACGCCGCCCAGGCCGTAGACGAGCAGGTGGAAGCGCTCGGCAAGGTCCGCCAGGACGAAATAGAGCGCCCGCAGGCCCAGCACCGCGAAGATGTTGGAGGTCATCACGATGAACGGGTCGTCGGTGATCGCGAAGATGGCCGGGATCGAGTCGACGGCGAACACGATGTCGGTCACTCCGATGAGCACCAGCACCACGAAGAGGGGCGTGAACCAGCGCCGGCCCTCGCGTTCGATCCAGTAGCGGTCGCCGTGGAACTCCGGCGTGATCGCGAGGTGCCCGCGCATCCAGCGCAGCACCGGGTTCTTCTCGAGGTCGGGCTTCTCGTCGGCGAAGACGATCATCTTGATGCCGGTGACGAGGAGGAACAGGCCGAACGCGTAGAGGATCCAGTGGAAGCGCGCGATGAGCCAGGCGCCGATGAGGATCATGACGATGCGCAGCACGACCGCGCCGAGGACGCCCAGCACCAGCACCTTGCGCTGGCGCTCGGGCGGCACCGCGAAGTAGGTGAAGAGCATCAGGAACACGAAGATGTTGTCCACCGACAGGCTCTTCTCGATGAGGTAGCCGGTGAGGTACTCGGCGGCCTTCTCGTTGGCCACCTCGCGCCCGGCGGCGCCGTCGAGGTAAGCCCAGAGGCCGGCGCCGAAGGCGAGCGCGAGCGCGATCCAGACGAGGGACCACACGGCCGCGGCCTTCACGCCCACGGACTGCTCGGAGCGGCGGTCCATGACCCAGAGGTCGATTGCGAGGGCCGTGACCACGAACGCGGCGAACGCGGCCCAGAGGCCGGGGGTTCCGATGGTGTCGAACACGAAGCTGTCTCCCAGGTTGGCTGCAATTGAGCGAATCGTCCCCGGCTCGAGCGGACACCCCCGCGCGCGACCCATCGGTCCGGAAAAAAAAGACCTTTGCCGCGATGCGGTCAAAGGTCTCGCTCGCGACCCATTCGGTCGCTCCGGGGACCGGAGCCTCTCGGCCCGGAATGACGATCCCTCGGTTGCAGCTACTCCCCTTTGGAGGACAGCAGCGGCGCATTATACGGAAGCCTTTCCGCCCGTCAACCGGTCGCGCGCAGTTGATACACTTCGGGCATGCAAGCCCTCGACTCGACGCGGGGCGCGCCCCGCGAGACGCGCAAGCCGGGCCTGCGGCTGTGGAACGCCGCCGCCATCGCCATCGCGCTGGCGCTCATCGCGCCCATCGCCGTCGTCGGCGCCAATCTCTTCGTGCCCGGTGGCGAGGCGTGGGCGCACCTCTCGGCCACGGTCCTTCCCGATTACGCCCTCAATTCGCTGGCGCTCGTGGCGATGGTGGCCACGGGCACGACGGTGGTGGGCGTGGCCTGCGCCTGGCTCGTGGCGTGCTGCGAGTTCCCCGGGCGCCGCGCGCTCGAATGGGCGCTGGCGCTCCCGCTCGCGATGCCGGCCTACGTGATCGCCTACGCGTACACCGACGCGCTGCAGTTCGCGGGCCCGGTGCAGTCGTCGCTGCGCGCGGCGTTCGGCTGGGCGGCTGGCGATTACTGGTTCCCCGAGATCCGCTCGCTGCCGGGAGCGGCGGCGATGTTCGTGGCCGTGCTCTACCCCTACGTGTACCTGCTCGCGCGCGGGGCCTTCCTCGAGCAGTCCCCCTCGCTCGCCGAGGCCGGGCGCACGCTCGGCCTGCCCCCGTGGCAGGCGTTCTTCCGAGTGAGCCTGCCGCTCGCGCGCCCCGCCATCGCGGCCGGCGCCGCGCTCGCCTGCATGGAGACGCTCGCCGACTTCGGCACCGTGTCGTATTTCGGCGTGCAGACCTTCACCACGGGCATCTTCCGCGCCTGGCTCTCGATGGGCGAGCCGGTGTCCGCAGCCAAGCTCTCGATGCTGCTGCTCGCGTTCGTGGCGGTGCTGCTGGCCGCCGAGCGGCTCGCGCGACGGGGCGCGCGTTTCCACGACGCGCCCTCATCGCGCAGGCGGGCGCGGGTGACGCTTTCACGCGGCGCAGGCACCCTCGCGCTGGCCACCTGCCTCGCGCCGCTCGCGTTCGGTTTCGCGATCCCCGCCGCGATGCTCGCCCGGCTGTCGCTCCAGGGGGGCGACGAGCAGTTCGGCGCGCGCTTCGCCGCACTGGCAGCCAACAGTTTCTTCCTGTCCTCGGTCACAGCGGTCATTGCCGTGGCGCTGGCGGTCGTGATGGCCTACGGCGCGCGCATCTCGCGAAGCCCCGTGGGCGCCGCGGTGAACCGCGTGGCGGCCCTGGGCTATGCCGTGCCGGGCGCGGTGATCGCCATCGGCGTCCTCATTCCCGCCGCGCGCCTCGACAACCTGCTGGCGGATGCGGCCGGCTCGCTCCTCGGCATCTCCATGGGCCTCATGCTCACCGGCAGCCTCGTGGCGCTCGTCTACGCCTACCTGATCCGCTTTCTCGCCGTGGCTCTCCAGTCGGTGGAGGCCGGGCTCGCGAGGATCACGCCGGCCATGGAGGACGCGGCGCGCTCGCTGGGACTCGGCCCCTCCGCGACGCTGGCGCGCGTGCACCTCCCGATGATGCGCTCGAGCCTCGTGACCGCCGCGCTGCTGGTCTTCGTCGACGTCATGAAGGAGCTCCCGGCCACCTTCGTGATGCGGCCGTTCAACTTCGACACGCTGGCGGTCCAGGCCTACAACCTGGCCGCCGACGAGCGGCTCGCCGAGGCCTCCACGGCCTCGCTCGCGATCGTGGCGGTCGGCCTCGTGCCGCTCATCGTGGCTGCGCGGCGCATGGTGAAGCCCGAGGCGCCCACGGCGCCCTGACGCCCGGGCGCCGGCCGGTCGTCCCTACTTCCAGCCCGCCCGGTCGTAGGCCTGCTGGGCTGCCGCCTGGTTCTTCCCGAGGAGCGTCACGTTGAGGCTGTCCTTGCGGAAATCGCCCAGCGAGGCGAGCTCGCGGTTGCCCTGAACCTTGCCGGCAGCAGGGTACTCGTTGTTGCCGTTGGCGAAGTAGGCCTGCGCCTCGTCGCCCGCCAGGTACTCGAGGAACTTCACGGCCGCCTCGCGGTTCGGGGCGTGCCTGAGGACGCCGGCGCCCGAGATGTTCACGTGCGTGCCGCGACCCGACTGGTTCGGGAAGACGACCCCCACCTTTTCGGCCACGGCGCGCTCTTCCGGCTTCGCGGACTTCATGAGGCGAACGTAGTAGTAGGTGTTGGCCACGGCGAGCTGGCATTCGCCGGCGGCGACCGCCTTGAGCTGGTCGGTGTCGCCGCCCTTGGGGCTCCTCGCGAAGTTGGCCACCACGCCTCTCGCCCATTCCTCGGCCTTCACCGGCCCGGCATTCGCGATCATCGAGCTCATGAGCGAAAGGTTGTACATGTTGGAGCTGGAGCGGATGCAGACCTTCCCCTTCCACTTCGGGTTCGCGAGGTCCTCGTAGTCGCGGACCTGGGCCGGGTCCACGGCACCTTTCAGGTAGAAGATGGGCCGCGCCCGCACCGAGAACGCGAACCACAGGCCGTCCGGATGGCGGAGCTCGCCGGGGATGCGCTCCTCGAGCACCCGGGACTTCACGGGCTGGAAGAGCCCCAGTTGCTCGGCGCGCCAGAGGCGCCCGGCATCCACGGTGACGAGGACGTCCGCGGGGCTGCGCGCGCCCTCGTTCCTCAGCCGCTCCAGGAGCGCGTCCTCGTTGGCCTCGATGCGGTTGATCCTGATGCCCGTCTTCTTCGTGAAGCCGGCATACAGCGCCTCGTCCGTCTGGTAGTGGCGGGATGAATAGAGGTTCAGGACCTTTTCCTGCGCGGCGACGGGCAGCGCGGCGGCGGCGGCGAGGATCAGGGCGACGGGGGCAAGGCGTTTCATGGGATCTCCGTGGGGGCAATGCAGCTATTATTGGGAATGATTCGCATTTGTCAATATCGCCGCCAATTTGCCATGCCACGCCAGCCTGGGTTTGCGCCTTATCAAACACTTACAGGTTTTGAAGCTATAATGATTCTCATGACCGACGCCCTCGAAATCCGCGATTTGCGCTTTTCCTATCCCGGAATGCCCCCTGTGGTGGAAGGGTTCAACCTCACCCTTGCCGAGGGCGAGATCGGGTGCCTGCTGGGTTCCAGCGGCTGCGGCAAGACGACCGCCTTGCGTTGCATTGCCGGCCTCGAGCCCGTCCATGGCGGCGAGGTCCGCTTCCGGGGCGAGATCGTGAGCCGCCCGGGGCTCACGGTGCCCACGGAGGAGCGACGCATCGGCATGGTCTTCCAGGACTACGCCCTGTTCCCGCACCTCGATGCCCTGGACAACGTGGCCTTCGGCCTGCGCTCCCTTCCCAGACCCGAGCGCCGCAAGCGCGCCGCGGAGCTCCTCGCCATGGTGGGCCTTCCGGGATCGGGCGCGAAGTATCCCCACGAACTGTCGGGGGGGCAGAGGCAGCGGGTGGCACTCGCGCGTGCGCTGGCCCCCAGCCCGCTGCTGCTGCTGCTGGACGAGCCTTTCTCCAACCTCGACGGCGACCTGCGCGAGCGCCTGTCCCTCGAGGTCCGCGGGATCCTGAAGGACCAGGGCACCACGGCCCTCCTCGTGACCCACGACCAGAACGAGGCCTTCGCCATGGCCGACACGGTCGGCGTCATGCGCAAGGGCCGCATCGAGCAGTGGGACACCGCCTACAACCTCTACCACCGCCCGGCTTCGCGCTTCGTCGCCGATTTCGTGGGCGAAGGGGCCTTCATCGACGGCCTGGCGAGCGACAGCGACGGCATCGACACGGTGCTGGGCGCCCTCAAGCACTGCCCCGGCTGCGAACTGAAGCCGGGCATGCCCGTGGCCCTCCTGCTTCGCCCCGACGACATCCAGCACGACGACGCGGCGCTCCTCAAGGCCGAGGTGGTGAAGAAGGCATTCCGCGGGGCGGAGTTCCTCTACACGCTGCGGCTGGAAGACGGCAAGCAGCTCCTGTCGCTCGTGCCCTCCCACCACAACCACGCCGTCGGCGAGAAGATCGGCATCAAGCTCGACGTGGACCACGTGGTGGCGTTCCCGCGCGCCGAGGGCGCGGACGACTGAATCAGGCGTACTGGCGCGCGTCCTCGATGACCTTGCCGTCGTTGGGCAGCGCCCCCGCCTCGACGAACTGCACGTCGCCGCGCAGCTTGGTCACGTCGCGAAGCGTCGCCTCGATGGCCTGCTGCAGCGCCGGGTCGGCAGCGGCGCCGCGTTCGACGCGCAGGATGAGCTTGTCGTTGCCGCCCTCGTTCTCGACCACCAGCCGCGCCCGTCCCAGCGCGTGCCGGCGCACCACTTCCGCGACCTGCTCCGGATGCACGAAGAGGCCCCTCGCCTTGGTGGTCTGGTCGGCTCGCCCCATCCACCCGCGGATGCGCGTGTTGGTCCGCCCGCACGGGCTCGTCCCGGGAAGCACCGCCGAGAGGTCGCCCGTCGCGAAGCGAACCAGCGGGTAGTCCTCGTTGAACGGCGTGACGACCACCTCGCCCACCTCGCCCTCGGCCACCGGGTCGCCGGTGCCGGGACGGACGATCTCGAGCACCACTTCCTCGTCGACCACCAGCCCTTCGCGCGCCGGCGTCTCGTAGGCGATGATGCCCAGGTCCGCGGTGCCGTAGGCCTGGTAGGCATCGATGCCTCGGGCGCGCACGAACTCGCGCACCGGCGGCAGGAACGCCTCGCCGGAGACCAGCGCGCGCCGTATCGAGGACGCGTCCACGCCCAGCTCGTCGCACTTCTCGAGGATCATCTTCAGGAACGACGGCGTGCCGACGTATCCCGAGGGTCGCAGGTCCGCGATGGCGCGCGCCTGCATCTCCGTCTGCCCGACGCCGCCCGGGATGACCGCGCAGCCCACGCGGTGCAGCCCCGTCTCGAACATGCTGCCCGCCGGCGTGAGATGGTACGAGTAGCAGTTGAGGACGACGTCGCCCGCGCGGAAGCCGGCCGCGAAGAGCGCGCGCGCCGTCCGCCAGAAGTCGGGGCGCCGGCCTTCCGGGTCGTAGATGGGACCGGGCGACACGAAGATGCGCGCGAGCCCCGAGGCGGGCGTCGCGTTGAGTCCGCCGAAGGGCGGCAACGCCCTCTGCAGTTCCATGAGCGTCGACTTGCGGGTGACGGGCAGCCTGGCGAGCGCCGGGCGCGTGCGGATGTCCTCGGCGCCGAAGGCGGCCAGCGCGGCGCCGAAATGGGCGCTCGCCTTCCGGGCGTGCGCGAGCTGGCCCGGAAGCCTCGCCATCAGGTCGCGCTCGCGCGCCCCCGGCTCGCGGGTCTCGAGACCGTC
>JAABQW010000268.1 GCA_011391275.1 Betaproteobacteria bacterium
GACTTCACCGCCCCGCTCACCTCGGCCAGCAGCTCGTTCTGGCGACCGAGCTGCTCGGCGCCGTGCGTGTCGAAGCCGCCGATCGAGGCGAAGTACACCTGCCGCGTGACGCCCATGGCCGCGCGGGCGCCGATGAGGCGGGCGACCATGCGCAGCGACGTCGCCAGGCCCGTGTCCGGGAACACGGTCGCGAGCGAGGAGGTGTTGAGGGCATCCTGCAGCGCCTGCTGGCTCGCGATGGATCGCTCGACGGTGTCCGACCACGTCTGCTCGAAGAGGTGCGCGCGCGTGTCCTCGAGCAGGGCGCGGATGCCGCGCGACACCGGGTCGGTTGCGGCCGCGCCCTTGTAGTACTTGTACCCGAAGCCGGTGTTGGGCGAGACCTTGAAGGAGGAAATCGTCGTGCCGTTCTCCCACAGGTTGTTGCCCGCCACCGAGATGCAGGTCGACGTCGAGGCCGTGCCGTTCAGCTCCTTCATGAGGTCGGCGATGCGCCCGCCCCAGCCGGTGGAGGTCGCGCCGTCCGAGATGGAACTCTGCCACTGCGCCTGCTGGTCGCTGTGCGAGAAGAGGTTCTGCGGCAGCGGTACCAGCCGGTTGCGGTACTGGTCGCGCGTGGTGGGCGCCAGCAGCGGCCCCGCGTTGGCCACGACGGCAGCCTTGCCCGCGTTCACCAGGTCGCGGATGCCGGCCATCGCGGGGTGCAGCCCGAAGGTCCGGCCGGGCGTGTTGCCGATGGTGATGGGCAGGATGTTCGCGGCCGGGATCGCCAGGTTGGCGCGCGGCCCCTGGTACTGGGCGAACTCCGTGGCCGAGGTCGGGATGACCATGTTGTTCGAGTCGTTGCCCCCGAACAGGAAGAGGCACACGAGCGCCTTGTAGTCGCCGGCGGCCTTCGACATGGGCGCGGCGGCCGCGGCGATGCGGCGCAGATCCGAGTAGGCGCCGATGCCCGTGGTCGCGAGCGAGGCGATGGCAAGCTGGCGGAGGAAGTCCCTGCGGTTCGTCATGGTCGTCGCTCCTACTTCTGGATCGTGAAATCGGACGAGAACATCGCGAGCTGCAGCGCGGCCTCCACCCGGTCGCGCGTCTTCGCCGCGGAGATGGCGTTCACGGCCTCGACGATGATGGCCCGCGTGCGCGCAGACATGCTCCCGGCCATCAGCAGCATGTCGATGTGGTCGGCCAGGCGCCCGGCGTCGAAGGCGATCGTCTGCAGCATGGAATAGTCGAGGTTGAGCTGCGTGTCTCCCCAGCCGTAGGCGCCGCGGTCCACCACCGTGCCGAGGAAGTTGAGCGCACCCACCACGCTCACCTCGGTGGTGATCTGGAACTCCGGCGAGACGAGCCCGGCCTGCGCGATGGCGCCGGGAGCGCGGTAGTTGGGCGAGAAGAAGTTGAACACCGACGGCGCCACCAGCGGGCTCTGCGCCAGGCCGTCGTCCGGGCTGTCGAGGTAATGGATGGCGTTGCGGCCGCTCGGGGAGCGCGCGTTGAAGGCCCTCAGGAGGTTCGCGAAGCGGATCACCGGCTCGCGCTGCTTGCCGAAGGTGGCCGACCGGACCACGGAGGGGTCGCGCGCTTCCGGGTCCAGCAGGATCGCGCGCACCGTGTACGCGAGGTTGCCGCGCTCGCCCAGGCCGTTGTTGGCGAAGACGGAAGCGCAACGCGAGACCTGGCCCGGCGAGGGGTTCGAGGTGACGAAGCGCTGGACGAGCTGCCGGCAGAGGAACGGGCCGACGTTCGGGTGCCAGAAGATGTTGTCCAGGGCGTCGTCCAGGTCCTTCTGCGGGGACTGGTTGGCGGGCAGCACCACGCCGTCGAGCAGGAGCTTGGAGGACGCCGAGTGGCGCGCCGGCCACGCGACCATCGGCGAGACCCAGTCCTTCTTCGGGTTGTTCCAGGCGGAGCTGCTCGCGGTGTCGTTTCCGGCGAAGTTCCAGCCGGTGAACACTTTCGAGAAGCCCTTCACCACCTCCTCGTCGAAGGAGGGTACGGGCTTGCCGTCCGTGCCGATGACAGGCGTGCCGTCCTGGTTGAGCTTCACCAGCCCGATCGTGAAGAGCTGCAGCACCTCGCGCGCGTAGTTCTCGTTGGGAAGCCTGCCCCTGGCCGGGTCCTCCTTGTCGTTGCCGCGCATGTTGAGGAAGTCGCCCATGGCCGGCGAGAGCGTCACGTCCCTCAGCAGCGTGCGGAAGTTGCCGAAGGCGTTGCGGTTTAGGATGTCCATGTACGCGGCCATGGAGTACGCGTTCAGGTTGGGCGCGATGTTGGAGATCACCAGGATCTCCGAGAGCGCGAAGGCCGTCCGCCCGCGCAGCTGGTCGGCGCCCCAGAGCCACTGTCTCCAGATGGCCTCGTAGGTCTGGTCGTCGTACACCGGGCCGTTGGCGCGGCGCAGCGTCTCGTCGTACATGTACTGCAGGTGCGAGGCCGAGGGCGCCAGGAACTGCTCGTTGAGCCACCGGTCGTAGCCCAGGCCCTGCACGCGCGCGATCTCCGTGAGGCTGCGCGGGCCGAACGTCGCCTGGGAGAGGAAGCGCGCGGCGTCCACGGCGGCGCTCGTCGGGGGCAGCGAGTAGTAGTGGACGAAGCGGTCCTTGTACTCGACCGTGTTCATGAAGCCGGCCACCATCGCCTGGGGGCTGCCGCCCGCGTCCAGCGCCGCGACCCAGCCGGCGAATCCCCCGGCGTCCGAGGTGCGGCGGAACATCGAGGCGTAGGCCATCGCGACCAGGAACTCGTTCCTCGTGGCGGACTGGAACTCGCCCGACTCGGAGAACCCCACCATCACCATCCCGCGCGAGCGCCGTCCGGAGTCGAGCTCGGCCAGCCACCACTGGTATCCGTAGGCGTCCGGCTGGCGGTTGAGGACGTTGCGGTAGACGAGCTGCAGGAACTCCGCGTTCGTCTTCGACCCGTAGGTGGCCTGGAACTCGGGCGACAGGACGAAGCCGTCGGAGATCTGCTCGAGGCTCATGCCGTTGCGGTGGTACTCCTCCCAGCCCAGCAGGCCCTCGATGTCCGGGGCGCGCCGGAAGTAGGCGAGGTACAGCCGCACGATGGGCGAGAAGCGCGCCTTCACCTCGTCGCTCGCGAGCAGCATGTGCGCGAACCAGTCGCGCGGCACGGATCCGGCGGCGATCACCCCCGACCAGTAGGCGTAGCCGGCCGGGTCGACCTCGCGGCCCAGGAAGTCGCGGTACTGCTGCTTCACGAAGAGCGACGCGTTCTGGAAGATCTCGTTGTCCTTCACGAGCGGCGACGTGCCTTCGTACGGCTCGATCTCGTCGGGGATCCCGTCGCCATCGGTATCGAGGGGCGCGGCATGCACGAGGGATGCGGAGACGAGCAGCGTGGCGGCGACCGTGCGCCACCACCGCCGTGACGGCCGGCAGGTTGCTTCGCGCATGGATATCCTCCCTGGAATCGATTGGCGAGCGTGGAGCCGGGGAAGAAAGCAGCTTCCGGGCCAGATTCCCAATGGCTTGATCGGACAGGCATTTCCGGCCGCGCCAGGGTGCGGATTGTCGCCGCACGGCAACACCCGCGACGGCAGGGAGCACCTGCGTCGTTCATAATCCGGCCATGCTCCGCGTGGCCGTCAACGCCGTTCCCCTCCGGTCCCCCCTCACAGGCGTTGGCCAGTACATCCGGCAGCTGATGGCGGCGATCGAGGCGCGCGGCGACGTCCAGCCGCGTTACTTCTACGCGAGCCACTGGGGACGCAAGGCCGTCGCCTCGCCGGTGGCCGCCATCGACGACGTGAAGCGCGTCGTGAAGAAGGTGCTGCCCTACCCCTACCTCGTGTCGCGCGCCGGCCAGCGCCTCATGTTCTCGGGCGGCATGCGGCTCATGCGCCCGCACCTCTACCACGAACCCAACTACGTCGCGCTGCCATGGGATGGACCGCTGGTGGTCACTGTGCACGACCTCTCGTTCGTCCACCATCCCGAGTCGCACCCGTCGGACCGGTTGGAGCACCTGGCGCGCTACCTGCCCGGCACGCTGGAGCGGGCCGCGCACGTTATCACCGATTCCGAGACCGTCCGGCGCGAGGCCCTGGCGCACTTCGGGCTGGACCCGAAGCGGGTGACGGCGATCCACCTGGGCGTCGGCCCGGAGTTCGCGCCGCGCGACGCCGCGGCGACCGCGCCGGTGCTCGCGAGGCACGGCCTCGTCCACGGCGGCTATCTCCTGTCGGTCGGCACGCTCGAGCCGCGCAAGAACCTCGCGCTCGCGATGCGCGCCTGGGCCTCGCTCCCGGAAAGCGTGCGCGGCGGGCGACCGCTCGTCGTGGCGGGGGCGAAGGGCTGGCTCAACGAAAGCCTCGTGGCCCTCGTGGAGCGGCTGGAGCGCGAGGGCGCGGTGCGCTTCCTCGGCTTCGTGCCGCAGGATGACCTGCCGGCCCTCTACGCGGGGGCGCTCGCGATGGCCTACCCGTCGCGCTACGAGGGGTTCGGGCTGCCGGTGGTGGAGGCGATGGCCTGCGGCGTCCCCGTCGTCACCTCGAGCGCCTCGTGCCTGCCGGAGATCGCGGGCGACGCGGCGCTCCTCGCGGATCCCGACGACGAGGCGGCCATGGCGCAGTCGCTGCGCTCCCTCGTCGAGGATGCCGCGCTGCGCGACCGGCTCGGCCGCGCGGGGATCGCGCGTGCCCGCGAGTTCACCTGGGCGCGTTGCGCCGAGCGCACGGTGGGCATCTATCGCGCGGTGGCGCGCGCCTGATGCTCGTATCCGTCATCGTCTGCTCCATCGACGACGCGAAGCTCGCGGCGGTGACGGCCAACTACCGCGAGCGGCTGGCCGGGACGGCGCACGAGATCGTCGCCATCCGCGACGCGCGCTCGCTCGCCGAGGCCTACAACCGCGCCGCGCGGGCTGCGAAGGGCGATCTTCTCGTCTTCTCCCACGACGACGTCGAGCACCTGCGGGAGGACTTCGCCCGGGTGCTGGTGGCCGGCCTCGGGCACTTCGACATCGTGGGCGCGGCCGGGACGACGCGGTGCGTGGACGCCTACTGGCCCGCCGCCGGCCACCCGCACCTGCACGGCGCCTGCGCCGGGCCCGCCCCGGGGGGCGGCGTGACCATGAAGCTCTACGGCGTGGCAGGCGAGCGTGTCGGGGGGATCCAGGCGCTCGACGGCATGTTCATCGCCGCTCGCCGCGACGCGTGGGAGCGTTCGCCTTTCGACGAGGCGACCTTCGACGGCTTCCATGGGTACGACGCGGATTTCGCCTTCAGGGCCGCGAAGCTGGGGCTGCGGGTCGGCGTCGACAACGGCTTCCTCGTTCTGCACCACTCGCCGGGGCGATTCGACGAACGCTGGCTGTCTTGCCGCGAGCGTTTCACGGCCAGGCACTTTCCCGGCCGCGCGCTGCCTCCCCCGCAGCGCCCGCGGCTCATGGTGTTTCCCTTCGCGTCCCGGGCGGAACTCGCCGCGCAGTGGAACATCGACCAGGCCCGCGCCCTCACCGCGCAGATGCACGCCCTGGCGGCGGGGCAGGTCCCGGGGTGACGCTCCCGCCCGGGTGGTAACCTAGCGGCGTCGCCCCCGGGATCGCCGCCATGTTCGCCGTCGCCAACGCCGACACCCAACTCTCCAAGTCCGAACTCCACGCGCAGTTGCTCGCCCAGGCGCGCGCGCTCCTCGAAGGCGAGCGCGACTTCACCGCCAACGCCGCCAACCTCGCCTCGCTCGTCTTCCACACCCTGCCCGACCTCAACTGGGCGGGGTTCTACTGGCTCAAGGACGGCGGCCTCGTGCTGGGCCCGTTCCAGGGCAAGCCCGCCTGCGTGCGCATCGCCATTGGCAGGGGCGTGTGCGGCACCGCGGCGGCCACCCTGCGCACCGTGGTCGTGCCCGACGTGCACGCATTCCCCGGCCACATCGCGTGCGACAGCGCCTCCGAGAGCGAGATCGTGGTCCCCGTCGCGAAGGACGGACGGCTCGTCGGCGTGCTCGACCTCGACAGCCCGCGGCTCGAGCGCTTCGACGACGAGGACGCGCGCGGCCTCGAGGCGCTCGTGGCTGCCTTCGTCGCCGCCACCGACTTCCCGTGACGGGGCAGCCGGAAAAAGGGGTCAGATCCCTTTATTTGACCGGGTCTGCAGACCCGGTCAAGTAAAGGGATCTGACCCCTTTTTCCGGCTGCCCCTTTTGGCGCGCCTCGATGACCCTGCGCTCGCTGCTCGTCGACTTCAACTCCTACTTCGCCTCGGTGGAGCAGCAGGTGGAGCCGCGCCTGCGGGGAAGGCCCGTGGGGGTGGTACCGATGATGGCCGACACCACGGTGTGCATCGCCGCGAGCATCGAGGCGAAGACCTTCGGCGTGAAGACGGGAACGAAGGTGGGCGACGCGAAGAAGCTCTGCCCCGGCATCGAGCTGGTGCTCGCCCGCCACGAGGTCTACATCGACTTCCACCACCGCGCCGTGGCCGCGGTGGACACCGTGGTGCCCGTGCGCGAAGTGCTCTCCATCGACGAGATGGACTGCGAGCTCACCGGCCGCTGGCGCGAGCCGGAAAGGGCGCTGGGCCTGGCGCGCAAGGTGAAGGAGACGCTGCGCGGCGCCGTGGGCGAGTGCCTGCGCACATCCATCGGCATCGGCCCCAACACCTTCATCGCCAAGACCGCCTCCGACATGATGAAGCCCGACGGCCTGGTGCTGATCGAGCAGCGCGAGCTTCCGCGGCGGCTATTCGGCCTCGCGCTCCGCGACCTCTCCGGCGTCGGCAAGCAGATGGAGAAGCGCCTGCTGCGTCACGGCATCCGCACCGTCGAGGACCTGTGCGGCCGCACGCGCGAGGAGCTTCGCGCCGTTTGGGGCGGCGTGGGCGGCGAGATCATGCACGACCGGCTGCGCGGCGAGGCGGTTGCATCGCGCGAAGGCGACACGCGCTCGATCTCGCACTCGAGCGTCCTCGCCCCCGAGCGGCGCAACCCGGCCGACGCCCTGGCCATCCTCGACCGGCTCGTGCAGAAGGCCGCGATGCGGCTTCGCAAGTCGGGGCACTACGCGTCGCGCATCACGGTGGCCCTGCGGTACCTCGACGGCTCGCGCTGGGACGCCGACATGCGCCTCGTGGACACGCAGGACACCGTCCTCTTCCTGCACGCGCTGGAGAAGCTGTGGGCGGGGCGGCCGAAGGACCGCCGCACGATCCTGCAGGTCGGGATGGCCTTCTCCGACCTGGTCTCGGAGGCTGGCCACACGGGCTCGCTCTTCGCGGCCGAGTCGAAGTCGAAGAGCCTCTACGACACGCTCGACAAGCTGAACGCCCGCTTCGGCAGGCAGGCGGTCTACTTCGCGTCGGCGCACAAGGCCCGGGACAGGGGCGGGATGCACATCGCCTTCAACCACATCCCGGATCCGGAGACGGAGAAATGACCCTCACCCCCGACCCCTCTCCCAAGGGAGAGGGGAGACAAGCCCCCCTTCTCCCTTGGGAGAAGGGCCGGGGATGAGGGTGACGGAAAGGACGACATGAAAGACAACGTAGTGATCATCACCGGCGCATCGAAGGGGATCGGCGCGGAGCTCGCGCGGCAGCTGGCGGCGAAAGGCGCGATGCTGGCGCTCGTGGCGCGAGACCGCGAGGCGCTGGAGAAAGTGGCCGCGGAGTGCGTGGCGCTGGGCGCGCGTGCCGAGGTCATCGTCGCCGACGTCGCGAAGGAGGACGACTGCCGGCGGATGACGGAGCACGCGGTGGCCGCCTTCGGCCGCATCGACACGCTGGTCAACAACGCCGGCGCCACGATGTGGGCGCGCTTCGAGGACATCGCCGACATGGGGATCCTCGAGCGCATCATGCAGGTGAACTACATGGGGGCGGTGTACTGCACGCACTACGCGCTGCCGCATCTCAGGGCCTCGCGCGGCCGCCTCGTGGGGATCGCGAGCCTCACGGCCCTGGTCGGGGTGCCGACGCGGTCGGGCTACGCCGCCTCCAAGCACGCCATGCGCGGCTTCTTCGACACGCTGCGCATCGAGCTGGCCGGCTCCGGGGTCACGGTCACCATGATCTACCCGGGCTTCGTCTCGACCGGCATCCGCGAGAACGCCACGGGACCCGACGGCCGGCCCATCGCGGTGAGCCCGGTGAAGGAGGGCGAGGTCATGGGCGTGGAGGAATGCGCGCGGATCACCCTGGCGGCGGTGGAGTCGCGGCGGCGCGAAGTGGTGATGACGGTTCGGGGTAAAATGGGAATGTTTCTCAAACTCGTTGCGCCGGGCCTGGTGGACCGCATCGCCCGCCGCGCCATCGAGAAAGGCCGCTAGTGGACCTCTCCGTCTGGATCACCTACCTCGTCGCCACGATCATCCTGTCGGTCTCGCCGGGGCCCGGGGTCTTTTCGAGCCTCGCCGCCGGGCTCAACCACGGCTTCCGCCGGGGCATGTGGAACGCGGTCGGCATGCAGGTGGCCAACTTCACGCTCATGCTGTTCGTGTCCGTCGGCCTGGGCGCGATCCTGCTCGCCTCGGAGAACCTCTTCAACGCCGTGAAGTGGGGCGGCGTGGCCTACCTCGTGTGGCTGGGCTTCGTCACCTGGCGCGCCGAGCCCCATCGCTTCGACGCCCGCGCCGACGCGCCGCAGGGCCGGGACTCGCGCGAGGTGTTCCTGAAGGGCTTCCTCGTGAACATCACGAACCCCAAGGGGATCATCTTCTACGTGGCGGTGCTGCCGCAGTTCATCGACGTGTCGCGGCCGCAGTTCGTGCAGTACGCCATCCTGGGGCTCACGACCCTCGTCGTGGACCTCGTGGTGATGGCGGGCTACATCGGCCTGGCCGCGCGCGTGCTCGCCGTGATGAAGGACCCGTCGCACCTCCGGTGGGTGAACCGCATCCTGGGCGGCGCCTTCGTGGCCGCGGGACTCGCGCTCGCGGCGTTCCGCCGCGGACACGTCGCGGCACCCTGACCTTTCCCCAGCAACCACAACACAGGAGCATCGAGCATGACCATCAAAGTCGGCGACCGCCTGCCCGAGGGCACGGTCCAGGAGTTCATCGAAGTCGAGGGCGGCGGCTGCACGCTCGGCCCCAACACCTTCAAGGTCGAGGACCTGGTGAAAGGGAAGAAGATCGCCATCTTCGGCCTGCCGGGCGCCTTCACGCCCACCTGCTCGGCCAAGCACGTGCCGAGCTACCTCGACAACCTCGGCGCCTTGAAGGCGAAGGGCGTGGACGAGGTGTGGTGCTTCGCGGTGAACGACGCGTTCGTGATGGGTGCGTGGAGCCGCGACCAGAAGGCCGGCGGCAGGATCCGCTTCATGGCGGACGGCAGCGCGGACTACACGAAGAAGCTGGGGCTCGAGCTCGACCTCACGGCGCGCGGTCTCGGCATGCGCTGCAACCGCTTCTCGATGTACGTCGTCGACGGCGTCGTGAAGTCGCTCAACCTCGAGGGGCCGGGCAAGTTCGAGGTCTCCGACGGCGCGACGATGCTAGGCCAGGTCGGCTAGCAAGCCTCGACAAGGAACGAAGGGGACGCTGCCCTTCACGCCGGCTGGGGCCGGCGTGAAGGGCAGCGTCCCTTTCGTTCCGTACCGGCAACCCCAACAACCAAGGAGCAGGAATCATGGACGTGCAGGCAATGTTCGAATCGGCGAGGCCGATGCTGGTGGCGATGAGCCTCAAGGTCGTCGGCGCGATCGTCATCTACATCGTCGGCCGCTGGCTGATCGGCATCGCCGGCTCGCTGATCCAGAAGGCACTGGAGCGCCAGAAGGTCGAGCCGACGGTCATCCGCTACATCGGCAACACGATCGCGGTGGCGCTCAACGTTCTGCTGGTGATCGGCATCCTCGGCTACTTCGGCGTCGAGACGACTTCGTTCGCCGCCCTGATCGCGGCGCTCGGACTGGCCATCGCCGCCGCGTGGTCCGGGCTCCTCGCGAACTTCGCCGCGGGCGCCTTCATCCTCGTGCTGCGGCCGTTCAAGGTGGGCGACTACGTGCTCGCCGCGGACGTCGAAGGCACGGTGCGCGCAGTCGGCCTGTTCACGACCGCGATCGACACGCCCGACAACGTCCAGACATTCGTCGGCAACGCGAAGGTCATGGGCGGCACGATCCGCAACTACTCGACCAACCCGCATCGCCGCGTGGAGCTCACGGCGCAACTCGGCCACTCGGTCGACCCGCATGACGCGATCCGCCGCCTCGAGGAAGCGCTGCCGCGCATCGCCAACGTGTTGGCCGAGCCGAAGCCAACAGTCGAGATCCTCTCCTTCAACGAGCGTGGCCCGGTCCTCGCGGTACGCCCGCATGTCCACACGGACCACTACTGGCAGGTCTACTTCGACACCAACATGGCGATCCGGGACACCTTCGGCGCGGCCGGCTACCCGGTCCCCGAGGCCCACTTGCACGTGCGGCAGAAGGCGGCCTGAGGCGCCGCGGGAGGGGGCCGCTCGCTACCCCCTCCCGCCGGCCATGAGCACGAGGACGAGCACGACCACGACGCCCAGCGCCAGGAAGGCGATCTTCCACCACGACTTCGGGCTCTCGCCGGAGACTTCCCCGGTCTGGCCGTTGATGAGGAAGCGGAAGGCCTTGTCGCGGTAGCGGTAGGCGGAGATCCAGGCTGGCAACAGCACGTGCTTGAACTTCACCTCGCTGTAGCGGGTGGAGACGGAGTGGATGCGCTGCTGGTCGCCGCCGATGTCGCGCCGGATGAGGGCGCGCACCGCCTCGTCGATCGACTGCTTCGCGATGGGAAAACCGTCGCGTAGCGTCACCTGGTAGGCCTCGGCCTGGAAGCCGCTCACGAATTCCGGCTGGTACGGAACCAGGCCCATGAGGTCGAAGCGCATCACGGAGTCGGTGATGCGGGCCGGCAGCGTCTTCGTCGCCATCACCAGCACGTCGTCGTGGAAGCGCTCCACGTGCCCTGCGGCGGGCGTCCAGCGCGTGTGCTTCACGCGCTTCGTCTGCGTGACCGACTGGCCCGAGGCGTTGCGCGTGGTGAAGGTCTCGGTGGTGTAGTAGTCGTCGCCGCGCTCGCCCGTGTAGTCGCTCGCCGTGCTGCAGTCGTACGTCCAGTAGGGCAGGTACACGCCGGTGAGCCCCGCATCGCTCTGCGCGTACCGCTTCAGGTCGTTGGGTGCGAGCCACAGGCCCTTCACCCAGCGGCGGAAGGACTCGGCCGCGCGCTGCCGGTTCACCTGGAAGGGAACGATCGACCTGGGCTTGATGCGCCGGCTCGCGTAGCTCTTCGAGACGATGGCCGCGCCGCAGAAGGTGCAGTGGCCGGCGAAGAGGTGCCCGGCCATCGACTGCTCCGCGCCGCACTTGTCGCAGCGGACCTCCTCGACCTCCTCGACCTCCATCTTGCCCTCGAGGGCCTTGAGGTAGGTCTCGAAGTCGAGTTCCTCGATGCGCGCGTCGTCCTCGGCGATCGCGTTGGCGGTCCCGCAGTACTCGCACTGCAGGTCCCGCGTGCCCGGCGCGAACGAGAGCTTCGCCCCGCAGCCCGCGCAGGGGAAGGTCTTCACGAAGGCGTTGTCGTGGCGCGCGGGCTGGAGGTCGGCCTGTTCCATGGACATGAAAAGGGAGCCCGAAGAAAAGGGGGCAGATCCCTTTTCCTCGGGCTCCCTCTTCCGGAGGTTATGCGGAGGGCGGAACGGGGGGCGGCACCTGGGCGAAGAGGGCCGCCAGCTCGGGCACGTCGCCCGCCTTGGACCACTGCGCCATGCCGGCCTTCCAGACGAGGGAGGCGCGCGTGAAGCCGCCGCTCGCCGCCTGCTGCTGGAGGGCGGCCAGGTCGAAGGGACCCGTCTGCTGGCCGTTCACCGCGACGTGGAAAGCCGCCGCGCCGGGGATGGGCGGCGGAGCCGCCGCGGCCGCGCCGCCGAAGGCGCCCGCGCCCACCCCCATCGAGTTCATCATCTGCGCACCCATCGCCACGCCCGCGCCGATGCCCACGGCCGCGCCGGCAGCACCACCCGGGTTGTTGGCCGCGTCGCGGATGGCCGAGGCCGACTCGTACTGCGAGTAGGCCTGGAGGTTGCCGATGGCGGCCATGGCGCCGCGCTTGTCGATCGCCTTTTCCACTTCCTCGGGCAGGCCGATGTCCTGCACCTGCACCTCGACCAGCTCGATGCCCATGCCCTCGAATTCCGGGCCGAGGCGTTCGCGAAGGCGCGTGCCCATCTCGGTCACCTTGGCCTCGAGCTCGATGACGGGGATGCCCAGCTCCGGCATCACTTCCTTGATCCGCAGGCCGATCTTGCCGCGCAGGTTCTCGTGGATCTCGTCCGTGGTGAAGCGCCCGTCGGTGCCGACCAGGTCCTTCACGAAGATTCCCGCGTCCTTCACCCGGATGGCGTAGATGCCGAAGGCGGTGGCGCGCACCATGCCGAGATCCGCGTCGCGCATCATCGCGGGGCCCGGCGTGCCCCACTTGAGGTCGGTGAACTTGCGCGTCGAGCAGAAATAGACCTCGGCCTTGAAGGGGCTGTTGAAGCCGTACTTCCAGCCCTTGAGCGTGGCCAGTATCGGCAGGTTCTGCGTCGTCAGCGTGTGGGTGCCGGGCTTGAAGACGTCGGCGAGCTGGCCCTCGTTGATGAACACCGCCACCTGGCCCTCGCGGACCACGAGCTTCGCGCCGTACTTGATCTCGTTCTGGTAGCGCTCGAAGCGGTAGGCGAGCGTATCGTTGCTGTCGTCGAGCCACTCGACGATGTCGACCAGTTCGCCCATCAACTTGTCCCAAAGCGCCATGGCGTCCCCTTTCAGGTGTGGATTGCTGCCGGAACTCCCCCGGCCGGGACGGGTAAAGTACCCCCCTTCTCCCCCCAATTCAATCCTCGCGCCGCCATGACCGTCACCGTCACCCAGCTGAACGTCTACCCCGTCAAGGGCCTCAAGGGCATCGCGGTCGCCTCCGCCCTCGCCACCGAGCGGGGGCTCGCCCACGACCGGAGGTTCATGGTGGTCGACTCCGACGGCCACTTCCTGTCGCAGCGGCAGTTTCCGCGGATGGCCACGGTGTGGACGGAGATCGCCGGCGGAGAACTGCGGCTCGCGGCGCCGGATCTCGACGAGGTGGCCGTTCCCCTCGAGCCGGCCGACGGAGAAGCGCTGCGGGCGACCGTGTGGGACTTCGAGTCCCCGGCCGTTGCGCCCTCGCGCGAGGCCGACCGCTGGCTCACCGAGGCCCTGGGGCGGCCCTGCCGGCTCGTCTACATGCCGGACTCCACGCGCCGCGAGTCGAAGGCGCGCCAGGCCGGCCCCGGCCACCTCGTGGGCTACGCCGACGGCTACGCGCACCTCGTGATCTCGGAAGCCTCGCTCGATGCGCTCAACGCGCGGTTGGCCCGCCCCGTCCCGATGGAGCGGTTCCGGCCCAACATCGTGGTGCGCGGCTGCGGGCCTTTCGCGGAGGACGGGTGGACGGACTTCACGGCGGGGGCGGCCGCGCTGCGCATGGCCAAGCCCTGCGGCCGTTGCCAGGTCACCACGACGGACCAGTCCACGGGCGAGGTGACCGGCCCCGAGCCGCTGGCCACGCTCTCCGCCTGGCGCATGAGCCCGGAATTCGGCGCGATGTTCGGGATGAACGCCGTGACCGCGCGCCGCGGGGAGATCCGCGTCGGCGACGCGATCGTCCTGCCCTAGCCGCCCCGCTCGCCCGCGAGGGCGTGGATGGCCAGCAGGACCCAGCCGGCGATGAACGAGAACCCGCCCAGCGGTGCGACGATGCCCGCCGGATTCCCGGTGAAGGCGAGCCAGTAGAGGGAGCCGCAGAACATCGCGATCCCCGCCAGGAACGCCGCGCCGGCGAGCACCAGCCATTGCGAGCGCCCGAAGCGCGCCAGCACGCCCGCGAGGACGAGCGCCAGGCCGTGCACGAGCTGGTAGAGCACCGCGATCTGCAGGAGCCTTGCCGCGTCGGGGTGCGGGGCGCGCCCGGCGGCATGGGAGGCGGCGGCACCCAGCGCCACGCCGGCCGCCAGGGCCAGCGCCCCGGCGGCGACGAAGCCGCGCGCAAGCGCCCCGGGTGGCGCGCTCACGCCGCCTTGTGCGGCTTGATCAGGAACGCCGCCAGCGCCGGCAGCAGGAAGATGGCCCCGAGCATGTTCAGGAAGAACATGAAGGCGAGGAGGATGCCCATGTCGGCCTGGAACTTGAGCGCCGACATCGCCCAGGTGCCCACGCCGATCGTCATCGTGACAGCCGTGAAGACCATCGCGGTGCCGCGCTCCTTGAGCGCCTCGAAGAACGCGATGGCGAGCCCCTTGCCTTCCTCCAGGTGCACCTCGATGCGGTCGTAGAGGTAGATGCCGTAGTCCACGCCCACCCCCACGCCCAGCGCGATCACCGGCAGCGTCGAGACCTTGAGGCCGATGCCCAGCATCGGCATGAGCGCCTCGCAGAGCACCGAGACGATGGCGAGCGGGATCAGGATGCAGAGCGTGGCGCGCAGGCTCCGGAAGGTGATCATGCACATCGCGAGCAGCGCCCCGAAGATGGCGAAGTTCATCTCCCAGCGCGCGGCGTCCACCGCCTCGTTCGTGGCGGCGGTGACGCCCATGTTGTTGGTGGCGAGCTTGAACTCGAGGTTGGCGGTGTTGTTCCTCGCCGCGAAGTCCTTCACGTTGGCCACCAGCGAGGCGATGGTCTCGCCCTGCTGGTCGGTGGTGAAGACGAGCACCTGCATGGCGCTGCAGTCCGGGTTCAGGAGCCCCGTGGCGGTGTCGATGGGCGTCACGCTCTGCGCCATCACCTGCGGGTCGCGCGGCAGCTGGCGCCACTTGATGTTGCCTTCGTTGAAGCCCGCGTTCACGCCCTTCGCGAGGCCCGGCAGCGAGATGACCGACTGGGTGCCCGGCGCGTTCTGCATGAACCAGTCGAACTTCTCGATGACCGACATCACCTCGTAGTTGGTGCACGCGCCCGGCACGCCCTTCGTCTGGGCCACCACGCCCAGCGTATTGGTGCCCATCGCGAACTTCTCGATGATCTTCGCGTTGTCCCTGTTGTAGCGCGACTCGGGGCGCAGCTCCGGCACGCCGATGCCGTAGTCGCCCACCTTGAGCCTGTTCGCCCCGACGATGCCCACCGCCAGGATCACGGCCGAGACGGCCACGATCGTCCCCGCCTTGCCCTTCTCCACGCAGCCCGAGGCCGCGCGCCAGACGCGCTCCACCTGGCTCTCCTGGAAGGCGTCCTTGGCCGCGGCGTCCTTCGAGATGTGCAGGTGCGAGAGCAGGATCGGCAGCAGCATCTTGTTGGTCACGATCATCCAGGCGACGCCGAGCGAGGCGGTGATGCCGAGTTCCCTCACGATGTCGATCGGGATCAGCATGATCACCGCGAAGCCGAGCACGTTGGTCAGCAGCGCGAAGGTACCGGGGATGAAGAGCCTCGCGAACGCGCGCTTGGCCGCCGTGAGGCTGTCGGTGCCGGAGACCGCCTCGCGCTCCCAGGTCTTCACCATCTGCACCGCGTGCGACACGCCGATGGAAAAGATGAGGAAGGGCACGAGGATCGACAGCGGGTCGATGCCGAAGCCCAGGATCGGCAGCGTCCCCAGCAGCCACAGCACGGGCATCATCGCGACGCCGAGGGCCACCCCCGTGAGCTTCAGGTCCTTCACGAAGAAGAGCATCAGCCCCGCGGTGATCACGAAGGCCACGCCGAAGAAGGTGAGCACGCCGCGCGCGCCGTCGCGGATGTCCCCGATGGCCTTGGCGAAGCCGATGATGTGCACCGAGTGCCGCGGCCCCTCGTACTTCTCGCGCAGCTGGTCCAGCTTGGCGGACACCTCGAAGTAGTTCAGGCGCCTGCCCGTCTGCGGGTCGATCTCCAGCAACCCCGCGGTCACCAGCGCGCCGGTGAAGTCGGTGGCCACCGTGCGGCCGATCTCGCTCGACTTCTGCACGTTGGCGCGCACCTGGAGCAGGTCCTCGGGGGTGCCCTGGAAGGTGGCGGGGATCACGTTGCCTCCCGAGAAGCCCTCCTCGATCACCTCGATGAAGCGCGTGTTGGGGGTGAAGAGCGACTTCACGGAAGGCCGGTCGACGCCGTTCAGCAGGAACACGTCGTCGGTGATGGCCTTGAGCTTCGCCATGTACTCCTTGTTGAAGATGTCGCCGTCCTTCTGGACGATGGCGAGCGCCACGCGGTTGGCGCCCCCGAACACCTTCTCGTAGTCGCGGTAGACCTGCATGTAGGGGTGCTTGAGCGGCACCATCTTGTTGAAGCCCGCGTCCACCGTGAGGCGCGAGGCCGACGCCGCGAAGAGCACGGTCGCCACGGCGAAGAGGACCAGCAGCGGCTTGCGGTAGCCGAAGACGAAGTCGGAAACGGTCTGGATCAGCCTGTCGAGCATCTTCGTCGCCGCTCCTATCGCTTCGCCAGCGGGAGCGCCGCCTCGCGCACGCCCGTCTCGCCGATGAGAATCACCGCGTTCGCGGGGCCGAGTATGGCCTTGGCGAACGCCTTGGTGCTGCCGGTCGGCAGCGGCACGAACGACTGGCCGTGGTCCCGGGAGACCAGCACCGTGCCGCCGTTGCCCGCGATGACGAGCGCGCCGTCGGGCAGCTTCGTGCCGCCCATGAGGGTGGCGACCGAGGCGTTGTCCACGGCCTTCCAGGTCCTGCCGGCGTCGGTCGAGCGGAAGATGCGCCCGCGCAGGCCGAAGGCGACGACCGCGCCGTCGTCGGCCACGAGGCCGCCGAAGAGGCTGCCCTTGTAGGGCGAGGGGACGGGCGACCAGGTCTTGCCGGCATCGGCGGACAGCAGGATCGTGCCCGCCTCCCCGAGGATCACGAGCCGTCCCTCGGATAGCCGCACGAAGGCGTTGAGGTGCTTGTCGTCCTCGATCACCTTGCGCGGGTTCCAGTTCCTGCCCCCGTCGGTGGTCTCGAAGAACGCCCCGTAGGCGCCGATCGCGAAACCGTTGTCCTTGTCGAGGAATGTCACGTCCAGGAGCGGGCGCTGCTCGGCGGGGGCGGCGAACTGCTGCACCCAGGTTTCGCCGCCGTCGGCCGTGGCGAGGATCACGGAATCGTGCCCGGCTGCCCAGCCCTGCTTGGCGTCGAGGAACTCCACCGCCGTGAGCATCGGCACCGCGGGCGACTTCGCGCGCCGCCAAGTCTTGCCGTCGTCGTCGGAAAGCACGATGTAGCCGCGGTCGCCCACCGCGACCACGCGGCTGCCCCGGTGGGTCGCGTCGACGAGGAGCAGGCGCTCCATCGTGACCCTGGGCAGCGGCCCGGACTCGGGAAGGATCTCGGCGACCGCGGCCGGCGCGCAGAGCACCAGGCCTGCGGCGGCGACCGCCCCGGCGAACCGGTTCTTGCTCATGGCTTCCTCCCAATGAAAAGGGGGCAGTCCCCGCGCTCACGGGCGCGCGAGACTGCCCCCGGCCGGCCGCAGGCCGGGTCGGGCATCAGCGGGTACCGAGGCCGCGCAGGCTGTTCGGGCTGTAGTCGGCGGGGGAGCGCTTGATCGCCTCGTAGATCTTCGTCTCCTCGTTCCTCAGGCCCATGGCGAGGTAGCGGCCCGACTGCAGGTCGTTGTGGACTTCGACCGTGCCGAAGAACATCGGGACGTTGTACCAGTTCTCGCTGTGCTGCTCGGAAAAGCGCCACAGCTCGCCGCGCCCGTCGTACTTGTCGCTGAGAAGGGGCGCCCAGCTGTCCTCGTCGAGGAAGAACACGCGCTTGGCGTAGATGTGGCTCGTGCCCGTCTTGAGCGTGGCCTCCACCACCCAGACGCGGTGCAGCTCGTAGCGGGCGAGGTCCTGGTTGATGTGGCCGGGCTTGAGCACGTCCGCGTACTTGAGCGCGGGCGAGGTCAGCCGGTAGGAGTTATAGGGAACGTACATCTCCTTCTTTCCGACGAGCCTCCAGTTGTAGCGGTCGGTGGCGCCGTTGTACATGCCGAAGTCGTCGTTGGTGCGCAGGCCGTCGGCGGCGGTGCCGGGGTTGTCGTAGGCGACGTTCGG
>JAABQW010000269.1 GCA_011391275.1 Betaproteobacteria bacterium
GCCATGATCTTCGCGGCACTCCTCATCCACGGCATCACGCCGGGGCCCTTCCTGCTCAAGGAGCACGCGGACGTCTTCTGGGGTGTCGTGGCCTCGATGTACATCGGCAACGTGATGCTCCTCATCCTGAACCTGCCCCTCATCGGCATCTGGGTGCAGCTCCTGCGCGTTCCGTACTCGTTCATGGCGCCGATGATCATGGTGCTGACCCTCGTCGGCGTGTACAGCGTCAACAACAACGTCTTCGACATCTGGGTCATGCTGGTCATGGGGGTCTTCGGCTACATCGCGCGCAAGCTCAAGTTCGACCTGGGACCCCTGCTGCTCGCCTTCGTGCTCGGGCCGATCATGGAGCGCTCGCTGCGCCAGGCCCTGCTCATAAGCAACGGCGACGGCAGCGTGTTCTTCACGCGGCCGATCTCCGGGTCTCTCATGGCCATCGCGATCGCGTTCGTGCTCTACAACCTCTGGGCCGCGTGGCGGAAGAAGCGCGCGGCCCGGGCTGTCGCATCATCCGAGGCTGCGAAGTAGGGAGGATCCAGTTGCCAGCTCCCGCGCATGCCGCCCGCAAGTCGTCATCACGTCAGGAAGGAGTCACGCATGCATAAGCGAATCTGGTCGGTGCTCGCCACCGCCCTCGGGTTGTTTGTCGCGGCAACGAACGGCCTCGCGGCCTATCCGGACAAGCCGATACAGCTCATCGTGCCCTATGGCGCGGGGGGCTCGACGGACCTGCTGGCGCGTGCGATCGCGACGGTGGCTCCGAAATACTTCCCGCAGCCGGTGGTCGTGGTCAACAAGGGCGGCGGCGGCGGGATCCCGGGGCGCGTGGACGTCGTGCGTGCCAAGGCGGACGGCTACACGCTGCTCTTCGGCTGGGGCTCGGGCGAGGACCTCGTCGTGCCGCACCAGCGCAAGCTCCCCTACGACCTCTTCACGGACCTGGAGACCGTGTGCCGGATGTCGATCCACTCGATCGCCCTCGCGGTGCCGGCGTCCTCGCCCCACAAGACGCTCGCCGACCTGGTGAAGGCGGGCAAGAGCAAGGAGTACACCACTGCGTCGGTGTCGACCAAGGGCGCCTCGGTGGACGTCACCTTCCTCCTCTTCGGCAAGGCGGCCGGCATCAAGGTCACGACGATCCCGGGTTCGGGCGGCGCGGACGCGATCACCAAGCTCGTCGGCGGCCACGTCGACTTCGGCGGTGGTCACCCCAGCGAAATCCTGCCGCACATGAAGGCCGGGCGCCTGCGCGCGCTGGCCGTTGCCCTGGAGAATCGCGACGGGGCGATCCCCGACGTGCCGACCTTCAAGGAGCAGGGTTACGACGTGGTGACCGCGGGTTCCGTGAAGGGCGTTGCGGCGCCCAAGGGCACGCCGCCGGAAGTCATCGCGTACCTGGAGAAGAAGTTCAAGGAGATCTCCGAAGACGCCGAGTTCAGGAAGATCATGTCGGACCTCGGCCAGCCCGTGGACTACATGAACGCGGCCGACTACAAGGTCTGGTTCAAGAAGTCCTACGACCAGTTCGGCTCGCTCTACAAGTCGCTGGGCATCGAAACCAAGTAGTCCGCACGAAGCGATCCCGCCCCGGGGCAAGGCTTAAAGCCCCGCGGGCGGGATTTCGCCTTCCGGTACCATCACCGATGCCCGCGCGGTGGCGGGCACTTCGATCCGGGGGGTGTCGCACGCATGAAGATGAAGAACGTCCTGTTCCCGTCGCCCGCGTTGCCGGCGTTCGCGCGGCTCCTCCTCGGCTGGATCATGGGCTTTCTCTCCGCACCCATCATCCTCGACCGGTACAGTTCCGAGATCGCGGAGATCCTCGAGGTGCTGTTTCACTGAGGAGCGGTGCTGCGTGCCGGCGCCTGCCCGCGCGCTAGAGAGCCCTGGTCACGCGAAGCGTCTGCATGTCCTCCGGGTCGCGCTCGACGCTGAACCCCAGCTGGCGCGTGAAGTGCAGCATCCGGGAATTGGCCGCCAGCACGATGCCCTCCATGGAGACGAGTCCGCGCGAGCGTGCCACGCCCATCAGCGCGTGCATGAGGACGCCCGCGAGCCCGGACCCCTGCCACGCATCGTCGACCGCGATCGCGAACTCGCAGCCGGTGCCCACGGGATCGACGATGTAGCGGGCAACGCCCACCTCGACCTGCCGCCCGTCGATGTCGGCGGTCGCCACCAGCGCCACGTGCCGGACCTGGTCCACGTCGGTCAGGTACCTGAGCTTCGCTTCCGACAGCTCGCGCATCGTGGCCATGAATCTCTTGTAGCGGGCGTCGCCGGACAGGTGGCGGACGAACTCGGCCTCCAGGTCGCGGTCTTCCGGGCGCATCGGCCGGATCCGGACCCGCGTGCCGTTGATCTCGTGGCTCGTGTCGGGCAGCGGCGCTGTCGGCGCGGCCAACCGGGTCGTCGGTGCGGCGGCAGCCTCCCTGCGCCGGCCTTCGACGCAGGCGACGATCCCGTCCAGGGTGGTGAGCCGGTCGTAGTCGGATTCGGGAATGTCGACGCCGAGCCGCTCGTGCAGGGCCGAGACGACATTGAGCCAATCCAGCGAGTCGAGATCGACCTGCCCGCGCAAGGGACGGCCGGGCTCGAGCGGCTTCCCGGCGCATTCGGGCGCGATCGACTCGATGGCCGCGGTCACGGCGTTGCGGATTTCCGAGGTGTCCACGAAGCTCCCCGTGTGCCCTGGCATTCGGTGGTGCCGCGCGGCAGGATCAGGAATCTTAGCCGAAGGCCGGCGCGTCGGCGCGCACCAGGTCCGCGGCCTTCTCGCCGATCATGATGGAAGGCGCGTTGGTGTTGGACGACGGGATCGTCGGCATCACCGAGGCGTCGGCGACCCGCAGCCGCTCGACTCCGCGCACGCGAAGCGAGGCGTCCACGACGGAGTCGGGCCCGCTCCCCATGCGGCAGGTGCCCACGGTGTGCCAGGCGGTCTGGCCGCATCCGCGCGCGTAGTCGAGGAGAGCCTCGTCGTCGTCGACCTCCGGGCCCGGGCGCGTCTCGCGAACGATGCCTGCCTGCATCGCGGGCTGCGCGGCCACCTGGCGGATGAGCCGCAGCATGGCGAGGCCCGTCGCCCGGTCGCGCTCGTCGGTGAAGTAGTTGGGCTCGATGCGCGGATGCTCCAGCGGGTCGCGCGAGCGCGCGTGGATGGAGCCTCTCGACCAGGGGTGCAACTGGAAGCCGCCGAGGGAGAAGCCGGGGAAGGGGTCGATGCCGGCGCCCGGCGAGCGCGAGTACCGGTCCTTGCCGCTGATGTGGTAGATGCGGATCATCACGTCGGGCCGGCCGGTCGCGCACGCCGTGCGCGTGATCGCATGCGCCGTGGACGAGGTGCCCGCCATGAGCCCGCGGCGCGTGAGGACGTACTGCAGGCCCACGGCCATGCGCCTGAGCGGGCTGCGGATCACGTCGTTGATGGTGATCGGCAGCCGCGACTCGTAGGTGCAGCGCAGCTGCAGGTGGTCGATGAGGTTCTCGCCCACGGCGGGCCGGTGCGCGACCACGGGGATGCCGAGCTGCTCCAGCCGCCGGGCGTCACCGATGCCCGACAGCTCCAGCAACTGCGGCGACTGGATCGCGCCGGCGCAGAGGATCACCTCGCGCGCCGCGAACGCCTGCTGCAACCGCCCGCCGATGCGGTACTCGATGCCGCTCGCCGCCGTGCCCTCGAAGAGCACCCGCGAGACCACCGCGCCGGTCTCGATGCGCAGGTTCGGGCGCTTGCCCGCCTCGCGCAGGTACGCGACCGCGGTGCTCCAGCGCCGGCCGCGGTGCGCCGTCTGCTCGAGGTAGCGCACGCCCTCGTAGCTGGTCACGTTGTAGTCGGGCGTCTCGGCGATGCCGACGCCCTGGCATGCCGCCACGAAGCCGTCGGAGAGCGCGTCGCGGTCGCGCAGCTTGCGGTCGGTGATGCGCACCGGGCCGGCGTGACCGCGCGCGGCATCCCGGGAGAAGGGATTGTTCTCCATGCGCTGGAAATAGGGCAGCAGGTCGGCGAAACCCCAGCCGGCCAGCCCCGCCTCGCGCCAGGCGTCGTACTCGCGCGGGTCGCCCCACACGTAGGCCATGCCGTTCAGCGCGCTCGAGCCGCCCAGCACCTTGCCGCGCGGCCAGTACACCTGCTGGCCCTTGAGCTCGGGCTGCGGCTCGGTCTCGAACTTCCAGGCGAAGCGCTCGTTGGTGAGGAGCTTGCCCACGCCCAGCGGGATGTGGATCCACGGGTTGCGGTCCGGGCCGCCAGCCTCGAGGAGAAGCACGCTGAAGCGCCCGCCTTCGCTCAGGCGCGCCGAGAGTGCCGCGCCCGCCGAGCCCGCCCCGACCACGATGTAGTCGTGCCTCGCGTCCATGGGCTACTTCGCGTCCTTGTCGCGGTGCTTGAAGGAATCGCGGCGGAAGCTGTAGAGCGCCGCGGGGTCGACCTGCACGTCCACGATGGCCGGCCTGCCGCAGGCCAGCGCCTCGCGCAGCACCGCGTCGAGCTCCACGGCGCGGTCCACGCGGAAGCCGGCGGCGCCGTAGAGCCCGGCGAGCTTGTCGTAGGGCGGGTTGGGCACGTCGGCGCCGATGTAGCGGCCGCCGAAGAAGTCGCGCTGGTAGGCCTTCTCCGCGCCCCAGCAGCCGTTGTTCATCACGACGCACACGGTGTTGATGCCGTGCGCCACCGCGGTGCCGATCTCGCTCACCGTCATGCCGAAGCCGCCGTCGCCCATGAGGCTCACCACCGTGCGCTCCGGGCAGGCGAGCTTGATCCCCAGGCCCGCGGCGTAGGAGAAGCCCACGAGCCCGAAGTCGAGCGGGGTGAAGAGCGACGGGGGCTGGCGGTAGGGCAACTGGTCGGTGGCCTGCAGGCAGAGCGTTCCCGCGTCCATGGTGAACATGGCATCCGCCGGCACGGTCGCGCGCAGCGCGTGGTAGAGCATGGCGGGCTGGATCGGGTCGGCGCGCGCCGCACCCGTCGCGTCGCGTTCGAGGAGGAGCTTGCGGCGGTCGTCTCTGAAGCCCGCCGTCCAGGCGGCGGCCTCGGCGCCCGGCCGGTGGCCGGCCAGTTCCGCGGCGAGTTGCGCACCGATCCCGCCGGCGTCGCCGACGAGACCGAGGGCGATGGGGAAGAAGCGGCCTACCGCGGCGTGGTCCTGGTCGACCTGGACGATCTTCGCCGCCGGGTTGAGGTTGTCGTAGGTGTAGAAGGTGGTGTTGAACCCAAGGCGCGTGCCGAGGGCCAGGATCACGTCCGCCTCGCGCGCCAGGCGGGAGGCGACGGCGTTGCCGCGCGGGCCGACCTGGCCAGCGTAGAGCGCGTGCCCGCAGGGGATGGCGTCGCCGTGACCCGGCGAAAGCGCCACCGGGGCACCGAGCAGTTCCGCGAGCGCCAGGGCGCGCGCGTGCTCGCGGGCATTCTTGATGCCGCCGCCGGCGATGATCAGCGGGCGCTTCGCTCCAGAGAGGAGCTGCGCCGCCTGGCGCACGAGCGCGGGGTCGCCCACGGCCGGCGCACTGGCGCGGAAGCCGGCCGGAGGCGGCGCGTCCGGGATCTCGGCGACTTCGGCGAGAAGATCGCGCGGCAGGTTCAGGGCGACGGGCCCGCGCCGCGGCGAGAGCGCCGTCGTGAACGCCTCGCGCACCATCTCCGGGATGCGGGCGGCCTGCGTCACGGTCCAGGTCTTCTTGGTCACCGGCTTGAAGAGGGCCTGCTGGTCGACCTCCTGGAAGGCGTCGCGGTAGACGTGGGCGGAGGAGAGCGAGCCCGCCAGCGCCACGACGGGCGAATACGCGGCATTGGCCTGCGCGAGCCCGGTGACCAGGTTCGTGGCGCCGGGCCCGTTCTGGCCGGCGAGGAAGACGCCCGCGCGCCCCGAGGCCCGCGCGTAGCCGTCGGCCATGTGCACGCCGGTGCGCTCGTCGCGCACGCCGATGAAGCGGATCGCCTTCGAGTCGTGCAGCGCGTCGAAGATCTCCATCCCGGCCGACCCGATGAGGCCGAAGACGTGCTGCACGCCCTCCGCTTCCAGTGCCGCCACCACCGCCTTGCCACCGCTCGTCTTCGCCATCTTCGTGTCCCCTTGTCGGATCTCAGCCGGCCTTGGCCGGCGCGCTCGTGCCTGCGAACTTCTCGTACTCCTCGACCAGGATGGGAATCGCCAGCCCGCAGGAGTGGATGCCCATCACCGTCACGAGCTGGATCGTCTCGAGCACCTCCTCGCGCGTGGCGCCGGCCTTGAAGGCGTTGGCGATGTGCCGGCGCACGCCCGGCGCGTAGAGGTGCGTGGTGGCGGCGTTGATCGCCACGAGGACCAGCTCCTTGAACTTGGGCGGCAGCGGCCCGTTCACGTGCGGCACGTCGCGGAAGCGCAGGTAGGCCTCCATGAACTGCGGGTCCAGCGCGCGCATCTGCTCCCAGAGGGGATTGAAGTCGCCGCGGCGGATGTACTCGTCGGTCACGGGGGTGGGGGATTCGTTCATTGCGGCTCCTGTGTGTTCGAAGGGGAAGGCGGGGGCTAGGGGCAGCCGAGCCGGATGAGGACGGCGTTCACGGCCGCGAGGTAGAGCAGCCCGGCCACGGCGTGCAGCGCGGCGAACTGCAGCGAGCGCCGCGACAGCATCTGCGCGGCCGGGACGCCGAAGGCGCCCGAGGCCACGGCCACGGGCAGCGTCCAGATCGAGACGCTCGCGTTCAGGGCCCAGGCGAAGACGCCCGCGGCCACGAGCACCACGCCGCACAGGCCGAAGTCCCCGGCGGCGACGACGGGCAGCACGATGCTCGCGCCGATCATCGGGTGCAGCCCCAGCTGGCCCAGGACCAGCAGCACGACCACGATGGCGGCCAGCAGCGCCGGGCCGGCGATCATGTCCGGCGTCATGCCGGCGCCGAACTCACGCACCGCCGGCATGGCGGCCACCGCCGCGCCAAGGAGCGTCGCCCCGACCACGATGAGGAGCTCGTCGGAAAGGCGCCCGAAGTTCGCGGCCGTACGCCGCACGACGCCGCGCGCCCCGGCCGCGCCGAGCGTGGCCATGTAGCCGAGGCAGAGCGCGGGCACGACGATGGCGACCGCCTGCAGGCCCGTCAGCCCGAAGGCGAGGGTGGAGCCCACGACCGCGCCGATCACGAGGAGCATGGGCATCGCCAGCGGCGCGAGCCGCCCCACGCTTGCCACGAACCCGGCCCGGCCCAGCGATGGCGTGAAGAGGAGCCAGGAAAGAGCCAGCCCGATCGCCGCCATGCCGACGCCCACGCCCATCGACTGCCACAGGGGCACGTGCGGGATGAGCTGGCTCGTGAAGGCGAGCGAGAGGAAGAACGGCGACCACAGCACCGCGCCGCCGACGCCGCGGGCCGAGCTGCGCGCAAGGTCCAGGCGCCGCTCGCGATCCGTTTCGGCCGCCACCACGGGCGCCAGGACCGACAGGGCGCCGACGTTCAGCACCGCGCCGAGGGAATGCGAACCGTACTGCATCCAGTTCTGCCTGGCCTCGTGCCCGAGCCGGCCCAGGTCGCCGCGCAGGAGCGCGATGCGCGGGCTCGCCTCCACCGTCGCGCGCAGCATCAGCACCGAGGGCAGGAAGGCGCCGAAGATCTGCGCCTTGGCGAAGCCCGCCAGGAGCGCGGCCATCGAGCCGATCCACCACGCGGTGGCCAACGATGCGCCGACGGCGACCAGGAAGAGCCCGCGGATGTGCGCGGTCGAGCGCGCGAGAGCCAGGACCACGTAGGCCGCCAGGCACGCTCCCGCCAGGTGGCCGAGGATCGCCGAGGGGTGGAAGACGCGCACCATCTCGGCCACCCAGACGATGCCCAGCAGCGGGGCGGAGGCCGGCTCGAGGAACGCAGGCGCGCGCCCGCTCAGGAATGCATCCCCCACTTGCGGATCGTGCGCTGCTCGATGATGCGGAAGACGAAGTTCTCGATGAGGAGCCCGATGATGATGACGGTGAAGAGCCCCGAGAACACCGCCGGGATGTCGAGCAGGTTCTTGTTCTCGTAGATGAACCAGCCGAGCCCTCCCGATCCCGAGGACGTGCCGAACACCAGCTCGGCGGCGATGAGCGTGCGCCAGGCGAAGGCCCAGCCGATCTTCAGTCCCGAGAGGATGCTCGGGAAGGCGGCCGGGATCAGGATCTTGCCCACGAAGCGCACGCCGGAGAGCCCGTAGTTGCGCCCGACCATGCGCATGGTGCCGGACACCCCCATGAAGCCGGAGTGGGTGTTGAGCGCGATGGGCCACATGACGGCGTGCACGAGCACGAAGATGATGCTCGGGTCGCCCAGCCCCAGCCAGATGAGCGCGAGCGGCAGCAGCGCGATCGCGGGCAGGGGGTTCAGCATCGCGGTGAGCGTCTCGAGGAGGTCGTTGCCCAGCCGCGAGGCCATCGCGAGGATGGTGAGCACGAGCGCCAGCACCAGTCCGATCATGTAGCCCTGCAGCAGGACCTTGATCGACACCCACGACTTGAGCACGAGCTCGCCGTTCGCGATGCGCGAAAGGAAGGTGCGCATCGTCTCCGAGAAGGTCGGCAGCACCAGCGAGTTGTCCAGGTACGAGGCGTAGCCCTGCCAGATGCAGGCGAGCACGGCGAGGATGAACAGCCGGCGGGCGACGGCGTTGTCGCGGATCCGCTCCCAGGCGCCCAGGGGCTTGTTCACGACGTTGAAGTCGTGCTCCTGGACCTGCTCGCGGACGAATTCGGGCCTCAGGGCGCGGGCGCTAGGCATGGATCGGGGGCTCCTCGATGCTGTTGATCTCCGCGAACAGCATGCGGTGGATGCGTTCCGAGAGGCGCTCGTTCGTGTCGGGGTCCTCGGGGTCGGTGCCGTCGCTGTTGAGCTCCGCCTTCACCTGCCCGGGGTGGGGCGAGAGCAGCAGGATGCGGTTGCCGATGCGGATCGCCTCCGGGATCGAGTGGGTCACGAAGAGGACCGTGAAGTGCGTGTCCTCCCAGAGCTGCAGCAGCTCGTCCTGCATCTTGCGGCGGGTGAGCGCGTCGAGCGCGGCGAACGGCTCGTCCATCAGCAGGATGTCGGGCTCCATCGCCATGCCGCGCGCGATGGCCACGCGCTGCTTCATCCCGCCGGAGAGCATGTGCGGGTAGTTGTCGGCGAAGCGCGTGAGCTTCACCTTCTCGATGTAGGCCATGGCGCGGTCGGCCGCCTCGGGGCCCGACAGGCGCCCCGAGGCCTCCAGCGCGAACATGACGTTCTGCTTCACCGTCTTCCAGGGCAGGAGCTGGTCGAACTCCTGGAACACCATCACGCGGTCGGGGCCGGGCTTCGTGACCGTGGCGCCCTTGAGGACGATCCGGCCCTCCACCGGGTTGAGGTAGCCGCCGACCGCCTTGAGGAGGGTGGACTTGCCGCAGCCCGAGGGCCCCAGCAGGACGAAGCGGTCCGACGGGAACACCTCGAAGTCCACCCGGTAGGTGGCGGTGACGAGGTGCTCCCGCGTCTTGTACTGCAGCGTCACGCCCTCGACGCGCAGCAGCGGCTGCTCGTCGGTGCCTGCCTGTTCCATGCCGTCCCCTCGCGCGGATTGCGGGGCCTTGCCGGGCTCCACCGGCTCAGCTGCCGGACATGTCGTGGATGTCCGGGAAGAAGAGGTCCTTCCAGGACGCGGGCTTGTTCTTGATCGTGCCCACCTGGTGCATGAAGTGCGCGAAGGGAAGGATGCGCTCCGGCGCGAGCTGGTAGCGGACCTGGGGGTCGTTCATGATCTTCAGCAGCTTGTCGACCGATTCCTTCCCGCCGCCTTCCTTCACGTAGACCTCGGCGGCGCGCTTCCTGTCCGCGTTGATCGCCTCGGTGGCCTCCTTCAGCGCGTCGACGACGGCCTTGTAGGACTTGGGGTTCTCGTCGCGGAACTTCTTCGTCGACCACACCATGAGGAAGGTGTTGGGCCCGCCCATCACGTCGTAGGAGTTGAGGACGGTGTGGATCTCCGGGTTCTCCAGCGCCGTGTTCTGGAAGGGCGGCGAGGTGAACTGCGAGGTGATCTCCTTCGAGCCCGACAGCAGCGCGCGCAGTCCCTCGGGGTGCGGGAGGTTCACCATCAGCGGGTTGAGCTTCTTGTAGTTGTCGATCCCGAACTCCTTCGCCGCCGCCATCTGCAGGTAGGTCGTCTGCACCGACGAGCCGGCGCCGGCCATCGCGATGCGGTCGCCTTCCGTGAAGTCCTTGAGCGACTTGATCTTCGGGTTGCGGGTGATGAGCATGTTCGGCATCGAGGACAGCGCCGCCACGCCGTGCACGCCCACGTTGGTGCGCGTGCGGTCCCACAGGATGATCGCCGGCCCGGTGCCGCCCGAGGCGAAGTGCAGGCCGCCCGAGAGGAGGGCGTCGTTCGCCGCCGCGCCCGCGCCCAGCTTGGCCCAGGTGACCGTGGTTCCGGACAGGCCCTGCTTCGCGAGATGCTTCTCGACCAGCTTGTCGTGCTTCATCAACGTGAGCTGCATGTAGCCGATGCCGAACTGCGACATCATCTTCACTTCGCCCACTTCGGCAAGCGCCTGGGCGCTGCCGGCCAGGCCGATCGCGGCGATCGTCGCGAGCCTCAAGAGTTTCCACGCCTTCATGTCGGTTCTCCTCGTCGTTGTCGGAACTTCAGCCCGCTGGACCTACGGTCTTACGCCGTACTTGGGTTTCCGGCCGACCGTCGTCGCGAGTCGGCCCTGCGCCGCGTCGATGAACCGGCACAGGTACGGCCGGGTCTCGCGCGGGTCGATGATCTCCTCCACGCCGAAGGCCTCGGCGGTCTTGAACGGGGAGGCATCCGCGCGCAATGATGCCTCGATCTCGGCCTCCCGTGCGCGCGGATCGGGAGCGGCGGCGATCTCCTTGCGGAAGGCCGCGGCCACGCCGCCCTCGATGGGCAGCGACCCCCACTCGGCCGAGGGCCAGGCGATCTTGAGGTCGAGCCCGTTCTTGTCCGTGGCGCCCATCCCGGCCATGCCGTAGCACTTGCGGATCACCACCGTGTACATCGGCACCGTGGCCTGCAGGCTCACGTAGACGCTGCGCATGCCCTCGCGCAGCGTGGCCGCGGCCTCGGCGTCGCGCCCCACCATGAAGCCGGGGACGTCCACCAGGAAGACGATCGGGATGTGGAAGCAGTCGCACAGCTCGACGAAGTGGGTCTGCTTGCGCGCGCCCTTCACGTCGATCGCGCCGCCGTAGACCATCGGGTTGTTGGCGATGATGCCCACGACGCGCCCGTTCATGCGCGCGAGGCTCGTGATGACCGCCTTGCCGAAGGAGGGCTGCAGCTCGAAGACGGAGTCGCGGTCGGCGATCCAGCGCACGACCTTTCGCATGTCGTAGGGCCGGCGGCGGTTGCGCGGCACGATGTCCTTCAGGGCGTCTTCGCAGCGGTCGACGGGGTCGCCGGTGCGCACGACGGGGGGCAGCTCCCAGACGTTCTGCGGCATGTAGCTGAGGTAGCGGCGGATGAGCTCGAAGCACTCCTGCTCGTCCTTCGCGACCTGGTCGATCGTGCCCGCGAGGTCGGCCGCCAGCGCCGCGCCCCCGAGGTCCTCCTTGTGGATCTTCTGGCCGAGCGAGCGCTCCACGACGGGCGGCCCGGCGGCGAACACCTGGCTCGTGCCCTTCACCATGACCGACCAGTGCGCGAGGATCGCGCGGCCGGCCGGCCCGCCCGCGGCCGTGCCCATCACGGCGCACACCACCGGCACCTCGCCCATCAGCCGCACCGACTGCTCGAAGCCGTGCACGCCCGGGAAGACCGAGTGCCCGCGGCGCGTGATGGAGGTGACGCTGCCGCCCGCGCCGTCGATGAGGTTCACCAGCGGGATGCGGTACTCGTGGGCGAGGTCCTCGACGAAGCCGCCCTGGCCGCCCTTCTTGCGGTCGCCGCTCCAGCTCGTCCCGCCCCGGATGGTGAAGTCCTCGCCGCCGATGGCGACGGGGCGGCCGCCGATCGTCGAGAGCCCCATCACGTACGGCGCGGGGACCACGCCGGTGAGCTTGCCGCCGTCGTAGTCGCCCTTGCCGGTGAGGCGACCCACTTCCTGGAAGGAGCCGGGGTCGACGAGCCCCTCGATGCGCTCGCGGATCGTGAGGCGCCCCTGGTCGTGGTGGCGCTTGATGGGCTCCGGCCCGCCGAGCGCGGCCGATTGCTCGCGACGGAAGCGAAGCTCCTCGAGCTCGGGCTCCCAGCCCGTCGGCTCCGGCGGCGCGATCGCGCCGGGGGCCTGCGGATCGGCGCTCATTCCTCGACGACTGCCACGATCTGGCCCTCGGCCACCGGGACGCCCTCGGTCACGCGCAGCTCGCGCAGCACGCCGCCGTCCTCGGCGATCACCGGGATCTCCATCTTCATGGACTCGAGGATCATGATGACGTCGCCGGGCTCGAGCTTCTGGCCGACGCTCGCCTCGATCTTCCAGACCGAGCCGGTTACCACGGATGCCACATCGATCATTGCCAAGGGTTGCTCCTTCAAGTGACGGGTTGCGGGCTGGGGCGGCCGACCACCTCGGCCGCGAGCCCCGTGTGAACGTGGCCAGCTCGGAATTCACCGGACGCGAGGATCGCGACCAGCGCCGGGATGTTGTGCTTGACGCCCTCGATGCGGAAGGCCCCTAGGGCATCGACCAGCCGGTCGATGGCCTCGGCGCGGCTCGCCCCGCGCGCGATCACCTTCGCGAGCAGCGGGTCGTAGTGCGGCGTGACCTCGCGCCCGGCCGCGTAGCCGGTCTCCACGCGGATCGCGCGCGCGACGGGCGGGGCGAACTCGCGCAGGGTGCCGGGCGAGGGGAGGAAGCGCTTCGGGTCCTCGGCGTAGACGCGCGCCTGGATGGCGTGGCCGGTCACCCGCGGCGCCTCGGGCAGGATCTCGTCGAGCGGCGCGCCGGCCGCGGAGCGCACCTGGGCGGCCACGATGTCGACCCCCGTCACTTCCTCCGTCACGCCGTGCTCGACCTGCAGGCGGGTGTTCATCTCGAGGAAGCGGAACTCGCCGTCGGGCGCGAGGAGCATCTCGACGGTGCCGAGGTTGTCGTAGCCCAGGCGCCCGAAGGTCGCGGCGACGCGCTCGAGGAGCGGCACCATCACCTCCCGCGGGATGCCGGGGGCGGTGGCCTCCTCGATGATCTTCTGGTGCCGGCGCTGCACCGAGCAGTCGCGCTCGAAGAGGTGCGCCACGCGGCCGTGTCGGTCGCCGAGGAGCTGGATCTCCACGTGGCGCGGCTTGTCGACCAGGCGCTCGAGGTAGACCTCGCGGCTCGCGAAGCCGCGCTCGGCCATGGAGGCCGCACGCTCGACGGCCGCGAGGAGCTGCTCCGCGTTGCGGGCCGGCAGCATGCCGATGCCGCCGCCGCCCGCCGCGGGCTTCACCAGCACCGGGTAGCCGATGTCCTCGGCAGCGCGCAGGATTGCCTCGTTGTCGACCGGCAGCACGCCCGAGCCGCGGCCGATGGGCAGGCCGTGCTCGCCGGCCATCTCCCGCGCGCGCGTCTTGTGGCCCATGGCGTCGATCCAGCGCGGCGACGGGCCGATGAAGCGCATGCCGGCGTCCTCGACGCGCTGCGCGAACGCGGCGTTCTCCGAGAGGAAGCCGTAGCCGGGGTGCAGCGCGTCGGCGTGGGCGCGGCGCGCCGCCTCGAGCACCGCGTCCTGGTTGAGGTAGCTCTCGCGCGCCGGCGACCCGCCGATGTGCGCGGTCTCGCCCGCGAGTTCCAGCCACGGCGCGCCGCGGTCGGCGTCGGAGTACAGCGCGAGGGAGCGCAGGCCCAGGGCGTTGAGCGCGCGCAGCACCCTGGCGGCCACCGCCCCGCGGTTTGCGACCACCACCTTGCCGAAGGCCGCCATCGTCAGTAGCTCGTGGGCCAGGCGCGCATGTGCCGCTGGCCGACGCCGTGGGTGAGCCGCAGCCGGTGCACCTCGAGCATGCGGACGAGGTAGTCGCGCGTCTCCTCGGGGCGGATCACCGACTGCGCGGCGAAGATCGACGCGAAGTCCCACGCCTCGCTGTCGCGCTTCATCTGCTCCAGCGCCGCGTCGAAGCCGGGCATGCCGGGGTCGAGGCCGTGCACGATCTTCACGGCGAAGGTCGCGTCCATGAAGCTCACCTCCGCGGTGGGCCAGGCGGCGACCTCGTCGGAGTTCCTGCCGCCGCCCATGTTGAGGTAGGCCTGGCCGTAGCTCTTGCGCAGGATCACCGAGAGCTTGGGCACGGTGGTCAGTGCCAGCGCGTTCATGTGGTTCATGATCTTGCCGGGCGCGCGCCGGCGCTCCGCTTCCGTTCCGATCACGAAGCCCGGCGTGTCGACGAACATCACGAGCGGGATGTTGAACGAGTCGCACATCACGATGAAGCTGGTGATCTTCTCGCAGGCCTCGGTGTCCAGCGCCCCGCCCTTGTAGAGCGGGTTGTTGGCGATGATGCCCACGGTGCGCCCGTCCAGGCGCGCCAGGCCCGTCACCGCCACCTTGCCGAAGCGCGCCTTCAGCTCGAAGAAGCTGTCGGCGTCCACCACGGCGCGCACGATCTTGCGCACGTCGTAGACCTGCGTGCGGCTCAAGGGGAGGAAGTCGAGGACCCTGGCCATCTGCGCGCCGGAGCCGGCCGGCACGGGACGCACGGGCGGGGCCTCGTTGCAGTGGCTGGGGAGGTAGTCCAGGAAGCGCTTGATGGCGTCGATCGCCTCCTCGTCGGTGTCGACCACGAGGTCGGCGAAGCCCGTCACCTCGGCGTGCAGCCGCCAGCCGCCCAGTTCCTGGGGGTCCACTTCCTCGCGGATGGCGAGCGAGGCGAGGAGTGCGCTCGAGACGGCCATGACCGCGCCCTTGCGCATGACGTTGAAGTCGGAAAGCACCGAGTACCAGGAGGCGGAACCGTAGGAGGGGCCCAGCGTGGCCGACACCCAGGGCGTCTCGCGCAGGCGCTGGTACTGGGCGCCGTCGTTGCCCAGGAGCGAGCCCATGCCGCGCGAGCCCATGTGGTCCGGCATGCGCGCGCCCGAGGACTCGCCCAGGAAGACGAGCGGCAGGCCGCGCTGCGTGGCCACGCGCTTCATGTGCGCGATCTTGCGGCCGTTGGTCGCCCCGCTCGAGGCGCCGAGCACGGTGAAGTCGTTGGAGACGGCGGCGACTTCGCGCCCGGCGATGCGGCCGAAGCCGGCGATCTTGCCGTCGCCCGGGGACTTCTCGCGGTCGGGCGGGTTCGCGGAGGTGGCGAAGAGGCCGGACTCGATGTAGGAACCGGGGTCGAAGAGCCGGTCGAGGCGCTCCCGCGCGTTGAGGAGGTTCGCGGCGGTGCGCCGCGCCAGCCGATCGGGCCCGCCCATGCGCGTGGCGGCGGCCTCCCGGCGGGCGAACTCCTCCTCCAGGCGCGCGCGGCGCTCGTCGAGCGGATTGGCGGGGGTCGCGGCAGTGTCGGCGGAAGTGCTCATGGGGCGGTGGCGGACTTGGCTTCGGCGCGGGGGTTGGCGCAGCCGATCACGCCCTGCGCCTGCAGCGTGTCGATCTGCTCGGCGGGCAGGCCGAGGATTTCCTGGAGGACGCGGCGCGTGTCGCCGCCGATGTCGTGGCCGGCGTGGTTCACGCGCCCGGGCGTGGCCGACAGGCGCGGCACGGGGACGGCCATGGCCACGCCGTCGAGGTCCGGGTCCGGCGCGCGCACGATGGAGCCGCGCGCCCGGTAGTGCGGGTCGCCGAAGATGTCGGCGATGGTGAAGATGCGCGTGGCGGGCACGCCCGCCTGCTCGAGCGTCTTCTCGAGGGTTTCCAGCGGCAGGCCGGCAGTCCAGCGGCCGATGAGGTCGTCCAGATCCTCGAAGTTCGCCGAGCGCGCGGTGGCGGCGCGGAAACGCTCGTCCTGCGCGAGGCCGGGCTGGCCCATCGCCTCGACGAGCCGGCCGAACACCGTGTCGCCCATCGCCGTGATGTGGATGAAGTTGCCGTCGCCCGTGGCGTAGAGGTTGTTGGGCGTGCTCTCCGGCAGGCGCGAGCCGCAACGGTTGGCCACGTGTCCCGTCTTCTCGAAGGCGGGGATCCACGGCTCCATGAAGCTGAAGGCGCACTCGTAGAGCGCGGCGTCGATGCACTGCCCGCGCCCGGTCTTGCCGCGGGCGAGGAGGGCGAGGGTGGCGCCGAAGGCGGCGTAGAGCCCCGTGATGTAGTCGGTCATGGACACCGCCACCCGCGCGGGGGGCCGGTCCGGGTCGCCGGTGAGGTGGCGAAGCCCGCTCACCGCCTCGCCGATCACCCCGTAGCCGGCGCGCTGGCTGTAGGGCCCGTCCTGGCCGAAGCCGCTGATGCGCACCATCACGAGCCCCGGGTTGCGCGCGGAGAGCGCCTCGTAGCCCAGGCCCCAGCGCTCGAGCGCGCCGGGGCGGAAGTTCTCGATGAGCACGTCGCTCTTCGCCGCCAGGTCGGCCACGATCGCCTGGCCCTCGGGCCGGCGCAGGTCCACGACGATGAGCGACTTGTTGCGGAAGATGCTCGCCGCGTAGAGCGACTTGCCGTGGAAGCGCTTGCCCATGGTGCGCACCGGGTCGCCCTCGGCGGTCTCCACCTTGATGACCTCGGCGCCGAAGTCGGCGAGCAGGCGCCCGCAGAAGGGGCCGGCCACGGTCGAGCCCAGCTCGATGACGCGGTAGCCGGCGAGGGGGCCCGCGGTGGCCGCTGCTTCCTGGTCTGCTTGGCGGTTGTCCATGGGCGTCGGGTCGGTCAGAGGATGTACTTCTGGAACTTCTCGAGGTGCGCCCTGGCGCTCTTCAGGCCCTCGCGCCGGCGCTGCTCGGCCAGGTCCGCCTTGCCGCGGATCATCGCCTCCAGCATGGCGACGTGCTGCTGCCGGCCGATCTCGGCGCGCCCTGGCAGGATGAGGATGCGGCGGATGAGCACCTGGGTCTTCTCGTAGATGGTGTCGAGCATCTCGGCCAGCACGGGGTTGCCGGCCGCCTCGATGAGGGCGCGGCGCAGCGCCTCGTAGCGCTCGATGTAGGGGTCGAGCTCGTTGCGCGCGATGAGGTCCTTCATCGGGCCCTGGAAGAGCTCCAGCTCCCGCCGCCAGCGCTCCGGGGGCGTGCGCTCGGTGGCGAGCCGCGCGCAAAGGCCCTCGAGCACCTCGCGCAGCTCGTAGATGTGGAAGACCTGCGACAGGTCCAGGCGCGTGACGACCGCGCCGCGGTTGGGGATGCGCTCGACGAGCCCGCGCTGCTCGAGGGCGGCCAGCGAGTCGCGGATGCGCGCGCGCGCGACGCCGAACTCCCCGGCGAGGTCCGCCTCGCGCAGCTTCGCTCCCGGCGGGATGTCCTGGCGGGCGATGCGCGCGCGCAGGACGCCCACGATGTGCGCCACGGTCGCGGGCTTGCGCGCCGCGCGCGGCGAGGGCGCGCGCCGGGGGCTGCCGGCGGCTGCGCGGGTCTTCGGGCGGGCTCTGGCGGCCACGGCTCCTCCTGGGGGGTATGCGCGAAGCTACCGGTTCTGTCGCAGAAGTGTCAACACTTTTGTCGACAAAATTCCGGCGCCGCTCCCGCCATGGATGCAGTACATTGCTGTCGACGACGCTTTTCATCGCCGGCCGCTGCTGCAACAATGGCGTCGGCCCGGAACGCGCCGGGTATACGGGGAGCCGCGATTGTCGGACGAACTGGTCGTGAAGGTCTGGCGGGGACGGGAGGACGGCGCCTTCGTCGCCTATCGCGTGCCCCGGCGCGAGAGCCAGACGGTGCTCGACGTCGTCACCTGGATCCAGCGCCACCTCGACCCCTCGCTCGCCTACCGCTACGCCTGCCGCGTGGGCATGTGCGGGTCGTGCGCGATGACGGTGAACGGCGTGGCGCGCTGGACCTGCCGCACGCACGTCTCGCGGGTGGCCAAGGGCGGGGAGCTGGAGATCGCCCCGCTCGCGAACCTGCCGATCGTGCGCGACCTGGCGACGGACATACGCGACTTCTTCG
>JAABQW010000270.1 GCA_011391275.1 Betaproteobacteria bacterium
CAGGACCGTGAAACGACGTCGCGCCGATGATATTGCGGATTGCCCGTGAGAAAGTAGGTCATCGCCAGGGCCTTACCCGAAAAGCCCGATCTCCCACGAGATCGGGCTTTTTGCTTTGCGGTCGCCGGTTATCCACAATCCGGGGCGCGTGAGGACACCGTTGCCACGCTGATCCATCCTTCGCCATGGCGATGAAATCGACGGCCGGCAACCATGGCGAATTCGCCAAGGGCCGCGGTGCGGGAGGGAACCCAGAAGGGCGCTTCGAAACGCTCGACCGGGAGGCCGTCGACGACGGCTGGTTCCCGGATGCAGGCGACGATCCCGCGCGGCCGAAGACGGTCGTCATCGAGGAGTCCGCGAAGTCGATCATCTCCCGCAACGACTCGCCGGATCTCGGCTTCTCGCAGTCCATCAACCCGTACCGGGGCTGCGAACATGGTTGCGCTTTTTGTTATGCCCGCCCCTCGCACGCCTACCTCGGCCTCTCGCCGGGGCTGGATTTCGAGACCCGCCTCTTCGCCAAGCCCGAGGCCGCGCGGCTGCTTCGCGAGGAACTCGCGCGCCCCGGCTACCGTTGCGAGCCCATCAACATCGGCTCCAACACCGACGGCTACCAGCCCGTCGAGCGCTCGCGCCGCATCACGCGCTCGGTACTCGAGGTGCTGCGCGAGACTTGCCATCCCGTCACGATCGTCACCAAGTCGGCCCTCGTGGAAAGGGACCTCGACCTCCTCGCGCCGATGGCGCGCGAGGGGCTCGCGACCGTCGTGTTGTCCGTCACCACGCTCGACAACGGGGTATCGCGCCGCATGGAGCCGCGGGCGAGCGCGCCGCAACGCCGCCTCGAGGCGATCAGGCGGCTCTCCGCCGCCGGGGTGCCCGTCGGCGTGAACGTGGCGCCGGTCATCCCCTTCCTCACGGACCACGAGCTCGAGGCGATTCTCGAGGCCGGTGCCGCGGCCGGCGCGGCCTGGGCCGGCTGGTCCCTCGTGCGCCTGCCCTGGGAGGTGAAGGACATCTTCCGCGAGTGGCTGGAGCGGCACTTCCCGCTCAAGGCCGCGCACGTGATGGCGCGCCTGAACGAGATGCGCGGCGGACGCGACAACGACCCGCGCTTCGGCACGCGCATGACCGGCGAGGGGCTTCTCACGGATCTCCTTCGTCGCCGGGTCGAGGTCGCGTGCCGGCGCCTCGGGCTCGCCCGACGGCCTCCCACGCTCGCGTGCGATCGCTTCCTGGCGCCCTCCGCGGGGGGGCAGCTCGGGCTCTTCTAGGGGCCGCCCTCGACGATCGCGCGTGCCAGGCGCTCGAGCGTGAGCGGCGCGGACCCCTCGGCCTTGTTGTTCGCGATCACCCAGGCTTCGTCGCCGCGCTCCGCGCATTCCCGGCACAGGGCGGCGATCTCGGCGCGGGTGGCGGGGTCCTCGTCGACCAGCCGGTCGAACGGCGCGTAGCGCGACTTCGCCTCCTCGTAGCCGAACCCCGCGTGCAGGTTCCAGCGCACGATGAGCGGGCCGGGGCCGAGGGACGTGGCGGCCGCGGCCTGCACCTGCACCGGCGGCATGCGCGCGTGCACGCTCAGGCACAGGCGCGTCCCGCACTCCGCCAGGGCGCGCATCGTCTCCGGTCCGAGCAGTTCGCGGTCGCGCAGTTCCACCGCGTAGATCGCGCCGCGGGGAAGGCCGCTCAGGAACCGGTGCAGCCGCTCGCCGAAAGCAGCGGGGTCTCGGGTCGAGGCACGGCCCTGCGGCGGAAACTGGAAGACGAGCGGCCCGGCCGTCGCTCCCAGCCCGGAGAGGCAGGGTTCGACGAAGAGAGCGCGCGCGGCCGCGGGGTCCATGAAGTGCGGGCTCGGCTCGCGCGACTCGAAGAGGTAGGCGGCCGTGAGCGTCTGCGGCGCCTTCACCAGGAACCGGAAGCCCTCGGGAACCTGCTCGGCGTGGCGGCGGTACTCGTCTTCCCCGATCGGGGCGTAGAACGTGCGGTCCAGCCCGACGGTGCGAAGCAGGGGATGGCGGGCGTAGGTGGCAAGCCCCGTGCGCGACAGCACCCGCTCGGGAAGCACGCGGTCGTACACGACCCCGGCCCAGCCGGAGAAAGCCCAGGACGAAGTGCCGAGGCGGATGGCGGGCGCAAGCCGCGCGGCGAGGCTTTGCAGTTGCGCGTCGCGGGCGGCAGGGCACGACGCGCCTGCCGCCGGCTCAGGGGCGGGAGATTCGCCGAAAAGATCGAGTTGGGAACTCAACGCGGGGTGCCAACGATGGTATTCTCTTGCCCCATTTGCCACCGGGGAACACAATTTTCCGGGCCGGCGGCGACGCGCCCCAAAGCACCCATTTTGAGGAGCCACCGATGTCCGCAGCACCCCTCTCGCTGGAAGACAAGTATACGCGCGAGTCCGGCCGCGTCTTTCTCAGCGGCACGCAGGCGCTCGTGCGCCTGGCGATGCTCCAGCGCGGCCGCGACCAGGCGGCGGGACTGCACACCGCGGGCTTCATCTCCGGCTACCGCGGCTCCCCGCTGGGCGGCCTCGACCAGGCCCTCTGGAAGGCGAGGAAGCACCTCGAGTCCCACCATGTCGTCTTCACCCCCGGCGTGAACGAGGAACTGGCGGCCACCGCCGTCTGGGGAACCCAGCAGGTGGGGCTCTTTCCCGGCGCGAAGTACGACGGCGTCTTCGCGATGTGGTACGGCAAGGGTCCCGGCGTGGACCGCTGCGGCGACGTCTTCAAGCACGCGAACGCGGCGGGGACGGCGAAGCACGGCGGCGTGCTCCTCGTCGCCGGCGACGACCACGCGTGCAAGTCCTCCACGCTTCCGCACCAGTCGGAGCACGCGTTCGACGCGGCGATGATTCCGGTCCTCTATCCCACCGGCGTGCAGGAGATCATCGAGCTCGGGCTGCACGGCTTCGCGATGTCGCGGTACTCCGGCTGCTATGTCGCCTTCAAGACGATCTCCGAGACGGTCGACTCGTCGGCCTCGATCGTGATCGACCCGGTGGATCCGAAGATCGTGCTGCCCGCCGGCGTCCCGGGGCCCTCGGCGGGCATGAACATCCGCTGGCCGGACTCGCCGCTCGACCAGGAACTGCGCCTGCAGCGCGACAAGATCTACGCCGCGCTCGCCTATTGCCGCGCCAACGGCCTGAACCGCGTCACGATCGACTCGCCCAGCCCGCGACTGGGCATCATCGCCTCCGGGAAGTCCTATCTGGACGTGCTGCAGGCCCTGGAGGACCTGGGCATCGACAAGCGCCACGCCGCGGAGATCGGCATCCGACTCTTCAAGGTGGGGATGCCCTGGCCACTGGAGCCGGAGGGCGTGCGCGAGTTCGCGCAGGGCCTCGACGAGATCCTCGTGGTGGAGGAGAAGCGCCAGCTCATCGAGTACCAGATGAAGGAGCAGCTCTACAACTGGCGCGACGACGTGCGCCCGCGCGTCATCGGCAAGTACGACGAGCACGGCGAGTGGGAGGCCGACCGCTCCGAATGGCTGCTGCCGGCCGCCGGCGAGCTCACGCCGGCGATGATCGCGCGCGTCATCGCGGCACGCATCGGCAAGTTCTACACCTCGAAGATCGTGGAGGCGCGGCTCCGGTTCCTGGAGGCCAAGGAGGCCGCGCTCGCCCGACCCAGGGCGAAGGCCGCGCGAATCCCGTACTTCTGCTCGGGCTGCCCGCACAACACCTCCACCCGCGTGCCCGAGGGCTCGAAGGCGCTCGCCGGGATCGGCTGCCACTACATGGCCACGTGGATCCGGCCCGAGCAGACGATGACCTTCACGCAGATGGGGGGCGAAGGCGTCCCGTGGGTCGGTATCCAGCCCTTCACGGACATGTTGCACGTCTTCGCGAACCTCGGCGACGGCACGTACTTCCACTCCGGCATGCTCGCGATCCGCGCCGCGGTGAGCGCGAACGTGAACATGACCTACAAGATCCTCTTCAACGACGCCGTCGCGATGACGGGCGGCCAGCCCGTCGACGGCTCCCTCACGGTGCCCGTGGTCACGCGGCAGGTGGCGGCCGAGGGCGTGAAGCGAATCGCCATCGTGACCGACGACCCGGGGAAGTACCGCGGCGCCGCGGACCTCGCGCCGGGGACCACCGTCCACCATCGCGACGAGCTCGACGACGTCCAGCGCATGTTCCGGGAGATCTCCGGCGTGACCGCCCTCGTCTACGACCAGACCTGCGCGGCCGAGAAGCGCCGCCGGCGCAAGCGCGGGACCTTTCCCGACCCGGCCCGGCGCGTGGTGATCAACGAGCGAGTCTGCGAGGGATGCGGCGACTGCGGAGAGAAGTCCAACTGCCTTTCCATCGTGCCGGTGGAGACGGAGTTCGGCCGCAAGCGCGCCATCGACCAGAGCACCTGCAACAAGGACTACTCGTGCGTGAAGGGCTTCTGCCCGAGCTTCGTGACGGTGGAAGGCGGGTCGCTGCGCAAGCGGACGCCGGTCGCCCTCGAGGCGTTCGCGCTGCCCGAGCCCGAGCTGCCCGCCCTGGACAGGCCGTGGGGAATCCTCGTCACCGGCGTGGGTGGAACCGGCGTGGTGACGATCGGCGCGCTCCTGGGTGTGGCGGCGCACATCGAGGGCAAGGGAACGGCCATTCTCGACATGACCGGGCTCGCGCAGAAGGGCGGCTCCGTCTACTCGCACATCCGCATCGCGGCGAGGCCCGAGGACATCCACGCCGTGCGCATCGCCGCGGGCGAGGCCAACGCGGTCATCGGCTGCGACATGATCGTGGCGGCCTCCGACGAGGCCATCGCGAAGATGCAGGCCGGGCACACGCGGGCGGTCGTCAACACCGACGTGGCGCCGACGGGCGCCTTCACGCGCGATGCCGACCTCCAGATCCCGGCGCGCGGCATGATCGAGGCGATCGGCGAGGCCTGCGGCCCGGGCGCGACCGACTTCATCGAGGCGGGGGAGCTCGCCTCGGCGCTTCTCGGCGACTCCCTAGCGACCAACCTGTTCATGGTCGGCTTCGCGTGGCAACGCGGCCTGGTCCCCGTCGGAAGGGACTCGATCGTGCGCGCGATCGAGCTGAACGGCGCGGCCGTGGAGGCGAACAAGGCGGCCTTCGACTGGGGGCGGCGCGCTGCCGTCGACGTCGCGGCCGTGCGCAAGGCTGCCGTGCCGGAGGGAGACCTGCCCGACAGCCTGCGGATGTCGGAAAGCCCGGACGAGGCGTTCGCGCGCCGCCGGGCCGAACTCGCCCGCTACCAGGACGAGGCCTACGCCGACCGGTACGAGAAAGCCGTCGCACGCGTGCGCGAGGCGGAGGCGCGGCGGGTGCCGGGCTCCACGGCGCTCACGCAGGCCGTTGCACGCTACCTCTTCAAGCTCATGGCCTACAAGGACGAGTACGAGGTGGCCCGCCTGTACACCGAAGGGGACTTCCTCGCGCGCGTGTCGCGGCAGTTCGAGGGCGACTACCGGTTGACGGTGCACCTGGCGCCGCCCCTGTGGTCGGGCACCGATCCCGCCACGGGCGAGCCGCGCAAGGCGGCCTACGGCCCCTGGATGCTCAGGGCGATGGCGGTGCTCGCGAAGTTCCGCTGGCTCCGCGGCACCGCGCTCGATCCTTTCGGCCGTTCGCAGGAGCGGCGCGAGGAGCGAAGGCTCATATCGGAATACGAGGAACTCCTCGAGGAGATCGCCGAGCGCCTGGCGCCCGCCACGCTCGCCGTGGCCGTCGACCTCGCGTCGCTGCCGGAGCACATCCGGGGGTACGGCCCGGTGAAGGCGCGCCATCTCGCGCTGGCCGCCGAGCGGCGCACGGCGCTCCTGGCGCAGCTTCGCGACCCGGAGAAGAGCCGGCCGCGGAAGGAGCCGATCCCGATCCGGGCCGCCGCCTGAGGCTCGGTCAGGGCAGGGCCAGGCCCGGCCACGAAAGCGTGTAATCGCCGGTGCCCAGCGCCAGCCGGGCCGGCATCCCGAAGGGCAGGGTGAGCTTGCGCGCCACGTGGCCGAAGGGCAGCCCCTCGAGTACCGGGCAGGGCGCCAACGCGCGCAGCGTCTCGACGACCTCGTGCATCGCGTAGGGGTAGCGCGCGGGATTGCGCGGCGTGCAGTCGGCGAAGTCGCCCAGGAGGATCGCCCGCTGGCGCCCGAGCACGCCCGCGTGGTGAAGCTGGAAGAACAACCGCTCGACGGCGTAAGGCTCCTCCGCGATCTCCTCCACGAACAGGATCCCTCCGTCGACGTCCGGAAGGTAGGGTGTTCCGGCCAGGTGGGCGAGGAGGGACAGGTTGCCGCCCCAGAGGGTCCCGCTTGCCGATCCCGGCTCGTAGCCGTGGTCGCCGGCGACGGTCTCCGCATCCTGCGTTCCCCAGAGCGTCGCCTCGAAGTGGCCTCGCATGAAGGCATCGGGCTCCCCGTCGCCGAAATCGACGGCGAGCATCGGCCCGTGCAGGGTCGCCAATCCCGCGCGGGCAAGCGCCGCGCAATTGAAGGCGGTGAAGTCGCTGAATCCCGAGAACACCTTGCCGCTCGCGCCCACGCGCGCCCAGTCGATGGCGGCGATGAGCCGCGTGATCCCGTAGCCGCCCCGGGCGGAGAGCATCACGTCGATGGAGGGATCGTCGAGGAGCCGGTGGAATCCCGCCAGGCGCTCCTCGTCCGTCCCGGCGAAGTAGCGCCAGTCGCGGCCCGCTTCCTCCGCGACGACGACGCGGTGGCCCGCGGCCCGCAGCCGCGCCGTGCCCTCGTCGAGCCGCGCGGGATCGACCGCGCCGGACAAGGCGAACACGCCGATGGTGGCGGGGGAGGCCGGGGGACGCGGCCGGCGCGGCTCCCGGTCAGCCACGGTGGCGGCTCACCTCTTCGAAGGCGACGAGGTTGCCGTCCGGATCGCGGACCACGAACCAGCGCGTGCCGCGGTCGCTCGTCGCCGGCGGGATGACGACGTGGTCGCCCGCGGGAAGCACCGCGAAGCGCTTGTCGACGTCGTGGATGTCGAGGTGGATGGCGGAGCGCGGCACTGACGCCTCGCCGGGGTAGCGCGACCGCTCGGCGAGGACCACCTTGATGGCGCCGCCCGAAAGGACCGCGCCGCGGCCCGTCTCGCCGTCGCCCCACTGCGAAACCACGGACCACCCCAGCGTGTCGCGGTAGAACGCGAGGGAAAGCCCGAAGTCGGCGGGCTGGATGTGGAGGTGGTCGAAGCGATCGATCATGGGAAGGCTATGGCTGGCCGCGCTGCGCCTGGGCGTCGACGACCGCCACGGCCGTCATGTTGATGATACGCCGCACCGTCGCCGTGGGCGTGAGGATGTGCGCGGGCTTGCTCGCCCCCAGCAGGATCGGGCCGATGGTGATGCCGTCGCCCGAGGCGGTCTTGAGGAGGTTGAACGCGATGTTGGCCGCATCCAGCGTGGGCATGATGAGGAGGTTGGCCTCGCCCTTCAGGCGCGAGCCCGGGAAGGCGGCCTGGCGAACCTCCTCGGAGAGCGCCGCGTCGCCGTGCATCTCGCCATCGATCTCCAGATCGGGCATCCGGTCGCGGATGAGCCCGAGCGCCGTGCGCATCTTGACGGCCGACGGCGCGTCGCTGGTGCCGTAGCTCGAATGCGACAGGAGTGCGACGCGCGGCACGAGCCCGAAGCGCCGGACTTCCTCGGTGGCGAGCTGCGCCATCTCGGCGAGCTGCTCGGGGGAGGGGTCGGGGTTCACGTAGGTGTCGCAGATGAACACCGTGCGCCGCGGCAGCATCAGGATGTTCATCGCGTAGAAGTTGCCGACGCCCGGGCGGCGGCCGATCACCTGGTCCACGTAGTGCAGGTGCAGGCCGTGCGTGCCGAACGTGCCGCAGATCATGCCGTCGGCCTCGCCCTTGTGCATCATCATCGCGCCGATGAGCGTGTGGCGGCGGCGCATCTCGATCTTGGCGTACTGCACCGACACGCCCCGCCGCGCGGTGAGGCGGTGGTACTCCGTCCAGTAGTCGCGGTAGCGGGCGTCCCATTCCGGGTTGACCACGTCGAAATGCTCGCCGGCCTTCAGGCGCAGGCCGAAGCGCTCGATGCGCCGATCGAGCACCGCCGGCCGTCCGACCAGGATCGGCCGCGCGAGCTTCTCGTCCACCACGACCTGCACGGCGCGCAGGATCCGCTCGTCCTCCCCCTCGGCGTACACGATGCGCTTCGGCGAGGCCTTCGCCGCGGTGAAGATCGGGCGCATGGCGAGCCCCGACTGGTACACGAACTCGTTCAGGCCCTGCACATAGGCGTCGAGGTCGCGGATCGGGCTCGTCGCGACGCCGCTTTCCATCGCCGCCTTCGCGACCGCCGGGGCGATCTTCACGATGAGGCGCGGGTCGAAGGGCTTGGGGATGAGGTACTCGCGGCCGAAGCTCATCTTCTCGTGCCGGTAGGCCATGGCGACGATGTCCGACTGCTCGGCCATCGCGAGGTCGGCGATGGCGTTCACCGCCGCGAGCTTCATGGGCTCGTTGATGGTCGTGGCGCCCGCGTCCAGGGCCCCGCGGAAGATGAACGGGAAGCACAGCACGTTGTTCACCTGGTTGGGGTAGTCCGAGCGGCCGGTGGCGATGATGGCGTCGTCGCGCACCGCCTTCACTTCCGAGGGAAGGATCTCCGGCACGGGGTTGGCGAGCGCGAATATCAGCGGGTCGGCCGCCATGCGCTTCACCATGTCGGGCTTCAGCACGCCGCCGGCCGACAGGCCCAGGAAGACGTCCGCATCCCCGATGATGTCTCCCAGGGTGCGCGCGTCGGTCTTCTTCGCGTAGCGCGCCTTGTTCTCGTCCATGAGCTCGGCGCGTCCCTCGTAGACGACGCCCGCGATGTCGGAGACCCAGACGTTCTCGAGCTTCACGCCGAGGGCCACGAGCATGTCGAGGCAGGACAGGGCGGCCGCGCCCGCGCCGGAGACCGCGAGCTTCACCTCGCCGATCTTCTTGCCCACCACCCGCAGGCCGTTCACGATCGCCGCGCCCACGATGATCGCGGTGCCGTGCTGGTCGTCGTGGAAGACGGGGATCTTCAGCCGCTCGCGCAGCTTCCTCTCGATGTAGAAGCACTCCGGTGCCTTGATGTCCTCGAGGTTGATGCCCCCGAAGGTCGGCTCCATCGCGGCGATGACCTCGATCAGGCGGTCGGGGTCGAGCTCGTTCAGCTCGATGTCGAAGACGTCGATGCCCGCGAACTTCTTGAAGAGGACGCCCTTGCCCTCCATGACCGGCTTGGCGGCGAGCGGACCGATGTTGCCCAGCCCGAGCACTGCCGTGCCGTTGGTCACCACGCCGACCAGGTTGCCGCGGGCGGTGAGGTTGCGCGCCTCGGCAGGGGAGTCCCTGATGGCCTCGCAGGCGAAGGCCACGCCCGGCGAATAGGCGAGGGCGAGATCGCGCTGCGTGGCGAGCGGCTTGGTCGGGGAGATCTCGATCTTCCCGGGCCGGGGCAGCCGGTGGTAGTCGAGTGCGCTTTTCTGGAGGTCGTCGAGCATTGGGCTAAACCCTTGAGCGGCATGGAGTTTGTGTCGAGTCTAGCATGGGGGAAGAGAGAGAGCCCGGCAGGGTCTTGACGAGACGAGTCGATATGACTAAACATATCGACATGATGGAAGCCACGCGATGAACCGGAACTACCTGCGCGCCATTCCGCGCGAGTGGCGCAACCTGTCGCGGGTCTTCGCCGCCCTCGGCGACGAGCACCGCCAGCGCATCCTGCTCACCTTCGACCCCGGCGAGCGCCTGCACGTCGGGCAGATCGTCGAGGTCTCGACGCTGTCGCGCACGACGGTGTCGCACCACCTCAAGGTCCTGCGCGAGGCCGGCATCCTGCGCTCGGAGAAGATCGGCAAGGAAGTGTGGTTCTGGCTGGACAAGGACTTCCTCGTGTCGTCGCTGGGCGCCGTGCGCGACTACCTGAAGGACAACGCGTGAACCGTCGGCGATTCCTGCACGCCGCGACGGTGGCGGCCGCGGCGGGCGCCCTCACCGGATGCCGCTTCAGCCTGGAGCAGGGGCTCTTCAACGAGTGCCGCGCGCCGGGAGGGCACCGGGTCATGCGTGACCGCCTCGTGCGCGCCGCCTGGGATGGCGTCGATGCGCGCCGCGTCTGGGACTGCCACGCGCACCTCTTCGGCAACGGCCGCGCCGGCACCGGCATCTACCTCAACCCCGGCTTCGACCGGCCCACGACGCTGGCCGCCCAGGTTCGCCGCTCGATGTTCGTGAACGCCGCCTGCGGCGGCGAGGACGAGGACCGTCTCGACGGCGCGGTGGCGCAGCGCATCGCCCACCTGGCCGACGAGTTGCCGCCCGGCGCCAAGGTGATGCTGCTCGCCTTCGACTTCACCCACGACGAGGACGGCCGGCGACGCGAGGACCTCACGACCTTCGCCGTGCCCGACGCGTACGCGGCGCGCGTCGCGCGCGGGCGCCCCGACCGGTTCGAGTGGATCGCCTCGGTCCACCCCTATCGCCGCGGTGCCGTGGCGGCGCTCGAGTCGGCCAAGGCGGCGGGCGCGCGCGCGGTGAAGTGGCTGCCGCAGGCGATGGGAATCGACCTCGCGCACCAGCGGTGCCGGGAGTCCTTCGACGCCCTGCGCCGGCTGGGCCTTCCGCTCCTCGTGCACGTCGGGGAGGAGCAGGCGGTCGAGGGAGCCGGGCGCCATGATCTCGGCAACCCGCTCGCGCTGCGGCATGCGCTTCGCGCCGGCGTCCGGGTCGTGGCGGCGCACTGCGCCTCGCTGGGCGAAAGCCCCGACCTCGATGCCGACGCCGACCCGGCGCGCGCCCCGCGGGCGAGGAACATCGACCTCTTCGCGCGGCTCATGCGCGAGACTCGCGACTCGGGGCTCCTGCACGGCGACCTCTCGGCCGTGACCCAGGCCAACCGCGCCTCCGTCGTCCCCGAGATCATCGAGGCGTCCGCGTGGCACGGCCGCCTCCTAAACGGAACCGACTACCCGCTGCCGGGGATCATGCCGCTCTTCTCCGTGAAGGGCTTCGTGCGGGCGGGAATGCTCGACGAGTCCGCGGTCCCGGTGCTGTCGGAGCTTCGCCACGTGAACCCGCTCGCCTTCGACTTCGTCCTGAAGCGCTCCCTGTCGTGGCGCGGCGCGGGCCTGCCCGCGGCGGTCTTCGAGACCCGCCGCTTCTTCGACCCCGCGTTCCCGGAGGCGTGACGATGTCCTCCCGGGGCCAGTTCTCCCTCCTCGCCGAACGCCGGTTCGCGCCGCTCTTCTGGACGCAGTTCCTCGGTGCCGCCAACGACAACCTGTTCAAGTTCGCCTTCACGCTGCTGGCGACCTACCACGCCGCGCAGTGGGGAGGCGTGGACGCCTCGACCGCGGGGTTCGCGATCGGCGCGGTCTTCATCGCGCCCTTCGTGCTGCTCTCGGCGACCGCCGGGCAGATCGCCGACAAGTACGAGAAGGGCGCGCTCATCCGCTTCGTGAAGGACTTCGAGATCGCCGTCATGGCCATCGCCGCCGCGGGCTTCGTCGCGCAGGTTCCCGGGCTGCTCTATGGCGCGGTCTTCCTGATGGGCGTGCACTCGACCCTCTTCGGCCCGGTGAAGTACGCCTACCTGCCGCAGCACCTGAAGGACGTGGAACTCACGGGCGGCAACGGCCTCGTGGAGATGGGGACCTTCGTCGCCATCCTCGCCGGCACGATGGCCGCCGGCTTCCTCGTGAATGACGGTGCCGGCGCCTCCGGGGTCGCCGCCGCCTGCCTCGCGGTCGCCGTCCTGGGCCGGGTGGCCGCGGGGTTCGTTCCCCGGTCGCCCGCGCCGGATCCGGGGCTCGCCATCAACTGGAACCCCTTCACCGAGACCTGGCGCAACCTCGCGATCGCCTCCCGCGACACGGCGGTCTTCCACTCGCTGCTGGGAATCTCGTGGCTCTGGTTCGTGGGCTCGATCTTCCTCACCTCCTTCACGCCGTTCGCGAAGGACGTTCTCGGGGGCGACGAGGACGTGGTCACGCTGCTGCTCGGCGTCTTCTCCACCGGGATCGGCCTGGGGGCGCTCGCGTGCGAGCGGCTCTCCGGCCGCAAGGTCGAGATCGGGCTGGTGCCGTTCGGCTCGATCGGCATAACCGTCTTCGCCGTCGACGTGTGGCTCGCGAGCCGCGGGCTTGCGCCCTCCGGCATGAAGGACGTCGCCGCGTTCGTGCGCGAAGGCGCCTCGATCCGCATCATGGCCGACCTCTTCCTGCTGGCGCTCTTCGCAGGCTTCTACTCCGTGCCGCTGTACGCGCTCATCCAGAGCCGCGCCGAGCCCGCCCACCGTGCCCGGATCATCGCGGCCAACAACATCCTCAACGCGCTCTTCATGATCGCGGCCTCCCTCATGGCCACGGCGCTGTTGCGCTCGGGGCTGACGCTTCCGCAGCTCTTCCTCGTGGTCGGCCTGATGAACGCCGCCGTGGCCGCGTACATCTACCTGCTGGTGCCGGAATTCCTGATGCGGTTCCTGTGCTGGCTCCTCGTCCACTCCGCCTACCGCCTGCGCAAGGCGGGCATCGAGAACATCCCCGAGGAGGGCGCGGCCGTGGTCGTGTGCAATCACGTGAGCTTCGTCGACGCGCTGGTGATCCTCGCGGCGAGCCCGCGGCCGATCCGCTTCGTGATGGACCACCGCATCTTCCGGATCCCGGTGCTTTCGTTCGTGTTCCGGACCGCCGGAGCCATTCCCATCGCGCCGGCGAAGGAGGACCCGGCGCTGCTCGACCGCGCCTACGAGGAGGTCGCGGCCGCGCTCGCGCGGGGCGAGCTGGTGGGGATCTTCCCGGAAGGCCGGATCACCGAGGACGGCGAGGTTGCGCGGTTCCGTTCCGGGATCACGCGCATCGTCGAGCGCACGCCCGTGCCGGTGTTGCCCATGGCATTGAAGGGTCTCTACGGGAGCTTCTTCAGCCGGCAGGGGGGCGCGGCCATGACCCGGCCCTTCAAGCGCGGCGTCTTCTCGCGCATCGAACTGGAGGTTGCGCCGGCGCTCGCGCCCGCCGGGGCCAGCCCGGAGGCGCTGCAGGCGAGGGTGGAGGCGATGCGCGGGGCGTGGCGCTAGGGAAGGGCGCGCGCGCCTGCGTGCTAAACTCGATCGCTCCCGTCCTGCCCCCTCGCGCGTCATGTCCGGCAACACCCTCGGCACCCTCTTCACCGTCACCACCTTCGGCGAGTCGCACGGCCCGGCCATCGGCTGCGTCGTGGACGGCTGCCCGCCCGGCATGGCGCTTTCGGAGGCCGACATCCAGTCCGACCTCGACCGCCGCAAGCCGGGCACCTCGCGGCACGTGACGCAGCGGCGCGAGGAGGATCGCGTGGAAATCCTGAGCGGCGTGTTCGAGGGGCGCACCACCGGCACGCCGATCGCGCTACTCATCCGGAACGAGGACCAGCGCAGCAAGGACTACGCGAAGATCGCCTCGAGCTTCCGTCCCGGGCACGCGGACTACACGTACCTGCAGAAATACGGCCTGCGCGACCCGCGCGGCGGCGGGCGCTCGTCGGCGCGGCTCACGGCGCCCGCGGTGGCTGCCGGCGCGGTCGCAAGGAAGTGGCTGCGCGAGCGCTACGGCGTGGAGATCCGCGGCCACCTCACGCACCTCGGCCCGAACGCGATCCCGTTCGAGTCGTGGGAGCACGTGCATGCCAACCCCTTCTTCGCCGCCAACGCGTCGATCGTGCCGCAGCTCGAGGCCTACATGGACCGCCTGCGCAAGTCGGGCGACTCGTGCGGAGCGCGGCTCTCGGTCGTGGCCGCGGGCGCCCCCCCGGGCTGGGGCGAGCCGCTGTACGGCCGGCTCGACGCCGACATCGCGCAGGCGATGATGGGCATCAACGCCGTGAAGGGCGTGGAGATCGGCGCGGGCTTCGCCGCGGCGGCCCAGCTGGGCACCGAGCACTCCGACGAGATGTCGCCCGAGGGCTTCCTTTCCAACCACGCGGGCGGGATCCTCGGGGGGATCTCGACGGGCCAGGACATCGTCGTCTCGGTCGCGATCAAGCCGACCTCGAGCATCCGCCTGGCGCGCCGCACGGTCGACGTCGCGGGCAGGCCGGCGGGCATCGAGACGCACGGGCGCCACGATCCTTGCGTCGGCATCCGGGCCACGCCCATCGCGGAGGCCTTCCTGGCCCTGGTCCTCGCGGACCACGCGCTCCGCCATCGCGCGCAGAACGCGGACGTGGCCTGCGCCACGCCGCGCATCCCGGCGGTCGCGACCACGGTCGGCCCCGGCCACTCGGGCTCGCCTCTCGAGGATCCCGATCCCGAGGAGGCGTGAGGCGTCGGCAGGAGTCGGGCGCGGGTTATAATTTCCCTTCGCCATGAACGCACTCACTCTCTACGACAAGCTGTGGCAGTCCCACCTCGTCCACGAGGAGCAGGACGGGACCGCCCTCATCTACATCGACCGCCACCTGCTGCACGAGGTGACGAGCCCGCAGGCCTTCGATGGCCTGTCACTGGCCGGGCGCAAGCCGTGGCGCATCGGCTCGGTCGTCGCCACCGCCGACCACAACGTGCCCACCAGGGGCCTCGAGCGCGGCATCGCCGACCCCATCGCGCGGCTGCAGGTCGAGACGCTCGACCGCAACGTCGAGAAGTTCGCGTTGCCGGTGTACTACGGCATGGGCCACCAGCGCCAGGGCATCGTCCACGTGATCGGCCCCGAACTGGGCGCGACGCTTCCGGGCATGACGGTCGTCTGCGGCGATTCCCACACCAGCACCCACGGCGCCTTCGCCGCACTCGCGTTCGGCATCGGCACGAGCGAGGTAGAGCACGTGCTCGCGACCCAGTGCCTGCTCGCCAAGAAGGCGAAGACGCTGCGCATCTCGGTCGACGGGAAGCTCCCGGCAGGCGTCACGGCCAAGGACATGGTGCTCGCGGTGATCGGCCGGATCGGCACCGCAGGCGGCACCGGCCACGCCATCGAGTTCGCGGGCTCCGCCATGCGCGCGCTGTCGATGGAGGGACGCATGACGGTTTGCAACATGGCGATCGAGGCGGGCGCGCGCGCCGGCATGGTCGCCGTCGACGCAGCCACCATCGAGTACCTCCGCGGCCGCCCGTTCGCGCCGCAGGGCGAGGCCTTCGAGCGCGCCGCGGCCTACTGGCGCACGCTCGTGAGCGACGAGGGCGCGCGCTTCGACCGCGAGGTCGCGATCGACGCGGCCGCGCTCAAGCCGCAGGTCACCTGGGGCACCTCCCCGGAGATGGTGGTTTCGATCGAGGACCGCGTGCCGGACCCCGCCGCGGAGAGGGACCCCGTGCGCCGCGAAGCCATGGAGCGGGCGCTCGAGTACATGGGCCTCGACCCGAGGACGCCGATGACCGAGGTGAAGATCGACAAGGTCTTCATCGGCTCGTGCACCAACTCGCGCATCGAGGACCTGCGCGCCGCCGCGGCGGTCGTCCGCGGCAGGCGGGTGGACCCGCGCGTGAGGCTCGCGCTGGTGGTCCCGGGATCGGGGCTGGTCAAGCGCCAGGCGGAGCAGGAAGGGCTCGACCGGGTCTTCATCGACTCGGGATTCGAGTGGCGCGACCCGGGGTGCTCCATGTGCCTCGGCATGAACGACGACCGGCTCTCGCCGGGCGAGCGCTGTGCCTCCACCTCGAACCGCAACTTCGAGGGCCGGCAGGGTGCCGGCGGGCGCACGCACCTCGTGAGCCCCGCGATGGCGGCGGCCGCCGCGCTGGCGGGGCACTTCGTCGACGTGCGTCGACTCGCTTGAACGGAGGCCAGGCAATGATCCGGACACTGCTCGCCATCGCGGCGCTGCTCGCGGCCGCCGGCTGCAACACCGTCGAGGGGCTCGGCAAGGACATCAGGAAGGGCGGGGAAGTCATCGAGGACACCGCCAGGAAGGCCAAGTGATGGAGAAGTTCACCCTGCACGCCGGGCTTGTCGCGCCGCTCGACCGCGAGAACGTCGACACCGACGCGATCATCCCGAAGCAGTTCCTGAAGTCCATCCACCGCACGGGCTTCGGGCCGAACCTGTTCGACGCGTGGCGCTACCTCGACCCGGGCGAGCCCGGCCAGGACCCGGCGTCGCGAAAGCCCAACCCCGACTTCGTGCTGAACCAGCCGCGCTTCCGGGGCGCCTCGATCCTCGTCGCGCGCAAGAACTTCGGCTGCGGATCGTCGCGGGAGCACGCGCCCTGGGCGCTCCAGCAGTACGGCTTCAAGGCGATCATCGCGCCCTCGTACGCGGACATCTTCTTCAACAACTGCTTCAAGAACGGGCTGCTTCCCATCGTGCTGCCGGACTTCCACCTCGACCACCTCTTCCAGGAGGTCGCCGCGCACCTGGGCTACCGGCTCGCCATCGACCTGCCCGCGCAGACCGTGACCACGCCCTCGGGCCAGGTCATGCGCTTCGACGTCGAGCCCTTCCGCAAGGATTGCCTCGTGAACGGCTGGGACGACATCGGGCTCACGTTGCGCCGCCAGGACGCGATCCGCGCCTACGAGGAGCGGCGCCGGGCGTCCGAGCCGTGGATCTTCTCCTGAGGCGGCCATGAAGATCGCGCTCCTGCCCGGCGACGGCATCGGCCCCGAGATCCTGCGGGAGGCCGTCCGCGTCCTGGATGCCCTGCGCTCGGACGGGCTGAAGATCGAGACCGAGGTGGCCCCCGTCGGCGGCGCGGCCTACGACGTGGCCGGCGACCCGCTTCCCGAGGCCACGCTCGCGCTCGCGAGGAGCGCCGACGCCGTTCTCTTCGGCGCCGTCGGCGGCCCGAAGTACGACACGCTGCCGCGCGACAAGCGCCCCGAGAAGGCGATCCTGGGGCTGCGCAAGGAGTGCGACTTCTTCGCGAACCTGCGTCCGGCCACCGTGTTCCCGGAGCTCGCGGACGCCTCCACGCTGAAGCCCGAGGTGGTCTCCGGCCTCGACATCATGATCGTGCGCGAGCTCACCGGCGACATCTACTTCGGCCAGCCGCGCGGCATCACGGGCGCCAAGGGCGAGCGCGTCGGGTTCAATACCATGCACTACACCGAGGCGCAGATCGCGCGGATCCTGCACGTGGGCTTCCGCACCGCCCGGCAGCGCGGCAGGCGCCTGTGCTCGGTGGACAAGATGAACGTCCTCGAGACCACGCAGCTCTGGCGCGACATCGCCGAGGAGATCGCGCCCGGTTATCCCGACGTGGAGCTCACGCACATCCTCGTGGACAACTGCGCGATGCAGCTGGTGCGCAACCCGCGGCAGTTCGACGTGCTGGTCACCGGCAACATGTTCGGCGACATCCTCTCGGACGAGGCCTCGATGCTCACCGGCTCGATCGGGATGCTGCCTTCCGCATCGCTCGACGCGAACGGCAAGGGTCTCTACGAGCCCATCCACGGCTCCGCGCCGGACATCGCGGGCAGGGGCGTGGCCAACCCGCTCGCGCAGATCCTCTCCATGGCGATGATGTTCCGCTACACCTTCGGCCGGCCGGACGTCGCCGCGCGCATCGAGGGCGCGGTGCGCAAGGCACTCGCCTCGGGCCTGCGCACGGCCGACATCGCCGCGGGCGGCGCCGCGCATTGCTCGACCGCCGAGATGGGTTCGGCCGTCCTGAAGGCCCTTTAGGGAATACCCGGGAAGCGGGGGCAGGAGGCGCCCCGCCCCTCCGGCAGCAGGCAAGGCGCCTCCCCAAGCGAAAGCACGAAAATGGCGAACAGGAAGACGGCAGGCATCATCGGTTGGCGAGGCATGGTGGGTTCCGTGCTCATGGAACGCATGCGCGCCGAGGGTGACTTCGAACTCGTCGCCCCGGTGTTCTTCACGACCTCGAACGTCGGCGCCGCTGGGCCGGACATCGGACGGCCGACGGGGCCGCTCAAGGACGCGAGCGACATCGCCGAGCTGGCGAAGA
>JAABQW010000271.1 GCA_011391275.1 Betaproteobacteria bacterium
TACGGGTCGGGGGAGCGGACGAAGGCGGACCACCCCTCGCGCAGCCACTCGAAGAGGATGTTGGCGAGCGGGAAATAGGCGCTGTTCGAGAGGTACTCCTCGCGAACGGCCGCCGAGCGCGTGCCGGCGAGGCGCTCCTCCAGGGCGGAGGGCGAGGTCACGATCCTTCCGCGAGGCCCGCGAGCAGCTCCGCCTGGTGCTCGGCCATCAGCGCCCCGGTGAGCTCCGCGAGGTCGCCGTCCATGATCGCGTCGATCTTGTGGAGCGTGAGGTTGATGCGGTGGTCGGTGACGCGGCCCTGGGGGAAGTTGTAGGTGCGGATGCGGTCGGAGCGGTCGCCGGAGCCGACGAGGCTCTTCCTCTCGCTCGCCTCCTTCGCCTGCTGCTCGCGGACCTGCTTGTCCTTGATGCGCGCGGCGAGCACGCGCCAGGCCTGCTCGCGGTTCTTGTGCTGGCTGCGGCCATCCTGGCACTCGACCACGATGCCCGTGGGGAGGTGCGTGAGGCGCACGGCCGAGTCGGTCTTGTTCACGTGCTGGCCGCCCGCGCCGCTGGACCGGTAGGTGTCCACGCGCACGTCGGAGGGGTTGATCTCCACGCCGCCCGCCTCGTCGGCCTCCGGCATCACCGCCACCGTGGCGGCCGAGGTGTGGATCCGGCCCTGGGTCTCGGTGGCCGGCACGCGCTGCACGCGGTGCCCGCCGGACTCGAACTTCAGGCGCGAGTAGGCGCCCTGGCCGGCGATGCGCGCGATGATCTCCTTGAAGCCGCCGGCGTCGCCGTCGCTCTGGGAGATCACCTCCACCTGCCAGCGGTTCCTTTCCGCGAAGCGCGCGTACATGCGGAAGAGGTCCCCGGCGAAGAGGGCGCTCTCGTCGCCGCCCGTGCCGGCCCGGATCTCGAGGAAGAGGTTCCTCTCGTCGTTGGGGTCCGTCGGCAGCAGCATCTTCTGGATGTCGGCGGCGATCTCCTCGAGCCGGTCGCGGCCGGCCCGGATCTCGGCCTCCGCGAACTCGCGCATCGCCGGGTCCTTCGCCATGTCCTCGGCCGTGGCGAGGTCGCCCTCCGCGGCCAGGTAGTCGCCATAGCGGCCCACGACGGGCGCGATCTCGGCGTGCTCGCGGGTGAGCTTGCGGTAGTTGTCGAGGTTCGCGGTGACGTCCGGGTCGGACAGGAGCGCATCGAGCTCCCTCGCGCGCGACACCAGGCTCGCGAGCTTCGCGGCCACGCTGGGCTTCATTGCTCCCCCGGCTCGTCCCGTCCGCCGCCGTTGTCGGGGAAGAGGATCTCGACGGCGCGCACGAGCGAGTCGCGCTCGCTCTCGACGGCGCGGTTCAGCGCCTGCGTCGGGTGGTGGAGGATCTTGTTCACGAGCCCCGCGGCCAGGCCCTCGAGGACCTTCGCCGGGTCTTCGCCCCTGGCGAGCCGCGCCTTCGCCTTGGCGAGCTCGGCGGTGCGGTACTCGTCGGCCCGGGCCCTGAGCTGGACGATCGCCGGCACCGCACTCCTCGCCTTGAGCCAGGCCTGGAAGGCCTGGACCTGGCGGTCGACGATGGTCTCGGCCTCGGCCACGGCGGCCTGCCGCTGGCCGGCGCCCTCCTGCACGATGGTTCCCAGGTCGTCGATCGTGTAGAGGAAGAGGTCCTCGAGCTCGGCCGCGTCGGGCTCCACGTCGCGCGGCACGGCGAAGTCGACCACGAACATCGGGCGGTAGCGCCGGGCCTTGAGGGCGCGCTCGAAGGCGCCCCTGGAGAGGATGGGCAGCGTGGACGCGGTTCCGGTGATCACGATGTCGAACTCGTGCAGCCGCTCCGGGAGCTGCTCGAGCGCGATGGCGGTGCCGTTGAAGCGCTCGGCGAAGGCCTCGCCGCGGGCGAGCGTGCGGTTGGCCACCACCACGCCCTGCGGGCCCTGGGCCACGAAGTAGGTCGCGGCGAGCTCCACCATCTCGCCCACGCCGATCAGGAGCATCTTCGTGCGCGAGATGTCGCCGAAGAGGTTCTGCGCGAGCTTCAGCGCCGCGGCCGACATCGAGATCGACTGCGCCCCGATGGCCGTCTGCGTGCGCACCTCCTTCGCGACCGAGAAGGTGCACTGGAACAGGCGGTTGAGCATCGAGCCCAGCGTGCCGCTGTGCTCGGCCGTGCGCACCGACTGCTTCACCTGCCCCAGGATCTGGGGCTCGCCGAGCACCATGGAGTCCAGGCCCGAGGCCACCCGGAAGGCGTGGCGGACGGCCTCCGACTCGCTGTGCGCGTAGAGGTGGTCCGCGATGTCGAGGCCGGAGCGCGCGGCCTCGTCCGTGAGCCAGGCGCGCACCGCCGCCATGTCGTCGGCCCTGCAGTACACCTCGGTTCGGTTGCAGGTGGAGACGAGCACGGCCTCGGCCACGCCGGGGCGGCCGGCGAGCGAGGTGAGCGCGTCCGCCTGGGTCTCGGGTGGGAAGGCGAGCTTCTCCCGGACCTCGAGGGGCGCACTGTGGTGGTTGATGCCGAGAACGTGCAGGGGCATGGGCCGTGAGCGCCTCGCCGGCGGCCGGCGGGCAACTGGAAGGGCCGGATTATACAGGCGCCCCCTCGCCGCCCCCGGCGACCCCCGCCTTTTGCGCCGCCGGCCCGAACGGCGTCGGAGCGGGGGGCGTGTGGGTATCATTGGCAGCATGCCCACGCTTCCCGGGAGGTCCCAGGTGCACCGGATTCTTGCCGCCGCCGCGCTCTGCGCCGTCATCCCCGCCGGGGCCGCCACCTGCCCGGCGCTGCTGGACCACCGCGTGAGCACGATCAAGGGCGAGCCCGCCGACCTCTGCGTGTACGCGGGCAAGGTGGTGATGGTGGTGAACACGGCGAGCTACTGCGGGTACACGGGGCAGTACAAGGGGCTGGAGGCGCTCTACCAGCGCTTCAGGGACCGGGGCTTCGTCGTGCTCGGGGTGCCCTCCAACGACTTCGGGGACCAGGAGCCGGGCTCGGACGCGCAGGTGGCCGACTTCTGCGAGCGTACCTACGGAGTCCGCTTCCCGATGCTCGCCAAGACGGTGGTCTCCGGGCAGAAGGCCGCCCCCCTCTACAAGGAGCTCGCGACGAGCACCGGCGAGGTGCCGAAGTGGAACTTCCACAAGTACCTGCTCGGTCGTGACGGCAAGGCGCTGGCGAGTTTCTCCAGCGCGGTCGCCCCCGAGGATGCCCGCGTCGTGGGCGCGGTGGAAAAGGCGCTCGCGGCACCCTGACCCGGTGAGCGGGACGGGCCGCAGGCCACCGGCCCCGATTTCTTTACAAGCAGAACGAAAAAGGTGCAGTATTGCGTTGATTTAAAGGAATCTTTTCAATGTCCGCTGCCCCCGGAACCTTCAGTGCACTTGGCCGCGCCCTCGTCCAGCAGGGCAAGCTGATGCAATCCGACGCCACGGCGATCCAGCTCGAGGCGTCGAAGGCCGGCGTGACTTTCGTCCAGCAGCTCGTCGCCTCCCGGAAGCTCACCTCCCGCGACATCTCGCATTTCGCGGCCAGCGCCTTCGGCTACCCGCTGCTCGACCTCGCGGCCGTGGACACCGACCAGCTGCCGCTCAACCTGATCGACAACAAGATCGTCGCGAACCACCGCGTGATCGCGCTGGGCAAGCGCGGCAACCGCCTGTTCGTGGGCATGTCCGACCCCACCAACGAGCAGGTGATGCAGGAGGTCAAGTTCTCCACCGGCATGACCATGGAGCCGGTGGTGGTCGAGGACGACAAGCTCTCGATCATCGTGAAGCGGATGGGCGACTCGACCAGCAAGGCGCTCGACATCGCCACCGAGGACGTCGACCTCTCCGGCGTCGAGGTGACGGACGGCGAGGCGCAGCCCGATGTCGTCACCGAGGACATCGACGACGCCCCGGTGGTGCGCTACGTGCAGAAGATCATGCTCGACGCCATCCAGGGCGGGGCCTCCGACATCCACTTCGAGCCCTACGAGAAGTTCTACCGCATCCGCTACCGCCAGGACGGAATCCTCTACGACATCGCGCAGCCGCCGCTCGCGATCAAGGAGAAGATCGCCTCGCGCATCAAGGTCGTCTCCAGGCTCGACATCTCGGAGAAGCGCGTGCCGCAGGACGGGCGCATGAAGATGGTGCTCTCCAAGACCCGCGCCATCGACTTCCGCGTCTCGACGCTGCCCACGCTCTTCGGCGAGAAGATCTGCATGCGCATCCTCGACCCCACGAGCGCCACGCTCGGGATCGACGCGCTGGGCTACGAGCCGGACCAGCGGGAGTCGCTGATGCACGCGATCCAGCGCCCCTACGGCATGGTCCTGGTCACGGGACCGACGGGCTCCGGCAAGACCGTCTCGCTCTACACCTGCCTCAACATCCTCAACAAGCCGGGCATCAACATCTCGACCGCCGAGGATCCCGCCGAAATCAACCTGCCCGGCATCAACCAGGTGAACATGAACGACAAGGCCGGGCTCACGTTCTCCGTGGCGCTAAAGGCCTTCCTGCGCCAGGACCCGGACATCATCATGGTGGGCGAGATCCGCGACCTGGAGACGGGCGAGATCGCGATCAAGGCCGCGCAGACCGGCCACATGGTGCTCTCGACCCTGCACACCAACGACGCGCCCGCCACGCTCTCGCGCCTCATGAACATGGGCGTGGCCCCGTTCAACATCGCCTCGTCGGTGATCCTCATCACCGCCCAGCGCCTGGCGCGCAAGCTCTGCACCTGCAAGCGGCCGGTGTCCATCCCGGAGGAAGCGCTGCTGCGCGCCGGCTTCAAGGAGGACGAGCTCGACGGCACGTGGCAGACCTTCGAGCCCGTCGGATGCGAGGTATGCAAGAATACCGGCTACAAGGGCCGCGTCGGGATCTACCAGGTGATGCCGATCTCGGAGGAGATCGAGCGGATCATCATGAAGAACGGGACGGCCATCGACGTGGCCGACCAGGCGCAGCGCGACGGCGTCAGGGACCTGCGGCAGTCGGGGCTTCTGAAGGTCAAGAAGGGCCTCACCTCTCTCGAAGAGGTCGAGGCCGTCACGAACGAGTAGGGGGGACGGACATGGCAGCTGTGGCCAAGAAGGAAGGCAAGGACGTCAAGCTCTACAACTACTCCTGGTCCGGCAAGGACAAGGGAGGCAAGCTCGTCCGCGGCGAGGTGCGCGCCGGCGGCGAGCACGTCGTCATGGCCACGCTCCGGCGCCAGGGCATCCAGGTCTCGAGCGTGAAGAAGGTGTCGCAGCGCGGCGGCAAGAAGATCACCGACGCGGACATCACGATCTTCACGCGCCAGCTCGCGGTGATGATGAAGGCGGGCGTGCCGCTGCTGCAGGCCTTCGACATCGTGGGCAAGGGCCACGCCAACCCCTCGGTGGGCAAGCTCCTCCTCGACATCAAGACCGAGGTCGAGACGGGCTCGTCGCTCTCCGCGGCGTTCCGCAAGTACCCGATGTACTTCGACGCGCTCTTCTGCAACCTGGTGGGCGCCGGCGAGCAGGCCGGCATCCTGGACACGCTCCTGGAGCGCCTGGCCACCTACAAGGAGAAGATCCTCGCCATCAAGAAGAAGATCAAGAGCGCGCTGTTCTACCCGGTGTCGATCATCGTGGTGGCGCTCGTGATCACCGCGGTGATCATGATCTTCGTGATCCCGACCTTCAAGGACCTGTTCAAGGGCTTCGGCGCGGACCTGCCGGCGCCCACGCAGATCGTGATGAACATGTCGGACTTCTTCGTGGCCTACTGGCACCTGATCTTCGGGGGCCTGTTCGCGGCCGTGTGGTCGATCAACAACGCCTACAAGCGCTCGGTCGCGATGCAGAACATGGTTGACAGGCTGATGCTTCGCCTGCCGATCTTCGGCGACGTGATCCGCAAGGCCTCCATCGCGCGCTGGTGCCGCACGCTGTCCACGATGTTCGCCGCCGGCGTGCCGCTCGTGGAGGCCCTCGACTCCGTGGCCGGCGCCGCGGGCAACTACGTCTACTACGAGGCGACCAAGCGGATCCAGGCGGAGGTGTCGACGGGCACGGGCCTCACGGTGTCGATGCAGAACACCAACGTGTTCCCGAGCATGGTGCTGCAGATGACCGCCATCGGCGAGGAGTCCGGCGCGCTGGACTCGATGCTCTCGAAGGTGGCCGACTTCTTCGAGGCCGAGGTCGACGAGGCGGTCGAGGCGCTCTCCTCCCTCATGGAGCCGCTCATCATGGTCGTGCTGGGCGGCCTCATCGGCGGCCTCGTGGTGGCGATGTACCTGCCGATCTTCAAGATGGGTTCCGCGATCTGACGCGGGGCCGGATGCAAGGGCGGGCGCGGGAAGCGATTTCCGCGCCCGCTTCACTTTGAGCCGACAACGATGGATTTCTCCCCCCTGCAGACCTCGCCCGCGTTCCTCGCCGCCGCGGTGGGGGTGCTCGGGCTCATGGTGGGCTCCTTCCTGAACGTGGTGGTGCACCGGCTCCCGATCATGATGCGCGCGGAGTGGGGCGCCGACTGCGCGGAGTTCGAGGGTCGCGACCCGCCGCCGGCCGGGAAGCTGAGCCTCCTCGCGCCCCGGTCGCGCTGCCCCTCGTGCGGGACGCCGATCACCGCGATGCAGAACATCCCGCTCGCGAGCTGGATCGCGCTGGGGGGCAAGTGCGCGGCGTGCAAGGCCCCGATCAGCGTGCGCTACCCGCTCGTCGAGCTCCTCACCGGGCTCCTCTCCGCCTTCCTCGCCTGGCGGTTCGGCTGGGGCCCGGCGCTCGCCGCGGGGCTCGTGTTCGCCTGGGCCCTCATCGCGGCCTCGGCCATCGACCTCGACACGCAGCTCCTGCCCGACCGCATCACCCTGCCGCTGCTTTGGCTGGGCCTGCTCGTGAACATGGGCGGGGTGTTCGTGGACCTGCGCTCGGCGGTCCTGGGGGCGGCCGGAGGCTACCTGCTCCTCTGGTCCGTCTACTGGGGCTTCAAGCTCCTGGCGGGCAAGGAGGGCATGGGGTTCGGGGATTTCAAGCTGCTCGCGGCGCTGGGTGCCTGGACGGGGTGGCAGTCCCTGCCGCTCATCCTCCTGGTGTCGGCCGGCGCCGGCGCGGTGGCGGGACTTGCGCTCATCTGGATCTCCGGCCGCGGGCGCGACACGCGCATCCCGTTCGGTCCGTACCTCGCCGCGGGGGGGCTGGTGGCGCTGCTGTGGGGGCGCGAGGCCGTCGTCGCCTACCTGGGGCGGTTCCCGGCGTGACCCGCGTCATCGGGCTCACGGGCGGGATCGGGTCCGGGAAGTCCACCGCCGCCGACATCCTCGCCGGCATGGGCGCCTTCGTGGTGGATGCCGACGAAATCTCCCGACAGCTCACCGCCCCGGGCGGGGCCGCCCTTCCGGCACTTCGCGAGGCGTTCGGCGGGCAGCTCGTCCCGCCCGACGGGGCGCTCGACCGCCCCGCGATGCGGGCGCTGGCCTTCTCCGACCCGGCGGCGCGCGCCCGGCTCGAGGCCGTGCTCCACCCCATCATCCGCGACGAGACCCGGCGCCGCCTGGCGGCGGCCACGGGCGCGTACGCCCTGCTGGTCGTGCCCCTGCTCTTCGAGTCGGGGTCGTGGACCGGCCGGGTCGAGCGCGTGGTGGTCGTGGACCTCGACGAGGCGCTGCAGGTGCGCCGCACGGTGGGGCGCTCCGGGCTTGCGGAACCGGAGGTCCGTGCGATCATGGCGACCCAGTGGCCACGGTGGCGGCGCCTGCAGGCGGCCGACGAGGTGCTGTGGAACGGCGGCGGGCTCGAGGAGCTGCGCTCGCAGTGCGAGCGCCTGCACGCGCGGCTCGCGGCAGGCGGGCGGGGATGACGGATTTGTCAAGGACGGGACGCATGCCCCACAATCGAGCGATTCCGAAAGTCGTCCCTCCTTCCCGGGGCTCCGCGCGGCCGTGATCACCTACGAATACCCCCTGAACGAGCGCGTTCGGACGCTGCTCCGCCTGGAGGATCTCTACGATCGCGTCCACTTCTTCCTGCAGCACGACAGCCCGCACGACCACCACGCCTGCCTCACGGGCATCTTCGAGATCCTCGAGGTGGCGAGCCGGGCCGACCTGAAGAGCGACCTGCTGCAGGAGCTCGACCGGCAGCGCACGTTCCTCGACGCCCTGCGCGCCAACCCGGCCATCTCCGAGGAGAAGCTCGACCACATCCTCACCGAGATCGACCGCGCGTTCACCAACCTGCACGGGCTGTCGGGAAAGACCGGGCAGAACCTGCGCGAGAACGAGTGGCTCATGGCGATCAAGCAGCGCGCGGGCATCCCGGGCGGCACGAGCGAGTTCGACCTGCCCTCGTACCACTACTGGATGCACCGCCCGGTGGAGGCGAGGCGCGCCGACCTCGTGGCGTGGATCCGCCCCATCGACCCCGTGCACGCCGCGCTGTCCATCGTGCTGCGGGTGCTGCGCGAGAGCGGTCGCACGGTGTCGCTCGTCGCCACCCAGGGCGTCTTCCAGCAGGGCCCCGGCGACAAGCCGGCGCAGATGCTCAGGCTCTCCATCCCCGAGGCGCTCGCCTGCGTCCCCGAGATCAGCGCGAACAAGTACGCGCTCAATATCCGGTTCCTCGTCCCGGAGGGGGTGCAGAAAAGCCGGGTGTTCGAGCACGACGTCGCCTTCGACCTCTCCTTCTGCAACCTGTGACGGGCGAGACCGCCAGGCCCGCGCGGCTCGTCGCGTGCCCCACCTGCGGGGCGGCGGCGGCCTACGACCCCGCCAATCCCTGGAGGCCGTTCTGTTCCGAGCGCTGCCGGAGCATCGACCTGGGCGCCTGGGCCTCGGAAAGCTACCGCATACCCCTGCGTGAGGGCGATCCCGACACCCTGCCGCCCGGGGAGGGAGACGGGCCGGCCGGTGGCCGTAATACCCCCGAATCGTAAGGTTTCTTTGCGCTACATCAAACGCATCGGCTAGAATTCGCCGCTAGCCGACTCCCGTCCCGCATGTCGCTCCCGCCAGGTCAGCCACCGCAGATTTGGATGGCGGTGCCCAACCGATCGTTGGGCCCGCTCGGTCGCATGGCCTGCCTATCGGCCATCGCGGCCACGACGCTCGCGATCGGCGCGGGCGCCGCCGCGCTGGGAGCCTGGCCGGTACTGCCCTTCGCCGGCCTGGAGGTGGCGCTCGTCGCGATCGCCTTCCGGGCATTCGCCCGCCACGACGGCGACTACGAGCGCCTCGAGATCGAGGGCGGCAGGGTGCGGTTGCAGACGCGGAGGGCGGCCCGCCTGGTGGAGCTGGAGGGGCACGCGCCCTGGGCGCTGCTGGTGGTGAAGGACCTGCCCGGACGTTGCGGGCTGGGGTTGAGATACGCGGGGAGGACGGTGGAGTTCGGCCGGCTGCTCACCGAGGCGACGCGGCGCGAATGGGCCGCCGAGCTCGGTCGGCGCCTGCCGGTCACCCGGACCTGACAAGACAAGACTGACTACACGATGGGCCTCGACATGATTCGCAAAACGATCCGAAACGCCGCCCCGGCGGTTGCCGCGCTCGTCATGGGCGCCACGGCGAACGCCGCCTACGACGTGGACATCCTGCCGCCGGCCTCGCCCATCGCGCAGCAGATCTACGACCTGCACTGGGCGATCATGTGGGTCTGCATCGTCATCTTCGTGGTCGTCTTCGGCGCGATGTTCTACTCGATCTTCAAGCACCGGAAGTCGGCAGGCGCCAAGGCCGCGCACTTCCACGAGAACACCACGGTCGAGGTGATCTGGACGGTGATCCCCTTCCTCATCCTCGTCGGGATGGCCTACCCGGCCACCAAGACGGTGCTCGAGATGAAGGACGCCTCCAACCCCGACCTCACCATCAAGGTGACGGCCTACCAGTGGGCGTGGGAGTACGACTACCTGCAGGACGGCGTGAAGTTCAACTCGCTGCTCGCCACCCCGCGCGCGCAGATCGAGGAATGGCAGAAGAAGGGCGAGGCGAAGAACCCCGACTACCTGCTCGAGGTGGACAACCCGATGGTGGTGCCTGTCGGCAAGAAGGTGCGCCTGCTCGTCACCGCCAACGACGTGATCCACGGCTGGTACGTGCCGCAGCTCGGCATCAACCAGTACGGCATCCCGGGCTTCGTGAAGGACACCTGGTTCAAGGCCGACAAGGCCGGCACCTACCGCGGCCAGTGCAGCCAGATCTGCGGCAAGGAGCACGGCTACATGCCCATCGTGGTGGTGGCCAAGGCCCCCGAGGACTACGCGAAGTGGGTGAAGGAGCAGCAGGCGAAGAACCCGCAGGCCGCCGCCCCGCAGCAGGTCGCAGCGGCCGCCCCGGTTGCCGCCGTGGCGGAGGACCCGAGCAGGAAGTGGACGGCCGACGAGCTCAAGGCCGCCGGCGAGAAGGTGTACGCGGCCAACTGCGTCGCCTGCCACCAGGCCACGGGCAAGGGCATGCCGCCCGCGTTCCCGGCCCTCGACGGCTCGAAGGTCGCCACCGGCGCCAAGGGCCCGCAGATCGCGCTGGTCCTCAACGGCAAGCAGGGCACGGCGATGGCGTCCTTCTCGCGCCTCACCGACGCCGAACTCGCCGCCGTCATCACCTACACGCGCACCGCCTGGGGCAACAAGGCGGGCGAAGTGCAGCCTTCCGAAGTCAAGGCTGCGCGCAAGGGCTGAATCGAAGCGCCCCCGAACCACACACCGGATACCAGGAAAGCGGAGCACCCATGAGCGCTGCCACCCACGCCCAAGACCACGCCCACCACGACGACCACGCGCACCATCCCACGGGGATCAAGCGCTGGCTCTTCACGACCAACCACAAGGACATCGGCACGATGTACCTGTGGTTCTCGCTCGCCATGTTCTTCACGGGCGGCGTGATGGCGCTCCTCATCCGCGCCGAGCTCTTCCAGCCGGGACTCCAGTTCGTGAACCCGGAGTTCTTCAACTCCCTCACCACGGTCCACGGCCTGGTGATGGTGTTCGGCGCGATCATGCCGGCCTGGGTGGGCTTCGCGAACTGGCTCATCCCGATGCAGGTCGGCGCGGCCGACATGGCCTTCCCGCGCATGAACAACTGGAGCTTCTGGCTCGTGGTCCCGGCCGCGATCCTGCTGGTGGCCTCGTTCTTCGTGCCGGGCGGTGCCGCCGCTTCCGGCTGGACGCTCTATCCCCCGCTCATCATCCAGCAGGGCATCTCGATCGACATGACGATCCTGGCGGTGCACATCCTGGGCGCCTCCTCGATCATGGGCTCGATCAACATCATCACGACGATCCTGAACCTGCGCGCGCCCGGCATGACCCTCATGAAGATGCCGCTCTTCGTGTGGACCTGGCTCATCACCGCCTACCTCCTCATCGCCGTGATGCCGGTGCTCGCGGGCGCGGTCACGATGCTGCTCACCGACCGCCACTTCGGCACCTCGTTCTTCAACGCGGCCGGCGGCGGCGACCCCACGATGTTCATGCACATCTTCTGGTTCTTCGGGCACCCGGAGGTGTACATCATGATCCTGCCGGCCTTCGGCGTGGTCTCGGCGATCATCCCGGCCTTCGCCAGGAAGCCCCTCTTCGGCTACGCCTCCATGGTGTACGCCACCGCCTCGATCGCGATCCTGTCGTTCATCGTCTGGGGCCACCACATGTTCACGGTGGGCATGCCCGCCGCGGGCCAGCTCTTCTTCATGTACGCGACGATGCTCATCGCCGTGCCCACGGGCGTGAAGGTGTTCAACTGGATCGCGACGATGTGGCAGGGCTCGATGACCTTCGAGACCCCGATGCTCTTCTCGATCGGCTTCATCTGCCTGTTCACGATCGGCGGCTTCTCGGGCCTGGTGCTCGCGATCACGCCGGTGGACATCACGCTGCACAACACCTACTACGTGGTGGCGCACTTCCACTACGTGCTGGTGTCCGGCGCGCTCTTCTCGATCTTCGCCGGCATCTACTTCTGGCTGCCGAAGTTCACCGGCAAGATGTACAGCGAGAAGCTCGGGAAGCTCCACTTCTGGCTGTCCGTGATCGGCTTCAACATCGCCTTCTTCCCGCAGCACTTCCTGGGGCTGGCGGGCATGCCGCGGCGCATCCCGGACTACGCGCTGCAGTTCGCCGAGTGGAACATGTGGTCGTCCATCGGCGCCTTCATCTTCGGCTTCTCGCAGCTGCTCTTCCTCTACAACGTGATCGAGTGCATCCGCTCGAACCGCAAGGCGGCCGACAACCCCTGGGAGGGGGCCGACACGCTGGAGTGGACGCACCTGCCGAGCCCCGCGCCGTACCACAGCTTCGAGACGGCCCCGGTCGTCAAGTGAGCGGGAGCCTCCCCATGGCCGAGGGCCACAAGCCGACACCGGAGCAGAAGCGGCGCGCCGTGATCTCGGCGGTCGTGCTAGCGGCCGTGGCGGTAGCCATCTACCTCACCTACATGATCAAGTTCATCGGCTGATGGACGCCGCGATCGCCGCCCGCAACCGCGAGACGATGACGAAGCTTCTCGTCATCTCGGTGGCGATGCTCGGCTTCGGCTTCGCGATGGTGCCGATGTACCGGCAGATCTGCGAGTCGCTGGGCATCACCCAGAGCCGCGTCGTGGGCGCGACCAACACGCAGGTGGACGCGAGCCGCTCGGTGACGGTGGAGCTGCTCGCTTCCAGCGGCGGGCTGCCGTGGACGTTCGATGCGCTGGAGCGCGAGGTGAAGCTGCACCCCGGCCAGCTCGTCACGGTGAACTACCGCGTGGTGAACACGCTCGGGCGCCCAGTGACGGCGCACGCGGTGATGAACGCCGCGCCGTCCAACGCCGGCCGCTACATCGAGAAGCAGGCCTGCTTCTGCTTCTCGAACCAGACTTTCGCCGCGGGCGAGGAGAAGGTCATGCCCGTCGTGTTCCTCGTGAGCCCCCGGGCCCCGAAGGACATGACGACGATCTCCCTCTCGTACACCTTCTTCGAGCTGCCGGGAGGCACCTCGTGATGGACGCGTTCAAGGCGGTGTTCTGGAGCTTCTTCGGCGTGCGGAAGAAGGTGGAGTACGACAAGGACGCGAAGAAGCTCACGCCGCAGGCGGTCATCGCGGCGGGGCTCGTCTCGGCGCTCGTCTTCGTCCTGGCCCTCATCGGCCTCGTGAAGCTCGTCACCCGCTAGTCGGCAACAGGATTCGAACCAGGCATTCCAAGGGAGTCATATCGTGGGCAACGCACAACCTGGCGGCTACTACTTCGCACCTCCTTCCCACTGGCCGATCGTGGGGTCCACGGCCCTGCTGATCATGGCCGTCGGGGGGGTGATGCTCATGAACGGCATCGGCGGCGGCGGGATCGTCTTCGGCGTCGGCTCGGCGATCCTCGTCTACATGCTCTTCGGGTGGTTCGGCACGGTGATCCGCGAGAGCCAGTCGGGGCTGTTCAACAAGCAGGTGGACATGTCCTTCCGCTGGAGCATGAGCTGGTTCATCTTCTCGGAGGTGATGTTCTTCGCCGCCTTCTTCGGGGCCCTCTACTACGCCCGGGTCTACTCGCTCCCCTGGCTGGGCGACGCCGACAACAAGCTGCTGTGGCCCGACTACCGCTCGCAGTGGCCCTCGGCCGGCCCGTACCTGCCGCCGCAGTTCTCGGCGATGGGCGCCTGGGGCATCCCAGCGCTCAACACCTTCCTGCTGCTCAGCTCGGGCGTGACGGTGACCTACGCGCACTGGGCGCTGCGGATGAACAACCGCAAGGGGCTGATCCTGGGCCTCGCCGCGACCGTTGCCCTGGGCTTCACCTTCCTGGGATTCCAGATCTACGAGTACATCCACGCCTACGCCGACCTCAACCTGAAGCTCACGACGGGGGTGTTCGGCTCGACGTTCTTCATGCTCACCGGCTTCCACGGCTTCCACGTGACGCTCGGCGCCGTGATGCTGACGGTGATCCTGGTGCGCGCGATCAAGGGCCACTTCACGGCCGAGCACCACTTCGCCTTCGAGGCGGTGGCGTGGTACTGGCACTTCGTGGACGTGGTCTGGCTGCTGCTCTTCGTCTTCGTCTACTGGGTGTAGGGACCCGGGCCGGGGCCGCGGGTCCCGGAGCGAAACAGAAAAAGGGGTCAGATCCCTTTTTTCGTAATCGCCGCAGGGCGACCGCGAAAAAAGGGATCTGACCCCTTTTTCTACAGCCGTCCGCCCGGCATCAGCCCGAAGAAGTACGATCCGACGAGGACCAGGAAGACGACGAGGGAGAGGACGATGCGCACCGTGAGCGCCACGACCGCGCGGTTCGAGTCCCCCTTGTCCCGATAGACGAAGAACAGCCCCGAGAAAAGGCTCGCGACGACGGCGAGGAGCAGCACGATGACGACGATTTTCATGGCGCGATGGCGCGCGGGTACGGCCCGCGACCGCCCATTCTACGCCCGGCCCGGAGGCCGGGCCCGGTGAGGATCGCCGGGTTCGACTTCGCGCCGCGCGCGGTGCCCACGCTGGCCGCCCTCGTCATGGTCGCGCTCACCTTCTCGCTCGGCCGCTGGCAGGCGAACCGGGCCGAGGAGAAGGCCGGCCGCCAGGCCCTGCTGGAGTCGCGGGTGGCCGAGGGGCCGCTCACGCTCACCGGCAGCGTGCGCTCGGCCGGGGACCTGCTCTTCCGCCGCGTGCGGGCCGAGGGGCGCTTCGTGCCCGCCGGCCAGATCTTCATCGACAACCGCATCCACGGCGGCCGCGCCGGCTTCCACGTGCTGACGCCGCTCGCCCTGAAGGGGGACGGCCCGCTCGTCCTGGTGAACCGCGGCTGGATCGCTCGCTCCGCTGCCTACCCGGCGCCGCCCGACGTGCCCGTGCCCCCGGGCGAGCAGGCCGTCGAGGGGCTCGCGACCATCCCGTCGGCACGGTTCCTCGAACTTTCGGGGGACACCGTCGCCGGCGCCGTGTGGCAGAACCTCTCGATCGACCGATACGCCCGGCAGGCGGGTCGCGACGTGCTTCCCGTGCTGGTGCTGGCCACGCAGCCGGCTACGGGGCTGGTCGCAGTCACGGAAAAGCCCGACGCGGGCATCGCCAAGCACCAGGAGTATTCCCTCACCTGGTTCTCCCTGGCCGCGACGGTGGTCGCGCTGTGGGTGGGCCTCAACCTGAGAAGGGCGCGGCCGTGATCGCCAACGCACGCCTGAAGCTCGTCGTGATCATGGCCCTCTTCGCCCTGCCGATCGCGGCCTCGCTCGTGACCTACCACTTCTTCCGTCCCGAGGCGACCGGCAATTACGGAGAGCTCCTCGCGCCGGCGCCGATCACCACCGCGCAGTTCCAGCGCATCGGCGGCGGCAGCTTCCGTTTCGGCGAGTTGCGCGGAAAGTGGGTGCTGATCGCCTCGGACTCGGGCGCCTGCCCCGGGTCCTGCGTGGCCAAGCTCACGCTCATGCGGCAGGTACGCCTCATGGTGGGGCGCAACGCCGGGCGCATCGAGCGGGTGCTCGTGGCCGACGACACGGTGGCGCTCCCGGCCGAGGCGCTGGCACCGTACGAGGGGACGGTCGCCATCACGCCGCCCACCGGGACCGCGCTCCCGATCGCGCCCGTGAACGACCGCGCGCACCTGTACCTGGTCGACCCGCTGGGCAACGTGATGATGCGCTTCCCCGCGAACGCGGAGCCGCGGCGCATGCAGAAGGACCTGGAGCGGCTGCTCAAGGCCTCCCAGATCGGGTAGCTTGGGATTGTCACCCCCGCATACCGCGGGCCGGGCAGCGGGAACGGTATAATTACCGACCCGCCGCGAGAGGGCGAACAGCGGGCAAGGACTAAGGCATCCATGCAAAGGAACACCCCACGATGACGGCACATGCGATCCAGGGCGTGGCGGGCGTGCTCGGCCAGTTCTGGCACCTCACCAAGCCGCGCGTCGTCTCGCTCATCGTCTTCACGGCGGTGATCGGCATGTTCCTCGCCGCGCCGGGGCTTCCCCCCGCGGTGCCCCTCGTCTACGGGACGGTCGGCATCGCGCTCGTGGCGGGCGCGGCCGCGGCGTTCAACTGCCTGGTCGAGCAGAAGTTCGACGCGGTGATGGCGCGCACGCGCGGGCGGCCCACGGTGATGGGCTCGATCACGACCGCGCAGATCCTGCTCATGTCGGGCGCGGTCGGCGGGCTGGGCCTCGCGATCCTCTGGCACGCCGTGAACCCGCTCACGATGTGGCTCACGCTCGCCACCTTCGTGGGCTACGCGATCGTGTACACGATCATCCTCAAGCCCGCCACGCCCCAGAACATCGTGATCGGCGGCGCCTCCGGGGCGATGCCGCCCGTGCTGGGCTGGGCGGCGATCACCGGCGACGTGACCTACCAGCCGCTGCTGCTCTTCCTCATCATCTTCGCCTGGACCCCGCCGCACTTCTGGGCGCTCGCCCTCTACCGGCGCCGCGAGTACGAGCGCGCGGGCATCCCCATGCTCCCGGTGACCCATGGCGAGGCCTTCACGCGGCTGCACCTGCTGCTCTACACGCTGATACTCGTGGCCACGACGCTGCTGCCCTTCGCCACGGGCATGGCCGGGAATTTCTACCTGGGCGCGGCGCTGGTCCTGGACGCGGTCTTCCTGGTCTACGCGGTGGCCATCTACGTGAGCTACACCGACTCGCTCGCGAAGCGCACCTTCCGGTACTCCATCTTCTACCTCGCGGTCCTCTTCGCCGCGCTGATGGTCGACCACTACCTGCCGCTGCTGTTCCGGCCATGAGGCGCCGCGATCTCATCGGCGTGGCGCTCGCCGCGTTCGCGACGGCGGGGTGCGACAAGCTGATGCCGTCTTCCAGGACGTTCAACGGCGTGGACATCACGGGGTCGGACCTGGGGCCGGACTTCCGCCTCACCGACCACAACGGCAAGGAGCGCACGCTGGCCGACTTCCGCGGCAAGGCGGTGGCGCTCTTCTTCGGCTACACGCACTGCCCGGACGTCTGCCCGACGACGCTTTCCGACATGGCCAACGCCGTGAAGCTCCTGGGGCCCGACGGGCAGCGCGTGCAGGTGGTCTTCGTGACCGTCGACCCGAAGCGGGACACCCCGGAGCTGCTGAGGAACTACGTGCCCGCCTTCAACCCGGCCTTCCTCGGGCTCTACGGCGACGCCCCGGCGACCGCCAAGGTGACGAAGGACTTCAAGATCTACGCGGCCGAGCGCCCTGGCAAGACGCCCGAGTCCTACACCGTGGACCACTCCGCGCAGACGCTCGTCTTCGACACCCGCGGCAAGCTGAGGCTGATGCTCCCGTACGGCACGCCGGGCGACAAGATCGCCTCGGACCTGAAGATCCTGCTCAACTCCTGACGTGCAAGTAAAAGGGGGCGGGGCAGAAAAAGGGGTCGGCAGTTTC
>JAABQW010000272.1 GCA_011391275.1 Betaproteobacteria bacterium
GCCTCGCGCAGCTGATCGACCAGATCTCGCGCTCCACGAGCGCGCAGGCCGAGGCGACCAACCAGGTGGCCCAGAACATGCAGGGGATCCTCGAGATCACGCGGCAAACCACGCGCGGCACGCAGCAGACGGCCGGCTCGATTCGCGACCTGTCCGCGGTGGCCCAGGAGCTGAAGAGTTCCGTCGCCGGCTTCAAGCTGTAGGAATCCATGAACGCCCGCCCTGCAACCGGCCTCGATCTCGGACCCCTGAGCTGGGTCAAGACGGAGATCGACCATTCGCTCGGGCAGGCGCGCGAGAACCTCGACAAGATCGCCGCGACGCCGGCCGACCGGGCTCCCGTCAAGTACATCCTGACGCACCTGCACCAGGCGACAGGCGCCCTGGCGATGGTCGGGCTCGGGGCGGCCACGCGCTTCAACGAGGAGCTGGAGCGGCTCGTGTCCTCCATCGAGACCTGCGAGGCCCGCGAGGTCGCGAGCCGGGTGCCGGCCGCAAAGCGGGCGATCGCGCGGCTGTCGGCCTACCTCGATGCCCTGATGACGGGCGAGCCCGACCGTCCGATGTTCCTGCTGCCGGCTTACCTCGAGCTCAACCGGTCGCGCGGGGCCTCGGATGCCGCGGAAGGCGATCTCTTCCATCCCGACCTCGCCGTCGAGCTGCCCGCGCCGGCGCACCCTCCAGAGGCCATGGATGACGCGGTGCGCGCGAAGGCGCTCCAGCACCAGCGCGCCCAGTACCAGCAGGGACTGCTGAAGGCCCTGCGCGCGGCGGAGCCGCTGGACGCATTCCGCCAGATGCAGGCGGCTATCGCATCCATCGAGTCGCTCGAGTCATCCACGCCCAACCGCCCGTTCTGGTGCGCGGCGGCCGGATTCTTCGATGCGCTCGCGATGGAGGGCCTCGCCCTCGACCCGGCGGCCAAGCCGCTGCTCGCCAAGGTCGACCAGCAGGTGAAGCAGCTGATCGACGGGTCCGCGAAGGTGCCCGAGCGGCTCTTCCGCGACCTGCTCCTCCAGGTGGGCCGCAGCCGCTCCGTCAGCCCCCGCGTCGCGGAGCTGAAGTCGGCCTACCGCCTCGACGAGCTCCTCGCGGCACCCCCGGCGTCGCTGGGGGAGGCGCCCGACGAGGCGGTGTCCTCGGTCGTGCGCGAGCTTCGCGAGCTCACTGCCCAGCAGAAGGACACCTGGCTCAAGTACACCTCGGGCAACCGGGCCGCCCTGGAGCCGTTCGGCAAGCAGGCGCTGGCCCTGGCAGAACGGGCCGCCCGGCTGCCGCGCCGTGACCTGGAGCACGTGTTCGTGAAGCTGGCCGACGTCGCGCCGATGCTCAAGGCGCGTGCCATCCCGCCCTCCGAGTCCCAGGCCCTGGAAGTCGCGACGGCGCTCCTCTTCATCGAATCCGCGCTCGACAACTACTTCCGGCTCGGCGCCGACTTCGAGCGCCAGGCGAAGACGGTCTCGGAGCGCCTGAAGGCGGCCATGGCCGGCGAGGCCGTGCCGCCGATGGACACGATCGAGGGCGGCATCCTCGACGAGATGACGCGCCGCGCCCAGGAGAAGCTCCTGGTGTTCCAGGTCGGCCAGGAAGTCCAGGTGAACCTCCAGGGGATCGAGCAGGCCCTGGACGCATTCTTCCGCGACGCCGCGCGCCGCGGCGAGCTCAACGGGTTGCCGGCGCAGTTCGCCCAGGTGCAGGGCGCCCTGATGATCATGGAGCTGGACGCCGCGGCCGGACTCAACGCCGCCGTGGCCGCGCGCGTGCAGCAATTCGCCGAGGGCACGCTCGACGGCACGGGCGAGGCGGCCGAGATGGTGGCCGACGGGCTTTCCGCGCTGGGGCTCTACATCACGGCCATCCAGCAGGGCGCGGCGCGGCCGGCGGAGGTTCTCCAGCCGGCGCTGGTGCGCTTCGGCCTGGCGCCTTCCGCCGAGAAGGTGCTGGAGGAGTCGCTGCGCAAGACGGGCACCGTCTCGCCGCTCGACCTCGACGTGCAGAAGCAGAAGGTGCAGGCCCTCTACGACGACTGGAAGGAGGAGCCCGGCGCAGGGGCGAAGGAGAAGCTCGAGCGCGCCGTCGATGACCTGAAGCGCGACGCCGTCGTCATCGCGGATGCCGAGGTGGCCCGGCAGAGCGACGAGGTGCTGGCGGCGCTCCAGGCGGCTACCGGCGAGTCGCAGACCGGGGTGTACCAGGCGATCCAGGAGATCGCGCCGGAGAAGCCGCCGGAATCCCCGCCGGCCCAGGTGGTGCAGCTCGTCGACGCGCCCGGCGCGGAGATCGACCGCGAGCTCCTCGAGATCTTCCTCGAGGAGGCGACGGACGTCGCCGCCACTATCTCCGACAACCTGGCGACCTGCCGCGACGCCCCCCACGACCGCGAGTCGCTCACGACGATCCGCCGCGGCTTCCATACCCTGAAGGGCAGCGGCCGCATGGTGGGCCTGACCGACCTGGGCGAGGTCTCGTGGCAGTGCGAGCAGGTTCTGAACAAGTGGCTCAAGGACGAGAAGCCGGCCACGCCGGGGCTGCTCGGGTTCGTTGAGCTCGCGCAGAAGTCGTTCTCGGGCTGGATCGAGAGCCTCAAGGCGGGCTCCGACGCGGCGATCGACGGCTCGGAGATCGCGCGCCGCGCCGAGCTCCTGAAGAGCGGCGAGGCGGCAGTGCCCGTGGCGCCCCTTGCGCCGGTGCCCGAGGAGCAACCGCCGGTCGCGCAGGCCGAAGCGCCCGCCGTGCCGCAGCCCGCACGACCCGGGGAGGTGGCCGCCCCCGCAGGGCTCAGCTTCGAGTCCCTCGATCTCCTGCCCGCCGAGCCGCCTGCCGCGCAGCCCGCGGAGCCGGCCCCGGAGGAGTTCGACTTCGCCGCCTTCGCCTTGGCGACGGGTTCCGCGGAGGCGACGGGAGAGGCGGCGGCCGAGGAGGAGGCCGATGTCGTCGTCGGCAACGTCTCGGTGTCGTCCGCGCTCTTCTCCATCTATGTCGGCGAGGCGGAGCAGCACGCCGCCACGCTCGAGCGCGAGATGTCGTCGATCGAGGCCGACCCCATGTATCCGGTGAGCCACGAGTTCATGCGCGCGGCGCACACGCTCACCAGCAGCTCGCGGACGACCGGGTTCAGCGTGCTCGCGGACGTCGCGCACGCCCTCGAGAAGTGGCTTGCCGACGCGATCGACTACCCGCCCGAGTTCACGCAGGAGCGGATCGCCACCACGCGCCGCGCCGTCGACGGGGTGGTTTCGATGGTGCGCTCCATTGCGGGCCGCGCGCTCCCGCTCGGCCGCGACGACCTCGTCGACGACCTGAAGGCGCTTCGCGAGGGCCTGCAGGAATCGCGCCGGACGGGTGAGGGTACCCATATCCGCATGCCGGGCCTGAAGCACGAGGCGCCGGCGGTGCCGGATCTCGCCGCGACGGGGGCGGTCCCCGTGGAGCCGCTTTCCCCGGCACCGGCGCAGGTCGAGTCCGCGCCAGCCGCGCCCGCACCGGCCGCGCCCGAGCCGGTCGACGTCCGGCCGGTGCCGCAGCAGGCCGCCGAGCCGGCGGCTGTTCCGGAGGCCGTGGCGCCTCCCGAAGGGGAGGCAGGGAAGGCGGAGGAGGCACCGCGACCGTTCGAGGCGGGCAAGGACCAGCGCAAGATCAAGGACGACGTCGACCGCGACCTCCTGCCCATCTTCCTCGAGGAGGCGCGGGAGCTCGTTCCGGCGATCAGCGACGGCCTGAGGCGCTGGAAGGCGAACCCGTCCGACGCCGAGCCGGCCATCGACCTGCGGCGTCACCTGCATACCCTCAAGGGCAGCGCGCGAATGACGGGCCTCATGCGCCTGGGCGAGCTCGCGCACGTGCTCGAGACGCGCGTGGTGGACATGGGGGCGCAGGCCCGCCCGGCGGAGAAGGAGTTCGAGGAGGCCGAGGATCGCATCGACCGGTTCTCGGTCGCGCTGGAACGGCTTTCCCGGGGCGAGGACGTGCAGGACATCGTGCCCGTCGAGGTCCCGGTGTCGGCGGTGTTCGAGCAGCAGAAGGACAAGCCGACGCCGCTGGCCGTGATCGCGGCGGCGGCGGAGACGATGGCCCGGCAGCAGGGCCTGCCCCCCGAGTTGCGCGAGGTGCGCGCGGCACTGCTGCGGGTGAACGCCGACCTGGTCGACCAGTTCGTGAACGAGGCGGGCGAGCTTTCCATCGCGCGCTCGCGGATCGAGGGCGAGATGGCGGCGTTCCGGCGGGCGCTGTCGGACCTCGCGGAGAACGTCTCGCGGATGCGCGTCCAGCTTCGCGAGATCGAGATCGCCTCCGAGGGCCAGATGCAGAGCCGGCTCAAGGAGCAGGAAGAGCACGGCGCCAACTTCGACCCGCTGGAGTTCGACCGCTTCACGCGCATGCAGGAGCTCACGCGCTTCCTCGCGGAGTCGCTGGGCGACGTGATCACCCTCCAGCAGGGCCTGCAGAAGAACATCGACGAGACGGAGCTCGCGATCCTCCAGCAGGCGCGCCTGAACCGCGAACTGCAGCAGGGCCTGATGGGCGTGCGCCTCGTACCGCTGGGCAACCTGGCCGACCGCTTCTACCGCGTCGTCCGGCAGACGGCCAAGGACGTGAACCGGAAGGCGAACCTGGAGCTCAAGGGCATCCGCGTCGAGCTCGACCGCTCCGTTCTGGAGAAGATCACCGCCCCGTTCGAGCACCTGCTGAGGAACGCCGTCGCGCACGGCATCGAGACGCCGCAGGAGCGCGTCGCGGCAGGCAAGCCCGAGATCGGCGAGATCGTGATCGACGCCGTGCAGCGGGGCAACGAGGTCGTCCTCACCGTCGCCGACGACGGCCGCGGCCTCGACCTCGCCGGCATCCGCGAGCGAGCCGTGGAGATGGGGATGATGGGGCCCGGCGACGAGCTTCCCGGCGAGGCGCTCGCCCAGTTCATCTTCTGGCCGGGCTTCACGACCGCGAAGGAAGTCACGCAGGTGGCCGGCCGGGGCGTCGGCATGGACATCGTGAAGAGCGAGATCACGTCGCTGGGCGGCCGGGTGGAGCTTTCCACCCAGCCGGGCCGCGGCACGACCTTCACCATCTCGCTTCCCCTCACCCTGGCGGTCACGCAGGCGGTGATGCTGCGGGCGGGCGACCGGCTGTTCGCCGTGCCCTCGGTGATGATCGACCAGGTCCAGGAGTACAAGGGACCCAACTACGCCGAATCCGTCTCGCGGGGCGAGGTGCTGTGGAAGGACAACCGCTACCCGCTGCGTTCGCTCACGACGCTCCTGGGCGAACCCGACACCCCGGTTCCCCCGCGGCAGATTCCCGTGCTGCTGCTCAAGAGCGGCCTGCAGCGCGCCGCGATCCGGGTCGACGAGATCATCGGCAACCGGGAAATCGTGGTGAAGACCATCGGCCCGCAGCTCGCCCGCCTCGCCGGCATCGCCGGCGCCACGGTGCTGGGCAACGGGCAGGTCGTGCTCATCCTGAACCCGGTGAACCTCGTCTACGGCGGGGCGGAGGCCGTCACCGCCAAGGTACCGGAAATGGTGCCGCAGGCGCCGGTGCCCGAGGTCCGCAAGGCGGCGCCCCTCGTGATGGTGGTCGACGACTCGCTCACGGTGCGCAAGATCACCAGCCGGATGCTCGCGCGCGAGGGCTACGAGTTCATCACGGCGAAGGACGGCGTGGACGCGCTGCAGCAACTCCAGGACGTGCGCCCGGCGGTGATCCTCCTCGACGTCGAGATGCCGCGCATGGACGGGTTCGAGTTCGCGCGCAACGTCCGCGTCGACGAGGCCACCCGGCCCATCCCGATCATCATGATCACCTCGCGCACGGCCGACAAGCACCGCGCCCGGGCCATCGAGCTCGGCGTGAACGAGTACATGGGCAAGCCGTACCAGGAGGACCAGCTCCTCGCCCTCATCGCGCGCTACACGGGGCGGGCCGTCGCCGGGAAGCCGGCCGCGCCGGCCGAGGCCTAGCCGAAGTACGCGAGGACCGCCGCGCCCAGCGCGAGCCGGTACCAGGCGAACGCCCTGAAGTCGTGGTTCGCGACGTAGCGGATCAGTCCGCGCACGGCCGCGAGCGCGGCGACGAAGCTCACCGCGAAGCCCACGGCGAACGGCCCCAGGTCGGCCGCCTCGAAGAGGTGCCGGTATTTCACGACCTGGTAGCCCGTGGCCGCGAACATGATCGGCACGGCGAGGAAGAACGAGAACTCGGTCGCGGCCTGGCGCGAGAGGCCGAAGAGCATCCCGCCCATGATCGTCGCGCCCGAGCGCGAGGTGCCGGGGACCAGCGAGAGGCACTGGGCGAGGCCGACCTTGAGGGCGTCCGGCCAGCGGATCTCGTCCACCGAGGAGATGCGCGGCGCCCCGTGGCGCGCGTACCAGCGCTCGATGGCGAAGATCGCGACGCCTCCCGCGACGAGCGCGATCGCGACACTCACCGGGTTGAACAGGTAGGCCTTGATCTCGCGCTGGAAGGCGAGGCCGACGAGGGCCGCGGGCAGGAATGCCACCGCGAGGTTGGCCGCGAACCGCTGCTGCACCGGGTCGCTCCCGATGCCGGAGAAGGCCCGGGCGAACCGGGCCCGGTACTCCCAGCAGACGGCGAGAATGGCGCCGAGCTGGATCACGATGTCGAAGACCTTGCCCTTCTCGTCGTTCACGCCGAGGAGGTCGGAGGCGATGATGAGGTGGCCCGTGGAGGAGATCGGGAGGAATTCCGTGAGGCCTTCCACCACGCCCAGGACGAGCGCGTTCAGGAGCGGGGCGATTTCCATCGCCGCGAGTCTAGCACCGACGCGAGACCGCCCCGCGCACCCGGCGCCCCCGCGCACATGCCTCCTCAGGCCTTGGAGTAGAGCTCGCCGCCCTTCTTCACGAACTCGACAGCCTTCACCTCCATCCCCCTGGCGAGCGCTTCCTCGTCGGACACGCCGTGCTTCGCGGCGAACTCGCGCACGTCCTGCGTGATCTTCATCGAGCAGAAATGCGGCCCGCACATCGAGCAGAAGTGCGCGAGCTTCGCCCCCTCCTGCGGCAGCGTCTCGTCGTGGAACTGCTTGGCCTTGTCCGGGTCGAGGCCCAGGTTGAACTGGTCTTCCCAGCGGAACTCGAACCGTGCCTTGGAGAGCGCGTTGTCGCGGATCTGCGCGCCCGGGTGCCCCTTGGCGAGGTCGGCGGCGTGGGCGGCGATCTTGTAGGTGATGATGCCGTCCTTCACGTCGTCCTTGTCCGGCAGCCCCAGGTGCTCCTTGGGCGTCACGTAGCAGAGCATCGCGGTGCCGTACCAGCCGATCTGCGCGGCGCCGATGCCGCTGGTGATGTGGTCGTAGCCGGGCGCGATGTCCGTCGTGAGGGGCCCCAGCGTGTAGAAAGGGGCCTCGTGGCACTGCTCGAGCTCGAGGTCCATGTTTTCCTTGATGAGCTGCATGGGGACGTGCCCCGGACCCTCGATCATCACCTGGCAGTCGTGCTTCCAGGCGGTCGTCGTCAGCTCGCCCAGCGTCCTGAGCTCCGCAAGCTGCGCCTCGTCGTTGGCGTCGTAGATCGAGCCGGGGCGCAGCCCGTCGCCCAGCGAGAACGACACGTCGTACGCGGCCATGATCTCGCAGATGTCCTCGAAGCGCTCGTAGAGGAAGCTCTCCTTGTGGTGGGAGAGGCACCACTTGGCCATGATCGAGCCGCCGCGCGAGACGATGCCCGTCATGCGGTTCGCGGTCATCGGGATGAACGGCAGGCGCACCCCCGCGTGGATCGTGAAGTAGTCCACGCCCTGCTCGGCCTGCTCGACGAGCGTGTCGCGGAAGATCTCCCAGGTGAGCTCCTCGGCCCGGCCGTCCACCTTCTCCAGGGCCTGGTAGATGGGGACGGTGCCGATCGGCACCGGGGAGTTGCGGATGATCCACTCGCGAGTCTCGTGGATGTGCTTGCCGGTGGAGAGGTCCATCACCGTGTCGCCGCCCCAGCGGATGGCCCAGGTCATCTTGTCGACCTCCTCCGCGATGGAGGAGCCGAGCGCCGAGTTGCCGATGTTCGCGTTGATCTTGACCAGGAAGTTGCGCCCGATCGCCATCGGCTCGATCTCCGGGTGGTTCACGTTCGCCGGGATGATGGCGCGGCCGCGCGCCACCTCGTCGCGCACGAACCCGGGCGTGACCTCGCGCGGGATCGACGCCCCGAAGGACTGCCCCGGATGCTGGCGCCCCATGAGCTCCGCCATCCGCGCCCCGGTGGGGCCGGCAGCCCGAAGCTCCTCCAGGTACTCGCGGCGGCGCCCGTTCTCGCGGATGGCGACGTACTCCATTTCGGGGGTCACGAGGCCGCGGCGGGCGTAGTGCATCTGGGTCACGCGGGCGCCGGCGCGCGCGCGCCGGGGCAGGCGCTTCAGGTCGAAGCGCAGCTCGGCGAGCTTCGGGTCGGCGAGCCGCTCGAGGCCGTAGCGCGAGGTCGGGCCGTCGAGGCGCTCGGTGTCGCCGCGCTCCTCGATCCACCGGTCGCGAAGCGGCGGCAGTCCGGAGCGGATGTCGATGCGTGCGGCGGGGTCGGTGTACGGCCCGCTCGTGTCGTACACGTAAGCCGGCGGGTTCCTCTCGGCGCCGAAGGAGGCGGGCGTGTCCGACTGCGAGATCTCGCGCATCGGCACGCGCAGGTCCGGGCGGGACCCCTCGACGTACACCTTGCGCGAGCGCGGCAGGGGCTGGATGGCCGCCTCGTCGACCTGGGCCGACGCGGCGATGAATTTCGGATTGGCGTTCATTAAGGCTCCATCGGGAGCGGCGACGGAGCGGGCGGCGCTTGGCCCACGCTCCCTACGCCGGCATGACCCGGGTCAGGTTCAAAGGGACTCTCTCACCGGGCAACCGCCCGGACCCCTGCGTTCGGACTGCCAACGCTACCGGAACGGGCGGGGCGGCGCAAATGACCGGAGGCAACGGTGCCGGCAAGGGACCCGGAAGCCCCTTGACTGTGTAACTGGTCGATCGTACAGTAATTCCCGGACCTGACCCGGATACGCCGTGCCCCGCCCTTCACGCCACCTCGATCGCGCCCTCGTCGCCGCCGGCCGGGAACTGCTTCCCGTCCTCGGATGCTCGGGCCTCACCGTCCGCCAGGTCTCGGAAGCCGCGGGCGTGAACATCGGCATGTTCCACTACCACTTCCGCACGCGCGAGGCTTTCCTTCGCGCGGTCATGCAGAGCGCCTACGAGGAGATGTTCTCGCGGCTCACGCTCGGCATCGCGAAGGAGGCGACCGCCACCGCGAACCTGCGCGCGGCCCTGCGCACCCTGGGGCGCTTCGTGCAGGACAATCGTGCCCTGATCGCGCGCATCCTGGCCGATGCCCTGGGGGGCGACGCGATCGCCCGCGAATTCCTGAAGGACAATTTTCCCCGTCACCTCGGCGTGCTGCTGATGCTCGTCACCGCCGGGCAGGGCGCGGGGGAGCTCAGGCCGATGGCGGCCACGCAGGCGGTCGCCTTTTGCGCAGGCGCGCTCGTCCTGCCGATCCTGGTCGGCGGCTCGATCGCCGACAGCGGCGCGCTGGATCCGGCGTTCGCGGAAGGGCTCCGGGCGGACCTGCTCACCGAGCGGGCGCTCGACGAGCGCATCGATCTCGCGCTCGCCGCGCTCGTCGCGAGAAGCAAGCGCAGGGGAGGAACACCGTGAAGACTGCCGCCACGATCGTGATCGCGCTTGCCGTCGCCGGCTGCGACTCGCCGAACAACAACGCGCTGCAGGGATACGCCGAGGGCGAATACGTGCGCGTGGGCGCGCCCTTCGCGGGGACGCTCGTGCGCCTCGACGTGCAGCGCGGGGGCCGCGTGGAGGCGGGCGCGCCGCTCTTCGCGCTCGAGGCCGAGAACGAGTCGGCCGCGCGTCGCGAGGCCGAGGACCGCCTGGCGAACGCCCAGGCGCAGCTGGAGAACCTGCGCAAGGGGCGGCGCCCGTCGGAGATCGAGGCGGTGCGCGCGCAGCTTGCGCAGGCGCAGGCGGCCCTTGCCTTCTCGACGGCCGAGCTGAAGCGCCAGGAGGACCTCCTCGCGAAGGGATTCGCGACGCGCCAGCAGCTCGAGGAGGCGCGATCGGCCATGGCCCGCGACCGGGGGCGGGTCGACGAGCTGAAGGCGCAGGTCGCGACGGCCCACCTGGCGGCGCGCCCCGACGAGATCCGCGCGGCGCAGGCGCAGGCCTCGGCCGCGAAAGCCGCGCTCGACCAGGCCGACTGGCGCCTGAAGCAGAGGACTGCCGTATCGGCGGTGGCGGGGGTGGTGGCGGACACGCTCTTCGTGCGCGGCGAATGGGTGGGCGCCGGCCAGCCGGTCGTCTCCCTGCTGCCGCCCGAGAATCTCAAGGCCCGCTTCTACGTGCCCGAGACGGGGCTGGGCGCCGTGAGGGTCGGCCAGCCGGTCGAGCTGCGCTGCGACGGCTGCGGCGCGCCCATCCGCGCGACGATCACCTGGATCGCGCCGCAGGCCGAGTACACCCCGCCGGTCATCTACAGCAAGGAGAGCCGCGCGAAGCTCGTGTTCCTGGTCGAGGCCCGGCCGGCGGCCGCGGACGCGACCCGCCTGAAGCCCGGCCAGCCCCTCGACGTCGTGCTTCCGTAGGTCGCCCCGCCATGGCCGAAGCCGCCCTCGCCATCGACGTCGAAGGTCTCACCAAGCGCTTCGACGGCAAGGTGGTTGTCGACCGCTTCGGGCTCCAGGTGCGCCAGGGCGAGATCTACGGCTTCCTGGGACCCAACGGCAGCGGCAAGACCACGACGATCCGCATGCTCTGCGGCCTCCTCACCCCCGACGGCGGCAGCGGCACGTGCCTCGGGTTCGACATCCTGCGCGAGTCGGCGCGGATCAAGCGCGAGGTCGGCTACATGACGCAGCGCTTCAGCCTCTACGAGGACCTGTCGATTGCGGAGAACCTCGAGTTCATCGGGCGAATCTACGGGCTGGCCGACCGCCGCCGCAGGGTCGACGAGGCGCTCGAGCGCCTCGGTCTCGGCAAGCGCCGCGGCCAGCTAGCCGGCACGCTCTCCGGGGGATGGAAGCAGCGCCTGGCACTCGCCGCCTGCCTGCTGCACGACCCGCGGCTGCTGCTCCTGGACGAACCCACGGCGGGCGTCGATCCCGGTGCGCGCCGCGAATTCTGGGAGCACCTCCACCAGCTGGCCCACGAGGGCATGACCGTGCTCGTGAGCACCCACTACATGGACGAGGCCGAGCGGTGCCATGCGCTCGCCTACATCGCCTACGGCAAGCTCCTCGCGAGCGGCACGGCCGCGCAGGTCGTGGCGGGCGCGAAGCTCCACACGTGGGCGATCGAGGGAGAGGATCTTGCGGCCGTCGCCGCGGAGCTTCGCGGGGCGCCGGGGGCGGACATGATCGTCCCGTTCGGCGCGCGGCTCCACGTGAGCGGCACCGACGCCGCAACGCTTGCGGCGAGCGTCTCGGCGGCGGCGGCCCGGCGCGGGCTGCGCGCGACCTCCGTCGACCCGGGCCTCGAGGACGTCTTCATCCACCTCATGCGGCGCGCGCCCGAGCCCGTCACCGTGGCCGGCCGGGCGGAGGGCTGATAGCCGTGTTCGCGTGGAGCCGCTTCGCCGCCATCGTCGTGAAGGAATTCGTCCAGGTCCGCCGGGACCGGCTCACCTTCGCGATGATGATCGGAATGCCGGTCATGCAGCTGGTGCTCTTCGGCTTCGCGATCAACATGGACCCGAAGAGCCTGCCCATGGCGGTCGTCGCGGCCGAGGCGAGTCCGTTCTCGCGCTCGCTCGTGCGCTCGCTCGAGGCGAGCGGGTACTTCCGGGTGGTCGCCCAGCCTTCGACCGCGGCCGGGGCGGAGGCGCTCATGGCCGAAGGAGACGTCCAGTTCGTCCTCCACGTGCCGGCGGACTTCTCGAGGAAGATCGCGCGCGGCGAGCGCCCGGTGGTGCTCGTGGAGGCCGACGCGTCGGACCCGGCTGCCACGGGCAATGCGCTTTCGGCGATCCAGGCCCTCAACTACTCGGCTCTCGATCGCGACCTTGCGGGATCGCTGGCGGGCCTGCGCTCGCCCGCCCCCGCCTTCGAGCTGCGCGTGCACCGCCGCTACAATCCCGAGGGCATCACGGCCTACAACATCGTGCCGGGGCTCATGGGCGTCGTGCTGACCATGACGATGATCATGATGACCGCACTCGCCATGACGCGGGAGCGCGAGCGCGGCACGATGGAGAACCTGCTCGCCACGCCCGTGCGCCCCTTCGAGGTGATGGCGGGCAAGATCGTTCCCTACATCCTCATCGGGTACGTCCAGGTCGTGGTGATCCTCGTCGCCTCGCAGCTCCTCTTCCAGGTGCCGATGGTCGGCAGCCTCGCCCTCCTGTCCTCGATCCTGGTGCTCTTCATCGCCGCCAACCTCGCCGTGGGCTTCACCTTTTCCACGCTCGCGCGCAACCAGCTGCAGGCGATGCAGATGACGTTCTTCTTCTTCCTGCCCTCCATGCTGCTCTCCGGGTTCATGTTCCCGTTCCGGGGCATGCCGGGCTGGGCGCAGGCCATCGGGGAGGTCCTTCCGCTCACGCATTTCCTGAGGATCGTGCGGGGCATCATGCTCAAGGGGAACCAGTGGGACGACATCGCCCTCGAGGTGGCTGCCCTCGCCGCCTTCCTGCTGGCGGCCGGCGCGGTGGCGATGGCGCGCTACCGCGAGACCCTCGATTGAGCCCCCGGACGCAAGGCGCTGTTTCGCTTTGATACAATTCGACTTTTTTCCACCCCACCGCCTCCGGTACCATGAACTTCGAACAAGCGCGCTTCAACATGGTCGAGCAGCAGATCCGGCCGTGGGAAGTCCTCGACCCCGGTGTCCTGGGGCTGCTCTTCGAGGTGAAGCGCGAGCTGTTCGTGCCCGCGCCGCACGCCTCGCTCGCCTTCGCCGACATGGAGATTCCCATCGGCCACGGCGAGGCGATGATGCAGCCGAAGGTCGAGGCGCGGATCCTGCAGGAGCTCGCGGTGCGTCGGGAGGAGTCGGTGTACGAGGTGGGAACGGGGTCCGGGTACCTCACCGCGCTGCTGGCGCGGCAGGCGAGGCACGTGACGAGCGCCGAGATCCACGAGGACCTGCACGCCGGCGCGAGGGCGAACCTCGAGCGATCGGGAATCGGCAACGTGACGCTGCTCCGGGGCGACAGCGCCCGCGCGCCGCTCGGGGAATCGGGCTACGACATCATCGTCCTCACCGGCTCCACGCCGGAGCTGCCGCAGGCCTTCCTGGACCGGCTCAACCCGGGCGGCCGCCTGTTCGCGGTCGTGGGCGACGCGCCGGTGATGAAGGCCGTGCTCGTCGAGCGCGTCGCGGGCGGGGCCCTGCGCCGCACGGAGGTCTTCGAGACGCTCCTGGCGCCGCTGGCGAATGCACAGTCGCCTTCGCGGTTCCGCTTCTGATGCGCCACCTCCAGGCCCCGGATCTGGACTCCTGGCTGGCGGCCGCGCCCGGGCCCGTGTCGCTCCTCGACGTGCGCGAGCCCTGGGAATTCGAGGTCTGCCGCATAAAGGGCTCCCGACTCATCCCGCTGTCGCAACTGCCGGCGCGGCTGGGCGAGCTCGATCCCGGCCGGACGACGGTGGTGATCTGCCACCACGGCGTGCGCAGCCTGCGCGCCGCGTCCTACCTGGAGCATTGCGGCTTCGCGGACGTGGTGAACCTGAGCGGGGGCATCGACGCCTGGGCGCGCACGGTGGACCCCGCCATGGCCGTGTACTGAGTCCCGGGTCGGCCGGAATCCGGAACGCCCCCGCGCCGCGTCAAACGCCGATCGAACAACGAACCGAAAGACCCACCATGAACCGCAAACGCCTCGTACTCCTCCTCGCCGCCTCGGGCCTCGCTCTGTCGGCCCAGGGCGCCGACCTCCTCGGCGTCTACCGCGACGCCCTCACGAGCGACCCGGTGTTCCAGGCGGCGCGCGCGCAGTACCAGGCGAGCGTCGAGCGGCTGCCGCAGGCGCGCGCGGGCTACCTGCCCTTCGTCACGGGCTCTGCCGGCGCCTACCGGAACTACAACGAGCGCGACGGCGCGGAGGACCTCGACTACTCCACGCGCGGCTTCAACGTGACGCTGTCCCAGCCGGTCTTCCGGATGCAGAACTGGATCGCGATCTCGCAGGCGGAGAAGCAGGTGGTGCAGGCCGAGGCGGCGCTCACGACTGCGGGCCAGGACCTGATCCTGCGGGTCGCGCAGGCCTACTTCGACGTGCTGCAGGCCCAGGACAACGTCGCGCTCTCCGACGCCCAGAAGCGCGCCATCTCGGAGCAGCTCGCGCAGGCGAAGCGCAATTTCGAGGTCGGCACGGCGACGATCGTCGACACCCTGGAGGCGCAGGCGCGCTACGACCAGGCCGTCGCCACGGAAGTCCTCGACGCGAACGACCTCGAGGTGAAGAAGCGGGCCCTGCAGCAGCTGATCGGCAAGTTTCCCGACGCGCTCAAGCCCCTGGGCGACCGGCTGGAGCTACAGCGGCCCAGGCCCGACAGCATCGACGAATGGGTGAAGTCCGCCAGCGAGTCGAGCCTCGCGGTCCTCGTGGCGAAGGCCGCCTACGAGATCGCCGTCAAGGAGGTCGATCGCGCGCAGGCCGGGCACTACCCGACGGTCGACCTGAGCGCCAGCTACAACTACAACCGCAACCCGGCGAGTTCCCTGGGGGAGGTGTTCACCGGGTCTTCCATCACCTCGAAGAACGCCCAGGTGGGGCTCGTCCTTTCGGTGCCGCTCTTCGCCGGCGGGGCGACGCAGTCGCGCGTGCGCGAAGCACTCGCGCTGCGCGACCGGGCGCAGCAGGACCTCGAGAACACCGAGCGCACGGTTGCGCAGTCGGTCCGGCAGAACTTCCTCGCCGTCACCAACGGCATCGCCCTCGTGCGGGCCCTGGAGCAGGCGCTCGCCTCCACGCAGAGCCAGCTCGATTCCTCGATCCTGGGCCGCGACGTGGGCGTGCGCACGAGCGTCGACGTGCTGAACGCGCAGCAGCAGGTGTTCCAGACCCGGCGCGACCTGCAGCGGGCCCGCTACGCCTTCATCCTGAATTCGTTCCGGCTCAGGGCCGCCGCGAGCACGCTCACGGAGGCCGACCTGGAGCTGGCGACCCGCGCGCTGTCGCGAGGCTAGCGGGAAGGCGCCCGGCGAGCCAGGCGGCGAGGCGGTCCAGCGCCCCCCGGTTCGCCTTCGCGAAGCCTTCGGCGCGCCGCCCCATCTGCGCGCACCGGGCGCCGTCGTCGAGCAACTGCATCGCGAGCGTCACTGCGTGCGCCGCGTCCCGCGCGCGAAGCCCCGCGCCCGCGGCGAGGGCCGCCTCGGCGGCGCTCTCGAAGTTGAAGGTGTGCGGCCCGAAAACCACGGGCCGCCCGACGGCACAGGGCTCGATCAGGTTCTGGCCGCCGAACGGCTTGAGGCTTCCGCCCACGAACACCACGTCCGCCGCCGCGTAGTAGTCGAGCATCTCCCCCATCGAGTCGCCCAGCGCGTAGCGGGCCTGCGCGGGAACCGGCTGGCCCAGGCTGCGGCGCCCGAACGGGCCGCGCGCGGCGAGGAGCTGCGCCACTTCCTCGAACCGCTGGGGATGGCGCGGCACGATCACCACGAGCACGTCGGCGGGAGGGCGTGCCGCCTCGATGGCCTCCACGAGCAGGGCCTCCTCGCCGTCGCGCGTGCTGCCCACGACCCAGACGCGGCGGTCGTTGCCGAGGAGGGCGCGAAGCGCCAGGCCGCGCTGCGCGGTGTCGCCGGGCACCGCGAGGTCGAACTTGATGTTCCCGGTCACCGCCACGTCGCGGGCGCCGAGGGCCTCGAGCCGGGAGGCGTCCTCGGTCGTCTGCGCCGCCACGCCCGCGAGGTTCCCGAGCGCCTCCCGGGCGAGGGAGGGAAGGCGCGCATAGCCCGCCGCCGAGCGCGCCGATAGCCTCGCGTTCACCAGGAACACCGGCACGCCCCCGGCGCGGCATTCGGCAAGCAGGTTGGGCCAGATCTCCGTCTCGAGCAGCACGCCGAGGTCCGGCCGGGCGCGGTCGAGGAAGCGGCGCACGAATGCGCCGTGGTCCCACGGCAGCCAGGATTGCGTCACGCCGTCGCCGAAGAGCTCGCGCCCGGTGGCCCTTCCCGTGGGGGTCGTGTGGGTGAGGAGGACGGCCGCGCCGGGGTACTCGCGGCGAAGCAGGGTGACGAGGGGGGCGGCGGCGCGCGTTTCGCCGACCGAGACGGCGTGCACCCAGATCACGGGCCTGCCTGCCGGGCTGGGAGCGGCGCCGAAGCGTTCGCCGAGGTGCGCGAGGTAGCCGGGCTGGCGCCGGGCGCGCCAGGCCAGGCGGGCCAGGACCAGCGGCAGGGCGAGCCAAAGGACGAAGCTGTAGGCGGCCCGCGCCATCACCCGCCCGCGGCCCCTCCAAGCAGGGCGCGGACGACCTGCCCGACGGTGGGCATCGCGCCCCGCCCGCCGATGTTCACGATGCCCGACGCCCCGTGCAGGCCCGTCAGGCCGGGTTCGGTGGCCACGTAGAGGCCCACGGCGGGGGTTCCGAGGGCCACGGCGAGGTGGGTGAGCCCCGTGTCCACGCCTATGACGGCGCTCGCGTTCGCCAGCAACGCCGCCGCCTCGGGAAGCCCCATTTCCGGGGCGGCCAGGGCGCCGGGCGTGGCGGCGGCGAGCCGGGCGGCATCGGCACGCTCGGCGGGCGAGCCTCCGGGATAGACGACGGTGATCGCCTCGTCCCCCAGCCGGGCCGCGAGCGCCGCCCAGCGCTCGTCCGGCCACCGCTTGTCGCGGCGGCTCGAGGCGTGCAGTCCCACGACGTAGCGTCCCGCGGGCGCCCACGCAGGCACTGGGGCGTCCGCGGCGAGCCCGTAGTCCGGCGGACCCTCGGGCGCGTAGCCGAAGACGGCGCCCACGAGCCGGCGATTGCGCTCGACGGCGTGGAGCCTGCGGGAAACGGCCAGCCCCTGGTCGTAGAAGCGCGCGGCGGCCCGCTCGCGGATGCTGCGCCGGTCGTAGCCGAAGAGCGGGCCGGCGGCGAGGCGGGCAA
>JAABQW010000273.1 GCA_011391275.1 Betaproteobacteria bacterium
GCCGCCGTCTTCACCCAGCCGGGACGCACGGACGACTTCCACCGCCTGAAGCACCGGCTCTACCTCGTCGCCACGGACCTGGACAGCGGCGAGAGCGTGAGCTTCGGCCGGCCGGGGCACGACCACGTTCCCATCTCGCAGGCCGTCCAGGCGAGTGCCGCGCTGCCGGGGCTCTTCCCGCCCGTGGAAATCGACGGGCACTGCTTCGTCGACGGGGCCCTGCGCAAGACCCTGCACGCCTCCGAGGCCCTGGACGACGGCGCGAAGCTCGTGATCTGCGTGAACCCGATCGTGCCCTACGACGCGGGCCTCGCCGCGGAGAAGGGGAAGGGCCGCCACCGCCGCCTCGTCGAGGGGGGGCTCCCCGTGGTGCTGTCGCAGACCTTCCGCGCCATCATCCATTCGCGCATGGCCGTCGGCATCTCCAAGTACCGCGGCCAGTACCGCGACGCCGACGTCGTCCTCTTCGAGCCCGACGCCGACGACAGCGAGATCTTCTTCACCAACATCTTCGGCTACTCGACCCGCAAGCGCCTCTGCGAGCACGCCTACCAGCGCACCCGGCGCGACCTGCTGCGCCGGCGCCACGAGCTCGAGCCGGCGCTCGCCCGCCACGGCGTGGGCCTGCGCCTGGATGTGCTGCGCGACGCCACGCGCGTCATCACGCTCGGCACGGGCACCGCGGCCCCGCCCGCCGCCGGGCTGTCGGAGTCCGCCGGCGACCTGCGCGAGACCCTCGTCGACCTGCGCCGCTGGCTCGCCAGGAAATACCCCGCCCCGGCGTGATAATCTCTCCGGCCATGGCGAAAGCTCCCGCCGGCCGGCCCGCCCTCGACGGCAACGCGGTGCGCACACAGCGCACGCGGGAGCGCATCCTCGCCGTCAGCCTCGGCCTCTTCAACGACCGCGGCGAGGCGCACGTCACCACCGGGATGATCTCCGACGAGCTCGACATCAGCCCGGGCAACCTGTACTACCACTTCCGCAACAAGGACCAGATCGTCGAGCGCCTGTTCGAGCGCTACGAGGAGCGGATCTCCATCGAGCCCCCGCAGCCCTCCGGCGGCGCCGGGGCGATCGAGGACCTCTGGCTCTACCTGCACCTGATGTTCGAGGCGATCTGGGACTACCGCTTCCTGTACCGGAACCTCGAGGACATCGTGGGCCGCAACCGGCGGTTGCGCGAGCGCTTCCGGCGCATCGTCGACGCGAAACTCGCCGCGGTGGAAGGGCTCTGCCGCGGGCTGGCGCGTGGCGGCCTCATGAAGGCCACGCCGGGCGAAGTTCGTGCGCTGTCGGTGAACGTGCTGGTGGTGTCCACCTACTGGCTCAACTTCCAGTCCGTGCGGGGCGACCGGGACGCGGGCGACTCCCGCGACCCGGGAAACGGCGCCTACCAGGTGATGTCGCTCGTGGCGCCCTACCTGGCGGGCGAGGCGCGGGCGCACTTCGAGCGCCTCGGGCGCGAATACGTGCAGTGACGAGGTCGTCGAGTCGGCGAGGGCCGAACACGAATGACCGCGCATTTTTTCGCGCGCTTGTTGCGCGGCGGCGACGCAGAGTGGAGAAAGGCCGTTTTCAGAGTGAAATTCCATTGACAAACGGTTTTTGGCGTGTGCATTCTCTCGCCTGTCACGCCTCTCACAGGCGAGATCCAGCTGAACCAACGTCACTATCTGATTGGAGGATCACGAATGGCAACGAAGAAAGCCAAGAAACCCGCCGCGAAGAAGCCCGCGGCCAAGAAGCCCGCCGCGAAGAAGCCCGCGGCCAAGAAAGTAGCCGCCAAGAAACCCGCGGCCAAGAAGGCCGCTCCGAAGAAGCCGGCCGCCAAGCGCAAGCCCAACGCCGCCTTCATGAAGCCCCTCACGCCGAGCGCCGCGCTCGCCGCCGTGATCGGCTCCGCCGCCCAGCCCCGCACCGAAGTGACCAGCAAGCTGTGGGCCTACATCAAGAAGAACAACCTGCAGGACAAGGTCAACCGCCGCAACATCAACGCGGACGACAAGCTTCGCGAAGTCTTCGGCGGCAAGAAGACCGTCTCGATGTTCGAGATGACCAAACTGGTTTCGAAGCACCTGAAGTAGCGGGTGCGTGGCCGGCTCGCGCCGGCTGCAGACACGGAAACGGGCCGGCGCAAGCCGGCCCGTTTCTTTTCCGCGGTCGGGAGACTAGGGCGCGCTAGGGCGCTTGCGGACCTTGCGCGGCCCCGCACCCGTTGCCTGCGTGGCCCTGGCCCTGGCCGCCTCGCCCGGCGTGGATGCCCGGGTGGCGGGCGTGGGGGCTGCCTGCTCCACGCCCTCGTCTCCCCAGGGCGACATCAGCGTGAGCCACATGAGCTTGTCGAGCTCGCCCTGGAACCGGTCGACGATGCGGTCCGGGTCGGGGACGAGCCCCGCGTCCGCGATGAGCCCGAACTGGATGCGCCCGTTGTAGGAAAGGATCGACACGCCCAGGCCGATGCCGCCCGACTGCGGCACCCAGAAGTCGAGCTCCTCGATGCGCCGGCCGGCGAAGTAGATCGGATACTGGGGTCCCGGCACGTTGGTCATCACCGCCGAGGCGTTCTGCGAGAGGAGGGCAGTGACCTGCTCCTGCAGGATCCTGGGCCCGTAGCCCACGGTGTGCAGCAGCCCCAGGACGATGAGGGGCTGGTAGGAGCCCTTGAGGGACTGCATCAGGCGCCGCACCTCGTAGAGCCGCTCGAGCGGATGATCTATCCCGATGGGCAGGTCGAGGAACACCAGCCCGAAGCGGTTGCCGAGCTCCCGGCCGCGCCCGTTGCCGCGCAGGTTCACCGGCACGATGGCGCGGATGCCCAGGCCGTCGACCGCGTCGCCCTTGGAGGCGAGATAGTCGCGAAGGGCACCGGTGGCCATCGCGAGGAGGACGTCGTTGATGGAGCAGCCGAGCGCCTTGCCCATCACCTTCACTTCATCGAGCGGCACCGGCGTGGCCCACGCCACGCGCTTGCGGGCCCCCAGGCGCCCCTTGAATCGCGTGGGCGAGTCGCTGCCCATCAGGGCGAGGCGGGCCAGTTCGCCCGCGAAGTCCATCCCCTTGCGCGTGACGCCCTCGAGGGCCTCCTGCGCGGCGGCGGGGTTGGCCGCGATCTCGCGGCCCTGGTCGAGGAGGTTGCGGCCGACGCGGGAGGCGCTCTCCAGCGCCCCGGTCACCGGCCGCAGGATCTGCTCCCAGAAGTCCGCCTCGCCGCCGCGTTCCGCGTCGAAGCGTTCGGCCCGCAGCGCGAGGCTCGCCCGCGCCGTCTTCTCGGTCATCGAGAGCATCACCTGCACCAACGCGATGCCGTCGGCATAGCAATGGTGGATGCGCATCACCAGCGCGCTGCCGCCTTCGTAGTTGTCGACGAGGTGGAACTGCCAGAGGGGCTTGGAGAAGTCGAGCGGCGTGGAGGCGAGGTCGCTCACGTAGGCCTGCAGCTCCGCCTTGCCGGCCTTGCCCGGCAGCGCCACCTGGTGGACGTGCGAGTCCATGTCGAAGTCGGGATCGTCCTCCCACCAGGCGCCGGTCGGGTCCTGGACGGCCCGCTGCCGGAAGCGCGGGAAGGCGAGGAAGCGCCGGTCGAGCGTGCGCCTGACCTGCTTCACGTCGAGACGCCCCTCGAACATGAGCACGCCGACGATCACCATGAGGTTGGTCGGCAGGTCCATCCTCAGCCAGGCCGTGTCCACGCCGGAAATGCGCTCCCTTCGGACTTCGGGCATCGGGGGAATCTCCTCGTCGCGTGGCCGGATGCCCGCGCCGTTGCGGCCGGCGGGCGCTTTCGGCTAACTTTAGCACCATCCCCTTGGGGGCATTGAGGCGAGGAGCAGCGCGATGGCGGATGTGAAGAAGCAGTTCGAGGCGGCGGCCGCGGCGGTCCTGAAGGCGAAGAAGGACCCCGGCAACGACCTCAAGCTGAAGCTCTACGCGCACTACAAGCAGGCCACCGAGGGCGACGTGGCGGGCGAGAAGCCGGGGTTCACCGACTTCGTCAACCGGGCCAAGTACGAGGCGTGGGCCAAGCTCGAGGGGATGGCGGCGGAGGACGCGATGAAGGCCTACGTGAAGCTGGCCGACCGGGTGACGCGGGCGTAAAAAAGGGCCCGCGAGGTTCTCCCGCGGGCCTTGAACATCCTTCGGTCCCCGGCAGACGCCGGGGCGCGGACAAGGATGAGGAGGAGCCGGTCGCGGGGAGGGCATGGCCCTCCCCGCCTCGTTTCACTTCGCCTTGCGACGCGCCGTCTTGCGGGCGGCGGCCTTCTTCGCCGGGGCCTTCTTCGCAGGGGCCTTGCGGGCACGCCCGGGCGCCGCGCCGCCCATCAGGGCGCGCACGCTCTCGTTCAGGTCGGAGACCTGGCGGGCCAGATCGTCGACGTCCTTGCTGGTGAGCACGCCCAGGCGGTTGAGCGAGCGCGAGACGCGATCCTCGAACACCTGCTCGAGCTTGTCCCACTTGCCCTGCGCCGTGGAGAGGGTGGCGTCGGCCTGCGTGCGAACGGATTTCATCGCGTGGTCGGCGGCCTTGCCGCTCTTCGTGCGGATCGTCTTGCCCTGCTCGACGAGCAGGTCGAACAGCTTGTCGCCCTCGGTGCGGGCGCGCGCGAACGCGCCGAGCCCCGCGAGCCAGATCTTCTGCGCCGACTGCGTGACCGCTTGCGCGAGCTGGTTGTCGGCGGCGGACATGCGCGCCTTGGCGCGGGTCTTCGTCTTCCGGGTTGCCATGGCTTCCTCCTGGATCGTTCGGTCCCGCCCACCACGGGCGGACAGCCGTTGTCACGAGTGCAATCCTAGGCGCGAGAATTAGAGGATTCACACTATTCTTCGCCGGGACGTGCGTGAGGTAGACTTGACCCGCCGTCGCCGGGAGCCCGCCCGGGGCCGCGGCGAAGACGGAACCCGGACCCGGGGACGACGATCCCCGGGCCGCCGAGAGGAGAGCATGGAAAGACCCTGGATCAAGTCCTACCCGCCCGGCGTGGCCGCCGACATCGACATGGGGGCCTACGCGAGCCTGCGCGACATCCTCGAGTCGAGCTGCAGCCGCTATGCCGACCTCCCGGCGTTCACGTGCATGGGCGCCACCATCACCTACCGGGAGCTCGACCGGCTCTCCACCGACTTCGGCAGCTGGCTGCAGAACTCGGCCGGCCTCGGCAAGGGGACGCGCGTCGCCCTGATGATGCCGAACCTGCTGCAGTACCCGGTGGCCATCTTCGGCCTGCTCCGGGCCGGGCTCGTGGGCGTGAACTGCAATCCCCTGTACACGCCCCGCGAGCTCGAGCACCAGCTGGTCGACTCCGGCGCCGAGGCCATCGTCATACTCGAGAACTTCGCGAAGACGCTGGAGGAGGTGCTGCCGCGCACGAAGGTCAGGACTATCGTCACCACCCAGATCGGCGACATGCTGGGCTTCCCCAAGTCGCTCATCGCCAACTTCGTCGTGAAGCGCGTGAAGAAGATGGTGCCGCCGTTCAGCCTGCCGGGCCGGGTGACATTCCCCGACGCGCTCGCGGCCGGCAAGTCGCAACGCCTGGCGCCCCCCCCGATCGGGCTCGAGGACATCGCCTTCCTGCAGTACACCGGCGGCACGACCGGCGTCTCGAAGGGTGCGATGCTCACCCACGGCAACCTCGTGGCGAACCTGATGCAGGTCTCGAACTGGGTGGGGACCGGCCTGGAGGAGGGCCGCGAGACGGTAATCACGGCGCTGCCGATGTACCACATCTTCGCGCTCACCGGGAACTGCCTCACCTTCATGAAGATCGGCGCGAAGAACGTGCTGATCCCCAACCCCCGCGACATGCCGGGATTCGTGGCCGAACTGGGCAGGCACCACTTCACCGCGATCACGGGCGTGAACACGCTCTTCAATGCGCTCATGAACACGCCGGGGTTCGCCAACCTGGACTTCTCGGGGCTGAAGATGACCCTGGGCGGCGGGATGGCCGTGCAGCGCGCGGTTGCCGAGCGCTGGATGGAGGTGACCCGGACGCCACTCGTCGAGGCCTACGGGCTCACCGAGACTTCCCCCGGGGCCTGCATCAACCCGCTGGTGAAGGACGCGCGCTACAACGGCTTCGCGGGCCTGCCGCTGCCCTCGACCGTCGTCACCATCCGCGACGAGGCCGGCAACATCCTTCCGGTCGGGGAATCGGGGGAAATCTGCATCGCCGGCCCGCAGGTGATGAAGGGCTACTGGAACCGCCCCGACGAGACGGCCAAGGTGATGTTCCCCGACGGGGCGTTCCGCACGGGCGACATCGGCCTCATGGACGAGCGCGGCTACGTGAAGATCGTGGACCGCAAGAAGGACATGATCCTGGTCTCCGGCTTCAACGTGTACCCCAACGAGGTGGAGGACGTGGTGGCGATGATGCCGGGCGTCCTCGAGGTGTGCGCCGTGGCCTCGGCCGACGACAAGTCCGGCGAGGTGGTGCGGCTCGTCGTGGTGAAGAAGGATCCGGACCTCACCCGGGAAGCGGTGCTCGAGCACTGCAGGAAGCACCTCACGGGCTACAAGCTGCCGAAGATCGTGGAGTTCTGGAAGGAGCTGCCGAAGACGAACGTCGGCAAGGTGCTTCGGCGCGAGGTCAAGAACGCGCCCCTGCAGGGGGCGTAGCCGCCTTCCCGGCCGCAGGGCGCGCGAGGTCCCGCGCCAGGTTCTCGGCCAGCCGCGCGGCCAGCGCGTAGATCGAGAGCTGCGGGTTGGCGCCGATGCTCGTGGGGAAAAGCGAGCCGTCGTGCACCGAGAGGTTCGCGAGGTGGTGGTGGCGGCCATGCTCGTCGACGACGGCGCGGCCCGCATCGTTGCCCATCGGGCAGCCGCCCATCACGTGCGCGCTCACGACCCGCGGGTGCAACGGGGCCATCGAGAGGCCCGCGATGGCGGCCTTCGCCGCCGGCCAGCCCGCGACCGGCGCGGCGTCCTCGTGCAGCGGCATCACGGTCGAGGCGCCCGCCGCGAACTGGATCTCCGCCATCGCGAGGTATGCGCGGCGGAGGCCGTCCTGCAGGAAAGCGCCGATCGGGTAGTCGAGCTCCGGCGAGCCGTCGTCCCGCAGCCGCACGCGGCCGCCGGGCGAATCCGGGTGGAAGCCGTCGCGCAGGAGCGCGATGACGACCTGCAGGTTCGCGAACTCCTTCATCCACTTCGCATGCCCGGCCCCGTGGCCCGGGAGCGTGATGCCCGCTAGGATCGGGTGCAGCGGGGGCGCCTCGAGCTTGAAGCCGATGGGCCCGTCCACGGGCACCGCATCGAGGAAGTGGTCCGAGTAGATGGTCTGCGGCGCGCCCTCGTAGCCCTTCACCGGCGCCGGCATGAGGGCGGCCGACACGACCGTCGGGTGCAGGAAGGTGCGCCGCCCGACGAGCTCGCCGGGATCGGGCAGGGCGCTGCGCAGCAGCACCGCGGGGCTGCCGACGGCGCCGGCGGCGAGGACGAAGTGGCGCGCCACGAGGCGGATTTGGTGCCCGCCCGGCGGGGATCCGGAGCCCGCCACGCCGCGTGCCTGCGCTTCGACGATGCGGTCGCCGGAGGCCACCAGCCGGTCCAGGCGCGCGCGATGCACGAGGACAGCGCCTTTCGCGAGGGCTGCCGGGATGGTGGTCACCAGCATCGACTGCTTCGCATTGGTGGGGCATCCCATGCCGCAGTAGCCCAGGTTCCAGCAGCCCTTCACGTTGCGCCGGATGGCTGCGGCGGCGATGCCCAGCTTCTCGCAGCCGCGGCGAAGGATGTCGTTGTTCTCGTTCGGGGGGACGGGCCACGGCGCGATCGACAGCCGTTCCTCCATGCGCGCGAACCACGGGGCGAGGTCGGCCTCGCCCATGCCCTGGAGGCCGTGCGAGGCGCGCCAGTGCGCGAGCGTCGTGGGCGGGGTGCGGAAGCTCGAGGTCCAGTTCACGGTCGTCGACCCGCCCACGCAACGGCCCTGCAGGATCGTGACCGCCTTGTCGCGCGTCTGGCGGCCGGCCGACTCCTGGTAGAGCTGCGGATAGGCCTCGCGCTCGCGCATGCGGAAGTCGGCGGAGGACTTGAGCGGGCCTTCCTCGACGATCACGACGGCGAGCCCCGCCTGCGCGAGGATCTCGGCCGTCACGCCGCCCCCGGCGCCGCTGCCGACCACGACCACGTCGGCCTCCAGGCGCAGGTCGCCCTCGAGCGCCGCCGCATCGACCGTCTTCCAGCCGGCCGCGATGCCTTCGCGGAGCGGGTCGGCGATCATCCGCGCCTCCCGTCGAGCGCCGGCGGGCCGGGATAGCCGATGCGCTCCCAGGACGCCGGGTTGCCGTACCACGCGGCGACAAGGAGCTGCGTGAGCGCCTGGTAGCCGGCGCGCAGCAGCCCGAATCGGCTGGTGCGCCAGCGACGCAGGAAGGCGTGCAGTTCGTCCGGCGTGGCTTCGTGCCAGGCCGAGCGCACGCCCGCGACGATGAAGCGCCCCGCGGCCAGGCCGAGAAGCGCGAAGAGCTGGGCGATTTCCTCCTGTACCGCCGGGGAGAGCCCCGAGACGGCGCGATCGAAGGCCTCGACCACTTCCTTCACGGCCTCCTTTCGCGCCGGGCCGTCCGCGGGCAGCGCATCCTCGAGGACGACGGGAACCAGGGCCGTGACGATGGCGGCCGCGCGCTTGTCCAGCCACTGGAAGCCGGGCGCGGGCGCGCCTCCCTTTCGAAGCGCGAGCCATCCGGCACCGGCCAGGACGGCGCCGGAGGCGAGGCCGACCTTGAGGAACTGGCGCCGGGTGAGCATCTCGCCCTAGCGCAGGAGCAGGCGCACGAGGCTTTCGAAGCGCTTGCCGTAGGGCGCCCGGAATAGCTTCAGGCCATTGACGCGCGACTGCCGGAAGACGGCCTTGCGCTTCGAGAACGTGTCGAACCCCTCGCGGCCGTGGTACTGGCCCATCCCCGAGGCGCCCACGCCGCCGAAAGGCAGGTCCTCCTGCGCGATGTGCAGGATCGTCTCGTTCACCGTGACCCCGCCCGAGACGGTGCCGGCGATCACGCGCTCCACTGCGTCGCCATCGTGCTCGAACACGTACAGGGCGAGCGGGCGGGGCCGTGCGTTCACGAAGGCCATTGCGTCCTCGAGGCGGCGGTAGGGGATGACGGGAAGCAGGGGGCCGAAGATCTCCTCGCGCATCACCGCCATCGCCTCGTCGACGCCCACGAGGAGGGTGGGGGCGCGCTTGCCCGCCGCGGCGACGTCCTCGCCGGCGGGGTTGATTTCGATGGCGCGGGCGCCCCTGGCCACCGCATCGGCGAGGAGGCCCGCCAGGCGTTCGCGGTGGCGGGCGTCGACGATGGCGGTGAAGTCGGGGTTGGCCGCGAGCGTCGGATAGAGCGAGGCGACGGCTGCGCGCGCGCCTTCCACGAAGGCGTCGACGGACTCCTCGGGTACCAGCGCGTAATCCGGCGCCACGCAGGTCTGCCCGGCATTGAGGCACTTGCCGAAGAGGATCCGGCTCGCCGCTTCCGCCACCGGGAAGCCGCGCCCCACGATCGCAGGCGACTTGCCGCCCAGCTCGAGGGTGACGGGGGTGAGGTTGTCGGCCGCCGCGCGCATCACGTGCCGGCCGACGCCCGAGGACCCGGTGAAGAGCAGGTGGTCGAAAGGAAGCCGGCAGAACGCCTGCGCGACCTCGGTGCCGCCGTTCACCACGCCGACCTCGCCACCGGGGAAGTGCCGCTCGACGAGGCGCGCCAGCAGCTCGCCCGTCGCCGGCGTGGTCTCCGACATCTTCACCATGGCGCGGTTTCCCGCCGCCAACGCCGGCACCAGCGGGCCGATGGCGAGGTACAGGGGGTAGTTCCAGGGGACGACGATGCCGACCACGCCCAGGGGCTGCGGCACCACGGACGAGCGTCCGGGCAGGAACCAGAGGCTCGTGGGGCGGCGCTGCGGCTCCATCCAGCGCCGGAGATGGCGCCGGGCGTGGCGGATTCCCTCCAGCGACGGGAAGATCTCGAGGAGCTGCGTCTCGTGCGGCGAGCGGCCGCCGAAGTCGCGGGAGATCGCCTCCGACCACTCGCCGGCGTGTTCCTTGACGAGGGCCTCGAGCCGGTCGAGGAGGTCGATGCGCTCGGCAGCCGGTGCAAAAGGCTGGCGGGCGAAGGCTTCGCGGTGGCGGGCGAACAGGGCGTCGATGTCGGGGGGCAAGGGGAGGAAGCCGGGGCGGGGCGCTGACGTAGATTCAAACGCTCGTTTCAATCACTCGTTAGAATAGCTTTGGGCCCTTCCCGAGGCAACCGTGAGGTCATGTTCCCGCCCGTCGCCAACGCGCCCGATTCGCTGCGCCGCCACCTGGAGCGGCTGCGCGAGATGCGCGGCCGCGAAGCCGACGGCCACACCCCGCCGCGCCTGGCGGAGGTGAAGGCCTGGCAGGCCGCGCGGCTTGCGCGCACCTACGCCGACCTTTCGGCCGACCCCCGCTACGGCCGGGCGACGGCGTTCTTCCTCGACGACCTCTATGGCGCCAAGGACTTCAGCGGCCGGGACAAGGCGATGCTGCGCATCTACCCGGTCATGGTGCGCACGCTGCCCGACGGCGCGGTGGAGACGGCCGCCCTCGCGATCGAGGTGGACGCGCTCTCGGAGGAGCTGGACCGGCGGGTCGCCGCCTGCCTCGACCCGGGACCGGTCTCGGAAGCCGGCTACGGCAAGGCCTACCGGGAGGCGGGCACCCGCGCCGAGCGCGAGAGGCAGATCGCGCTGGTCGACGAGGTAGGCCGCCGGCTGGACCGGCTGGTCGTGAAACCGATGTTCTACACGACGCTCAAGATCATGCGCCGGCCGGCGAAGCTCGCGGGGCTCGAGGACCTGCAGACGTTTCTGGAGCACGGCTTCGAGGCCTTCCGCCACATGGGCGGGGCGGACGAGTTCCTCGCCACCATCAAGGAACGCGAGACGCGGATCCTCAGCCGCCTCTTTTCCGGGCACCCGAGCCCGTTTTCGGGCTGACGGCCTTCTTCGCCGCGGGCCGGGCCGCGGTCTTCGAGGAGAAGAGCGTGTCGAGCTCCTCGTGGACGGCACGCTCGATGGAGCCGCGCAGGGCCTTGAGGAGGAAGCCGAGCGTCACGGTGAGGTGCAGGTCCTTCTCGGAAAGCACCAGCTTGCCGGAGACGCCGGGGCGGTCGAAGTGCAGGGTGTCGCCCGTCCAGCTGCCGGCGAGCCCGAACTTCTTTCCGAGGTCCGCGGCCATCTTGTCGGCCGCGTGGCGCGCGGCCTTCATGCCGAGGTGGTGGACGCGCTTGAGGTCGATGTCGGCCAAGGGGAACTCCCTGTACGGGGCCTCAGTGCCCGGGCCCCATGACGGTATCGGGCAGCCACGTGGCGATGCCCGGGACGAAGCACAGCAGCACCATGAACCCGATCATGATGAAGACGTAGGGTAGCGAACCCCGCAGCACCACGCCCAGGGGCACCTCGGGCGCCACGCCCCGCAGCACGTAGAGGTTCAGCCCCACCGGCGGCGTGATGAGTCCCACCTCGAGGTTGATCGTGAGGAGCACCGCGAACCAGATGAGGTCGAAGCCGTTGGCCTCCAGCACCGGCGTGAGGATGGGCATCAGCATGAGGATGATGGCCACCGGCGGCAGGAAGCAGCCCATGAGCAGCAGGAACAGGTTGAGGATGAAGAGCAGCACCCACTTGTTCAGCGCGAGGGAGACGAGCCACTCCGCGGAGGCCTGCGAGACGTAGAGCAGCGACATCATGTAGGAGAACAGGGCCGCCGACGCGATGATCATGAGGATCATGCTCGACTCGCGCACGGTGTCGCGGAAGATGTGCTGCAGGTCGGTCATGCGCCAGGTCCGGTAGATCACGATCACCAGGATCAGCGCCAGGAAGGCACCGATCGCCGCGATCTCCGAGGGGGTGGCGAGCCCGCCGTACATGAAGTAGGCGATGGCGGCGATGATGGCGAGGAACGGGCCCACGCGCACCATGCCCTCCATCTTCTCCTTGAGGGTGAAATGCTCGTCGACGACGATCAGCTCGCGCCGCGCCACGAGCGTGGCGAACCACGCCCAGGCCGAGAAGAGGACGACCAGCACGATCCCGGGGACGACGCCCGACAGGAAGAGCCTGCCGATGGAGGTCTCCGTCGCGATCCCGTAGAGGATCAGCGTGATGGATGGCGGGATCAGGATGCCCAGAGTGCCCCCTGCGCAGATGGCGCCGGTTGCCAGCGCCGGCGGCACCCCGCGGCGGATCATCTCCGGCACCCCGGCCTTGCCGATCGCCGCCGCCGTTGCGGGCGACGACCCGCACACCGCGGAGAACATGCCGCAGGCGAGGATGTTGGCGATGATCAGGCCGCCGGGCACGCGCGCGAGCCACCGGTAGAGCGAGTTGTAGATGTCCTTGCCCGCGGCCGACACGCCGATGGCCGCCCCCAGCAGGATGAAGAGCGGGATGGTGAGCAGGGCGAAGGAGTTCAGCTCGTCCATGAACTGGATGGCCACGACGCCAAGGCTCGCCGGGCCCTTGAACGCCACCAGGAAGACGACCGCCACGAGGGCGAGGCCCCACGCGATCGGGAAGCCCGAAAACAGCACCGCCGTCGTCACGACGAGGATCAGCAGGCCGATCTGCAGCTCGTTCACGCCTGGGCCTCCTTGCCGGGGATCGTGGCGCGGGCCGGCGGCGCAGGGTCCTCGCGGAACATCTCGGCCACGTACTGCAGTGCCGTGAGCCCGAGCCCGATGGGCATCGTCGCGAAGAGCGGCCAGCGCGGCGGGTTCCAGAGCGAGCCGGAGCCCTCGTTCTTGTGCCAGGCCTCGAGCGTGAGCTGCAGGCCCTCCCACGCCAGGTAGAGGCAGACGGCGAGGCCCATCGCGGCGATGATGCGCGCGAGAACCCGCTTGCCGCGCGCCGGCAGCCATTCGGAGGCGAGGTCGACGCCGATGTGGCCGCGAGTCTTGAGGCAATAGGGCGAGCCGATGAGGACGGTGCCCACGATGAGGTAGGTGGCGGCCTCGATTTCCCAGTACGTGGAGTTGCCGAGCGCGCGATAGACGACCATCCAGACGACGATGAGCATCGCGGCGACCAGCATGGCCGCGGCGGCTACGCCGCAGAGGTCCGACACGCGATCGACAAGGCGGACGAATTGACGCACGTGGCTTTCGGGCGGCCGTCGGGCCACCGGGAGGAATTCCGGGGAAGGCGGGGCGGCCGAAGCCGCCCCGCGGGCCTTACTTGACCTTGGCGATCAGCTCCAGGAGCTCCTTCGCGTCGGCCGACTTGGCGCTGTACTCGGGCCAGGAGGTCTTCTTGGCGAGGTCGATCCAGGCATCGAACTCGGCCTTGGTGAGGGCGCGCACCTTGGCGCCGGCCTTCACGTAGGCTTCCTCCATGCGCTTGACCGCCTCGCGCTGTCCTGCCGCGAAGAACTCGTCGCTCTTGTTGGCCGCTTCCTCGAAGATCTTCCTCTGGGCGGGCGAGAGCTTGTCCCAGGCCGCCTTGGACATCACCAGCGGCTGGAGCAGCCACCACAGCGTGTAGTCGCCGCCGACGGTGGCGAACTTCGTCTGCTCGTAGATGCGCATGCTCACGAACGTCTCGGCCGAGGTGAGGGTCGAGGTGAGCACGCCCGACTGCAGCGACGGGTAGATCTCGTTGGAGGCGATGTTGATCACCGAGGCGCCCGCGGCCTTGAGCATGCTCTCGAACGTGGGGTCGGCGGCGCGCATCTTCTCGCCCTTCACCGTGTCCGGGCCGCCGATCTCGCGGATCTTGGAAGCGAAGCCGCCCGGCGTCCACCACCAGGTGACGATGTGCACGCCGTTCTTGTGGGCGACGTCCTGCAGCTTCTTGTGGAAGGCCGTGCCCTTCAGGCGCATGGCGTGGTCGACGCTGGTGATCGTGCCCGGCATGATGGTGATCGACATCTCCGGCACCTTCCCGACCGCGTAGGACATCGGGAAGACGGCCATCTCCAGGGTGCCGGCCTGCAGCGCGTCGAACTGGGCGACGGGCTTGATGTTGAGCGAGCTGCCGGGGTAGATGCGGAACTTGAGGTTCGCGTCCTTCTTGTTCACTTCCTCCACGAAGAGCCGGGTGGCCTTGTCGCGGCCGTCGGTGTTGGCCTTGAACTGGTGCGAGATCTTGATTTCCTGCGCGAGCGCGGGCAAGGCCAGTGCGGCCGTGGCGATGAGCGCAAGGGCGCCCTGCCGGATGCGGCTGTTCATGGTGTGTCTCCTCTGTCGTGATTCGAACGGGTGCCGTCTCGTGCGGCAGTGCCGGCAACTTACGCGATGGCCGCGGGGCTGTAAACCGCGCCGGTCAAGCGGCCTTGGCCGCCCCGGCGGCCGGGCGCCCGCAGGAGGCGAGGTAGTCCATCGCGGCCTGGGCCCCGCCCTTGCGGTGCGGCACCCCCGCGAGCTCCAGCCCCATCTCCACCCCCGCGAGCGTCCCCATGAGCGTGAGGTCGTTGAAGTCGCCCAGGTGGCCGATGCGGAACACCTTGCCCGCGAGGCGCCCCAGGCCCATGCCCAGCGACATGTCGAAGCGATCGAGGATCGCGTCGCGCAGCCGGTCGGCGTCGTGGCCGGCCGGCATGATGAGCGCGGTGAGGGAGGAGCTGTACTCCTCGGGCACGGCGCAGAGAACCTCCAGGCCCCAGGCGGCCGCGGCGCGGCGGGTGGCCTCGGCGTGGCGGTCGTGGCGGGCAAAGACGTTGTCCAGGCCTTCCTCCTCCAGCATGCGGATGGCCTCGCGCAGGCCGTAGAGCAGGTTGGTGGCCGGCGTGTAGGGGAAGAAGCCCTTCTCGTTGGGCGCCAGCATCTCGCTCCAGTCCCAGTAGGAGCGCGGCAACTTCGCGCCCGCCTGGGCGGCCAGCGCCTTCGGGGAGAGGGCGTTGAAGGACAGGCCCGGGGGCAGCATGAGGCCCTTCTGGGAACCGCCCACCGTCACGTCGACACCCCACTCGTCGTGGCGGTAGTCGATGGAGGCGAGCGAGGAAATCGTGTCGACGAGGAGGAGGGCGGGGTGCCCGGTCTCGTCGATGGCCTTGCGGACGAGGGGCACGCGCGTCGTGGCGCCCGTCGAGGTTTCGTTGTGGACCACGCACACGGCCTTGATCGCGTGCGACTTGTCGGCGGCCAGGCGCTCCCGGATCGCGGGCGCCTCCGCCCCCCGGCGCCAGTCGCCGGGGATCAGCTCGACCTCGAGCCCCAGCCGCCCGGCGAGCTTGCGCCACAGCGCGGCGAAGTGCCCCGACTCGTACATCAGCACCTTGTCGCCCGGTGAGAGCACGTTCACGAGCGCGGCCTCCCAGGCGCCCGTGCCGGAGGCGGGGTAGATCACGACCGGGTGGCGGGTCCTGAACATGCGCCTGATCCCCGCCAGGACGTCCTGGCCGAGCTCCTGGAACTCCGGACCGCGGTGGTCGATGGTCGGGCGGTCGATGGCGCGCAGCACGCGGTCGGGCACGTTGGTCGGGCCCGGTATCTGCAGGAAATGGCGGCCGGCTGGCATGGGAATTCCTCCGTGGTGTTCGGTTCGGTCCACGCGCGTCATTGCGGCGGTCCGGCATTTTCCGCACATAATGCCGCACGCCGCCTCCGACTCCAATCGCGGCCAGGTAAAAGCCCTGATGACCGCCACGCACCCCATCCGCTTCTCCCCCGACCGCGAATCGCCTTCCCACCCCCTCGCCGAGCGCCTGCGCCGGGAGGTGGACGGAGACGTTCTCTTCGACCGGGCGAGCCGCGGCCGCTATTCGACGGACGCCTCCATCTACCAGATCGAGCCCGTGGGCGTGGTCGTGCCGCGCACCGCCGAGGCGGCGGCCACGGCCCTGCAGATCGCGGTGGAGGCGGGCGTGCCGGTCCTGCCACGCGGCGGCGGCACGTCGCAATGCGGCCAGACGGTCGGCGCGGCCCTGGTCATCGACGCGAGCAAGCACCTGAACCGGGTGATCGAAGTGGACGCCGCGGCGCGCCGCGCGGTCGTGGAGCCCGGAACGGTGCTCGACGTCCTCAATGCGCAGTTGCGCCCGCACGGGCTCTGGTTTCCCGTCGACGTTTCGACGGCGGCCCAGGCGACCCTGGGCGGCATGGCCGGCAACAATTCGTGCGGCTCGCGCTCCATCGCCTACGGTTACATGGTCCACCGGGTCGGCGCCATCGACGCGGTGCTGGCGGATGGCACGCGCGGGCGATTCGGCCCAGCGGCGGAGATCGCGCACCCGGCCATCCGCGAGATCTCGGCGCGCGCGGCCGCACTCTGGGAGCGCGAGAAGGACGAGATCGCGGCGCGGTTCCCCAAGGTGTCGCGGCGCGTGGCGGGCTACAACCTGGACTGCCTTGCCGCGGAGGGCCAGAACCTCGCCAAGCTCCTCGTGGGGAGCGAGGGCACCCTGGCGTGGTTCGAGCGCCTGACGCTCGACCTGGCCGGGATCCCGAAGCACAAGGCGCTCGGCGTGGCGCACTTCCCGCGCTTCTACGACGCGATGGATGCCGCCCAGCACATCGTGAAGCTGGGTCCCTGCGCGGTGGAGCTGGTCGACCGCACGATGATCGAGCTCTCGCGCGCCATCCCGGCTTTCGCCCCGACGATCAACGCCTACGTCCGGGGGGCCCCGGACGCGATCCTTCTCGTGGAGTTCGCCGGCGACGACCGCGATGAGCAGGTGCGCGGCGTGAAGCGGCTCGTCGAGCTGATGGCGGACCTCGGCTT
>JAABQW010000274.1 GCA_011391275.1 Betaproteobacteria bacterium
GGTCCTGGGGGTGGCGGCCTCGCGCGCGAAACTCCCGCCGATCGTGGGGTATCTCGTGGCCGGGATCCTCGTCGGCCCGCACACGCCGGGGTTCGTGGCCGACATGGCGCTCGCGAGCCAGCTGGCCGAGATCGGCGTGATGCTGCTCATGTTCGGCGTGGGCCTGCACCTGTCCATGGGCGACCTGCTGTCGGTACGGCGCATCGCGGTCCCCGGGGCCATCGTCCAGATCGCGGCGGCCACGCTCCTGGGCGCGTTCGTGGCCACCCTCTGGGGCTGGACCCCCGGCGAATCCCTCGTCTTCGGGCTGTGCCTGTCGTGCGCGAGCACCGTGGTGCTGCTGCGGGCGCTCGAGGACCGCGGCGTCCTCGAAACGGTGAACGGGCGGATCGCCGTGGGCTGGCTCGTGGTCGAGGACCTCGCCATGGTCCTCGTCCTCGTCCTGCTGCCCGCCGTCGCCGGGCTGCTGGGCGGCAAGCCCGCCGCCGGTGCCGCGGATGCGAGCCTCCTGGCAACGCTGGGCATCACGCTCGCCAAGGTCGCGGCATTCGTCGTCCTCATGCTGGTGGTGGGCCGGCGCGTTTTCCCGCGCCTGCTGTGGCTGGTGGCGAAGACAGGCTCGCGCGAGCTCTTCACGCTCTGCGTCATCGCCACCGCCCTCGGCGTGGCCTACGGCTCGGCGATGCTCTTCGACGTCTCCTTCGCGCTGGGCGCCTTCTTCGCCGGCATGATGATGCGCGAGAGCGAGTTCAGCCACCGCGCCGCCGACGAGTCGCTGCCGCTGCGCGAGGCGTTCTCGGTGCTCTTCTTCGTTTCCGTGGGCATGCTCTTCGACCCGCGGGTGCTGGTGGAGGAGCCCGTGAAGCTCTTCGTAGTGGTCGCGATCGTCATGGTGGGCAAGACCCTGGCCGCCATCGCGCTGGTGCTCGCCTTCCGCTACCCGCTCAACACGGCCCTGACCGTGGGTGCCAGCCTCGCGCAGATCGGCGAGTTCTCCTTCATCCTCGCGAGCCTCGGCGCGGGCCTGGGGCTCCTGCCCCCGGAGGGGCACACGCTCATCCTCGCCGGCTCGCTCATCTCGATCGCGCTGAACTCCGCGGTCTTCGCCCTCGTGGAGCCGGCGCGCAACTGGATCCGCGAGCGCTCGAGCTTCGCCCGGCAGCTCGAGACGCGCGACGACCCGCTCGCGCAACTGCCGATGTCGGTGCCGCAGTCGCAGCTCACCGGCCAGGTGGTGCTGGTGGGCTACGGTCGCGTCGGACGGCGCATCGCCGAGGCCATGCAGGAGGCGGGCGTGGACTTCGTCGTCGCCGAGCAGAACCGCGAGAAGGTCGAGCGGCTGCGCGAGAAGGGCCTGCACGCCGTGTGCGGCGACGCGGCCGAGCCGGCCACCCTCATCCAGGCCCACGTCGCCCGCGCGGGCGTGCTCGTCATCGCCACGCCCGACGCCTTCAACGTGCGCAAGGTCGTGGAGACCGCGCGCGCCCTCAACCCGCCCATCGAGGTGATCGTTCGCACCCACAGCGAGGACGAGGCCGGGATGCTGCGTCGCGAGAGCGTCGGCACGGTGTTCATGGGCGAGGACGAGCTCGCGAAGGGCATGACCCGCCACCTGCTCGAGCGCATGGGCAAGGGCACGCGCAAGGAGGACCGATGAAGCCGTTCGACCCGGTGCTGGCGGCCGTGGATTTTTCCGACGACGCGAGGCGCGCCGCAACCCGGGCGCCCTTGAAAGCCCGCGGTGACGGACACGGCGCCAGGCACCGTGTCCGTCACCGAGGTCAGTCGGCGTGCCCGGCGACGATCTTGTCGATCTGCTCCAGGATGGGCGCCGTGATGCGCGGGATGACCTCGAGCGCCTTCAGGTTCTCCTTCACCTGCTCCACGCGCGAGGCCCCGGTGATGACCGAGGAGACGTGCGGGTTCTTGGCGCACCAGGCGATGGCGAGCTGGGCGAGCGTGCAGCCGAGCTCCTTCGCCACGAACTCGAGCTCGCCCACCGCGGCGTTCTTCTTCGCATCCGTGAGCTCCGCGACCAGGAACTGCATGCGCGGGATGGCGCCGCGGCTGTCCTTGGGCACGCCCGCGCGGTACTTGCCGGTGAGGAGCCCCGAGGCGAGCGGGCTCCAGGTCGTGAGCCCGAGGCCGATGTCGTGGAACAGGTGGCGGTACTCGCTCTCCACGCGCCGCCGGTGGAAGAGGTTGTACTCCGGCTGCTCGACGACCGGCTTGGCGAGGTGGTGGCGCTCGGCGATCTGCCAGGCGGCCATGATCTCGGAGGCGCTCCACTCGGAGGTGCCCCAGTACAGCGCCTTGCCCTGGCGGATCATGTCGTGCATCGCCCACACCGTCTCCTCGATGGGTGTGGCGGGATCGGGGCGGTGGCAGTACACGAGGTCCACGTGATCGAGCTGCAGGCGCCTGAGCGAGGCGTCGATCGCGTTCATCAGGTACTTGCGGTTGAGCGTGTTCTTCTCGTTGGGGCCGTCGGTGATGCCCCAGAAGAACTTCGTGGAGACCACGTACTTCAGCCGCGGCCAGGCGAGCTTCTTGAGCACCTCGCCCATGATGCGTTCGCTTTCGCCCGCGGCGTACACCTCGGCGTTGTCGAAGAAGTTGACGCCCAGGTCCCACGCCGCGGCCATGCAGTCCATCGCCGCCTTCGTGTCGAGCTGGTTGCCGTAGGTCACCCACGAGCCGAAGGAGAGCTCGCTCACCTTGAGGCCCGCGCGGCCGAGTTGCCTGTAGTTCATCGTCGTCTCTGGAGGAATCGGGGGGAAGGGGGCATTATCCCGCAAGTCCCCCCGCGGAGCCCCGCCATGCGCCTGCCGCTCGCCGCCCTGGCGTTGCTCGCCTGTGCCGCCGCCTCGGCCCAGTACCCGTCCCCGGGCGCGTCCCCCTCCCCGCCCGTCGCCACGGCGCCCTCGCCGCCGGCGCGAATCGCCGACGTCGCGTGGCTCGCCGGATACTGGGTCGGCGAAGGGCTGGGCGGCGAGGTCGAGGACGTGTGGCTGCCCCCGAAGGCGGGCGTGCTGCTCGGCGCCTTCCGCCTGCACCGCACCGACGGCAAGCCGGGCTTCTACGAGCTCTTCGCCATCGAGGAAGTGGACGACACCCTGCAGTTCGTCGTGAAGCACTTCCATCCCGACTGGGTGGGCTGGGAGGAGAAGGACAAGGCGCTGCGCATCCGGCTCTCCCGCGTCTCCGCCGACGAGATCGTCTTCGGCCGCATCGTCTTCAAGCGAACGGCGCCCGACGGGCTGGTGGTGAAGCTCGCCATCCGCGAGAAGGGCGGCGCGCTCCGCCACGAGACGCTCTCCTACCGCCGCAAGCCGTTGTAGGCGCTTCGCCTCCCGGTGAGGGAGCGGGCGCGGCGCGTGCATTAGAATGCGCTGATGGAACATGCACGGCGCAACGTCTTCCTCCTGGCCTGCTGCCAGGCGCTGCTCTTCACCAACAACGTCACCCTCATCTCGCTCAACGGCCTGGCGGGGTTCGCGCTGGCCGACAACAAGGCGTTCGCCACCCTGCCCGTCACGGGCTACGTCGTGGGCGCGGCGCTGTCGACCTACTTCGCGTCCCTGTGGATGAAGCGCGTGGGGCGCCGCAACGGCTTCCTCACCGGGACGCTCTTCGGGCTCGCCGGGGGCGCCATCGCCACGCTGGGCATCTGGCTCGGGAGCTTCTGGACGCTCGTCCTGGGCACCCTCGTGCTGGGGACCTACAACGCCTTCGGGCAGTACTACCGCTTCGCGGCCGCGGACGCGACACCCGTGCACTGGAAGGCGAGGGCCATCTCGCTGGTGATGGCCGGCGGGCTCGTGGGCGGCATCATCGGCCCGGAGATGAGCAAGGTCACGCGCGACCTGGTGCAGCCCACCTTCCTCGCCTCCTACGCCTCGCTCATGGGCTTCTGCCTGGTGACGATGGCGATCCTCGCGGGGCTTCGCATCCCGGACCCGAAGGACGCCGAGGCGCACGGCCCGACGCGTCCCCTGAAGGAGATCATGGCGCAGCCCGTGTTCGTCGTCGCCGTGGTCGTGGGCGCGCTGGGCTACGGCGTGATGAACCTCCTCATGACCTCCACCCCGCTCGCGATGGGCTTCTGCGGCCACCCCTACGCGGCGGCGGCGAGTGTCATCTCCGCGCACGTGATCGCGATGTTCGGGCCGTCGTTCTTCACCGGGTCCCTCATCCACCGCTTCGGCGTGCTGAACGTGATGCTGGCGGGTGTCGCCGCCATGTTCGCCTGCGTGGCCATCGCCCTCTCCGGCCAGCTGGTCGTGCACTTCTGGTGGTCCCTGGTGCTGCTGGGCGTGGGCTGGAACTTCATGTACGTGGGCGGCACCACGCTCCTCACCGAGGCCTACCGGCCCGCGGAGAAGGCGAAGGCGCAGGGCGCCAACGAGATCCTCGTCTTCTGCACGACGGCCACCTCGTCCTTCACTTCCGGCGTGCTGGTGAACGCGGCGGGCTGGAACACCCTCAACTACGTGGCGCTGCCCTTCCTCGCGATCGCGGGGGCGGCGGCGCTCTGGCTGGCGCTGAAGCGCCGCGCGGCCGCCGCCGCCTGACCCGGGAGATGACGACGATGAGCGACACCCATACCTTCGACGCGACCGTCCGCTGGCCCGCCGATCCCGCGCAGACGCTGCCGCCGGACCCGGCCTTCTCGCGCAACGCCGTGCTGGGGAGCCCGCGCCACGCCGACGTTCCCGGGTCGTCGCCCACTGTCTTCGGCGGCGAGGCGACGCGCTACAACCCCGAGGAGCTGGTGGCGATGTCGCTCGCCCACTGCCACATGCTCACCTACCTCGCGCTCGCGGCGAGGAAGCGGGTCGCGGTGCTCGCCTACGAGGACCATGCGAGCGTGGTGCTGGGCAAGGATCCCGCCCTCGGGAAGATGAAGATCCTTTCGGGGCAGCTGCGGCCGAAGGTGACGGTGGCCCGGGGCACGAACCTCGACGACGCCCGCGCCATGCACGCCAAGGCGCACGAACACTGCTTCGTCGCCAACTCCGTCAACTTCCCCGTCGAAAACGCCCCCGAGATCCTCGAAGGCTGAGCAGAAGAAAAAGGGGTCAGATCCCTTTTTCCGCGCCCTGCTTTCCATGTCCGAAAACGGCGAGCGCACCCGGTCACGCGGCCGGATAATGCCGCCATGATCCTCGATCCCGACCAGTGCTACCGGGCCCTTCGCACCCACGACGCGCGCTTCGACGGGCGCTTCTTCGTGGGCGTGGGCACCACGGGCATCTATTGCCGCCCGGTGTGCACGGCGAAGACGCCGCTTGAGAGGAACTGCACCTTCTTCCCGAGTGCGGCGGCCGCCGAGGCGGGCGGCTACCGGCCGTGCCTGCGCTGCCGGCCGGAGCTCGCGCCCGGATACGCTTCCGTCGACGCCAACCGGCGCCTTGCGCAGTCCGCGGCAGGCCTCATCGAGGACGGCCGCCTTGAGGACGCGAGCCTCGCCGACCTCGCCGCCGCGCTGGGCGTGACCGACCGGCACCTGCGCCGCGTGTTCCAGCAGGAGTTCGGCGTCTCGCCCGTGGACTACGCGCAGACGCAGCGGCTGCTGCTGGCCAAGCGGCTCCTCACCGACACGGCGATGCCGGTCCTGGAGGTGGCGATGGCCAGCGGCTTCGCGAGCCTGCGGCGCTTCAACGACCTCTTCCGCACGCGCTACCGCATGACGCCGGGGGAGCTGCGCAAGTCCGCGCCGGCCCGGGCGCAGGCGGACCGGATGACCTTCGACCTCGCCTACCGCCCGCCGTACGACTGGCCCGCGATGGTCGAATTCCTCGGGCGCCGGGCCATCGCGGGCGTGGAGGCCGTGGACGGACGGCGCTACCGGCGCACGGTGCGCATCGCGAGAAGTGACGAGCCGGCCGTGACGGGGTGGATCGAGGTCGCGCCCTCGCCACGCAAGTCGGCGCTGCGCGTGACGGCGAGCGCCTCGCTGGCGGGCGCCGTGCCGGCGCTGCTTGCGCGCGTGAAATCGCTCCTCGACATCGCCTGCCGCCCCGACGAGATCGCGGCCGCCCTTGGCCCGCTTGCCGAGTCCAATCCCGGGCTGCGGCTTCCGGGGGCGGTCGACGGCTTCGAGGTGGCGGTGCGCGCGATCCTGGGCCAGCAGATCTCGGTCGCGGCCGCCACGACGATCGCGGGGCGCTTCGCGAAGGCCCTCGGCGACCCTGTCGACACGCCGCACGCCGGGCTCGACCGCCTGTTCCCGCCGGCCTCGCGCGTCGCCGCCGCCGCACCTTCGGACATCGCCGCACTGGGCATCATCGCCACGCGGGCACGCGCCATCGTCGCCCTGGCACGCGAGGTCGATTCGGGCGCGCTGCGCCTTGCGCCCTCCGCCCCGGTGGAGGAAACGCTCGCGGCGCTGGAAAAGCTGCCTGGCGTCGGCCCCTGGACGGCGCAGTACATCGCGATGCGCGCGCTCGCCTGGCCGGACGCCTTCCCGCACCCCGACGTCGCCGTGCTGAAGGCCATGAAGGAAACCGATGCGCGCCGCGCGTCCGCGCGCGCGGACGCCTGGCGCCCGTGGCGCGCCTACGCCGTCCTGCACCTCTGGAAATCCCTGGCTTGAAAAGGACCGACCCATGACCCGATTCGCGCGCCTCAAGACCCCGCTCGGCACCCTGGTGGCCATCGCCGCCGGCGGCGCCCTCACGGGCCTGCACTTCGAAGGGGGCCGCCACGCCCCGCCGATCGCGCCCGAGTGGCGCGAGGACCCGTACGCCTCGCCCTTTCGCGAGTGCGCCGAGCAGCTCGCCGACTACTTCGCGGGAAAACGCCAGTGCTTCGACCTCCCGGTCGCGCCGGGCGGGACGCCGTTCCAGCAGCGCGTGTGGCGCGAGATCGCGAAGGTGCCCTTCGGCGAGACGATCAGCTACGCGGAGCTCGCGCGGCGGGCCGGGGCGCCGGGTTCCGCGCGCGCCGCCGGCGCGGCCACGGGCCGCAACCCACTGTCGATCGTCGTGCCGTGCCACCGCATCGTGGCAAGCAGCGGCTCGCTCACCGGGTACGCCGGCGGCATCGAGCGCAAGGAGCGGCTCCTCGGCCTGGAAGGCGCGTCGGTCGCCGAGGAAACCGCGGCTTGAGGCCTGCCGACCTCGGCCGGCTGCTCCTGCTTGCCGCCATCTGGGGCGCGTCCTACCTCTTCATGCGCATCGCGGTGCCGCACGTCGGCGCCGAGTGGATGGCCGAAGGCCGCACCCTCGCCGGCGGCCTCGTCATGCTCGCCTATCTCGCCGCGACGCGCACCAGGCCCGCCGTGGGCAGGCACTGGCGCGGCTACCTGGTGCTGGGCGTGGTGGGCGTGGCGATCCCCTTCTGGCTCATCGGCACGGCGGTGAAGACGATCGACGCCTCGACGGCCGCGATCCTCAACGCCACCTCGCCCATCTTCTCGGCGATCGTCGCGGCCGCCTGGATCCGCGAGCGCCTCACGGTCGAGAAGCTGGCGGGCATCGCGATCTCGATGGCGGGCATCGCGATCCTGGTGGGGTGGACCCCGAAGCCCATGACGGGCGCGGAGCTCCTCGCGTGCTCGCTCTCGCTCGCGGCCTGCGCGTGCTACGGCTTCGCGAGCGTGTTCACGAAGGTGTGCCTGAAGGACGCGCCGCCGGCGGCGCTTTCGGCGGCGACCTGCCTCGTGGGCGCGTCTGTAATGGCCCCCTTCACGCCGTGGTCCATGGCCACGGCCGCCGTGCCGGCCTCCGCGTGGGCGGCCATCGCGGTGCTGGGTGTCGTGTGCACGGGCTTCGCGTTCATCCTCTACTACCGCCTCATCGCGGACCTGGGGCCCGTGCGGGCGACCACGGTGACCCTCCTCATTCCCGTCTTCGGCATCCTCTGGGGCGTGCTCTTCCTCGGCGAACCCCTCACGCCCGGACGCATCGCCGGCGCGGCCACCGTACTCCTCGGCTGCGCGCTGGCGCTCGGTTTGCTGCGCATTCCTTTTCGCTCTCCTGCGGGGTAAACCTTTCGGACACGGATGAACACGGATGGACACGGATAAAAGCGGATAAAGCCAGGCGGAAAGGGATCGACTCTGAATTGGCGTGCTCCGCGATATCGCCGAGATTCCATACCAGGGAATCATCCGTGTTCATCCGTGTCCATCCGTGCTCATCCGTGTTCCAAAGGTTTGCGCCAGCATCACTCTCCTATGCCGAACAGACTCGCCCGGGAAACCAGCCCTTACCTCCAGCAGCACGCGGACAACCCCGTCGACTGGTATCCCTGGGGGGAAGAAGCCCTTGGCGCCGCAAGGGCATCCGGCAAGCCGATCCTGCTCTCGGTGGGCTACTCCGCCTGCCACTGGTGCCACGTGATGGCCCACGAGTCCTTCGAGGACCCGGAAGTGGCGAAGGTGATGAACGACCTCTTCGTGAACGTGAAGGTGGACCGCGAGGAGCGCCCCGACATCGACCAGATCTACCAGGCCGCCCAGCAGATGCTCACGCAGCGAGCCGGCGGCTGGCCGCTCACGATGTTCCTCACCGCCGACCAGGTGCCTTTCTTCGGGGGGACGTACTTCCCGAAGGAGGCGCGCTACGGCCTGCCGGGCTTCGTGGACCTCATGCGCCGGGTGCGCGCCTTCCACGACGGGCAGCGCGCCGACATCGAGGCGCAGAACGGCGAGCTGGTCGCTGCCCTCGCGCGCACGCAGCCGCGCGGTGCGGCCCATGCGTCGGATTTCTCCGACCGGCCGCTCCTCGAGGCCATCGCCTTCCACGAAAGTGCCTTCGACCGCGAGCGCGGGGGGTTCGGCCAGGCGCCCAAGTTCCCGCACCCCGACGCGATCGAGGCCTGCCTTCGCCACTTCGCGAGGACGGGCGACGAGCGCGCGCTGGCGATGGCGACCACGACGCTCGCGAAGATGGCCGGGGGCGGCGTCTTCGACCAGCTGGGCGGCGGGTTCGCGCGCTACAGCACGGACAACGACTGGGCCATCCCGCACTTCGAGAAGATGCTCTACGACAACGGCCAGCTCATCCGCCTCTACGCGGACGCCTGGGCGCTGACCGGCGAGCCGCTCTTCGCGCGCACGGTCGAGGAGACCGCCGCCTGGGCCATGCGCGAGATGCAGTCGCCCGGAGGCGGCTACCACTCCTCGCTCGACGCCGACTCGGAAGGCGAGGAGGGAAGGTTCTACGTCTGGACGCGCGAGGAAGTCCAGGCCGCCCTCACCCCGGAAGAAGGGGCCGTCGCAATCCCGCACTACGGGCTCGACCGCAGTCCCAACTTCATGGGCCGCGCCTGGAACCCCGTCGTGGCCACGCCGCTCGCCGACATCGCCGCGCGGCTCGAGATCGGCGGGGACGAAGCCGCCGCGCGCCTTGAATCGGCCCGCGCGAAGCTCCTCGCCGCGCGCGACAGGCACGTGCGCCCGGGCCGGGACGACAAGATCCTCACCTCGTGGAACGCGCTGATGATCGGCGGCATGGCCCACGCCGCGCGCGTCCTCGGCCGCGACGACTGGCTCGCCTCCGCGCGGCGCGCCCTCGACTTCGTCCGCGACACGATGTGGGACGGGGAGCGGCTGCTCGCGACGCACAAGGACGGAAAAACGCACCTCAACGCCTATCTCGACGACTACGCCTTCCTGCTCGCGGCCCTCCTGGAGGTGATGCAGGCGGATTTCCGGCCCACGGACCTCGCGTGGGCCGAGGCGCTTGGCGACACGCTGCTCGAGTCCTTCCACGACGAGGCCGGCGGCGGGTTCTTCTTCACCTCCCACGACCACGAGCGCCTCATCCACCGCCCCAAGCCCGGCCACGACAACGCCACCCCGTCGGGCAACGGCGTGGCGGCGTGGGCCCTCAACCGCCTCGCCTTCCTCTCGGGCGAGATGCGCTTCCGGGACGCCGCCGAGGGCACGCTGTCCCTCTTCTGGCCCGCCATCGAGCGGTCCCCTGGCGGCTTCGGGAGCCTGCTCGCGGCGCTGGAGGAAATGCTTTCGCCTCCGACCACGGTCATCGTGAACGGCCCGCCGGCCGCCTTCGGCCCCTGGCGAGAGGCCCTGCGGCGCGATTACCTCCCCTCCACGCTGGTCGTTTTCGTGGGGGACACGGCCGGCATACCCCCCCCGTTGGCCAAGCCCGCCGGACCGACGGTCAACGCATGGGTGTGCCAAGGCGTTAAGTGTTTGGCCCCCCTCGCGGAACCGGGCCAATTGCGCGAAACCGTGAAACCCCCGAAAATCGGTGGTTCCGCGCCTACCCGAAACCGTTCCGCCTAAGGAGAAGTCAGTCATGAAGAAGTCCGGTCTCATCATCGCCGCCCTCGGCCTCGCGTTCACCGCCGCACCGGCGCTCGCCAGCCTGGAGCTCGCGACCAAGTCGGCCTGCACCGCCTGCCACGCCGTGGACAAGAAGCTCGTCGGCCCGTCCTACAAGGATGTCGCCAAGAAGTACGCCGGCAACGCCAAGGCCGAAGCCATGCTCATCGAGAAGGTCAAGAAGGGCGGCGTGGGCACCTGGGGCCAGATTCCGATGCCCCCGAACCCCAACGTCAAGGACCCCGACATCGCGACGCTCGTGAAGTGGGTTCTCGCGACGAAGTAATGTAAGCACCCGCTTACAAGGAAAAGCCGGCCTCGCGCCGGCTTTTTCGTTTGGAAAACCCTATAATCGCGCGCTCGACCCCATTCCCGTCCCACCCACCCCATTCCCCCAGGAGACTCCTCCATGAACCGTTCCACGAAGCTCGCCCTTGCCGTCGCCCTCGCGCTGGGCGTTGCGGCCTGCGGCCAGAAGGAAGAGCCGAAGAAGGCCGACGCCAAGCCCGCCGCCCCGGCCGGCGTCACCGTCACCATCGCCCACGCGGGCCCGCTCACCGGCTCGATCGCCCACCTCGGCAAGGACGACGAGAACGGCGTCGCGCTCGCCGTCGCCCAGGCGAACGACAAGAAGCTCGTCATCGACGGCAAGCCCGTCACCTTCAAGATGATGAGCGAGGACGACCAGGCCGACCCGAAGACGGGCACCACCGTCGCGCAGAAGCTCGTGGACGCCAAGGTCGCCGCCGTCATCGGGCACCTGAACTCCGGCGTGACGATCCCCGCCTCCGAGATCTACACCAAGGCCGGCATCCCGGTGATCTCCGGCTCCGCCACCAACCCGACGCTCACCGAGCGCGGCCTCAAGGGCGTCTTCCGTACCGTGGGCCGCGACGACCAGCAGGGCCCCGCGATCGCCGCCTACATCGCCACCGAGCTCAAGGCCAAGAAGGTCGCGATCATCGACGACAAGACCGCCTACGGCGAGGGCCTCGCCAACGAGGTCGAGAAGTTCCTCAAGGGCGCCAAGGTGACCATCGTCGGACGCGAGCGCACCACCGACAAGGAAACCGACTTCAAGGCGATCCTCACCAAGATCAAGGCGAAGAAGCCGGACGTCGTCTTCCACGGCGGCATGGACGCCACCGGCGGCCCGATGCTCAAGCAGGCGAGGGAACTGGGCATCAAGAGCGCCTTCTCCTTCGGCGACGGCGCCTGCACCAACGAGATGGCCAAGCTCGCCGGCGCGGCGGCCGAGGGGCTGATCTGCTCGCAGGCGGGCCTGCCCGCCGAGGCGGCCAGCGCGGACTTCAAAAACGCCTTCAAGGCGAAGTTCGGCGACATCAAGCAGTACGCGCCGTACTTCTACGACGCCACGCTCACCGTGATCGAGGCGATGAAGAAGGCCAACTCCGTCGACCCCGCGAAGTTCACGCCGGAGATGCACAACGTGTCCTTCACGGGCGCCACGGGCAAGGTCGAGTTCGACGCCAAGGGCGACCGCAAGGATGCCGAGATCACGATCTTCCGGCTCCAGGACGGCAGCATCAAGCCGCTGGCCGTGGTGAAGAACGGCGTCTCCGCGCCCTTCGCCGCACCGGCCGCACCCGCCGCCGCACCGGCCGCCTCGGGCGCCCCGATGCCGCCGGCCGCGCCCACCGCGGCCCCGGCAGCGGGCGCGAAGGCCGCCGCGAAGCCGGCCGAGGACCCGAAGAAGAAGAAGGGCGGCTGCTGATCGCCCGGCGCGCGGGGCCCGCCCCGCGCGCATGCACCCCAGGAAACGGGGCGGCCACGGCCGCCCCGTTTTACTTGCGCCGACTTGCGTAAAATCCCCCCTGGACCTCGAGGAGCGGCGACCTGGACACCTTCATCCAGCAGGTGGTGAACGGCCTCACCCTGGGCTGCGTGTACGCCGTCGTGGCACTGGGCTACACGATGGTCTACGGCATCGTGCAGCTCATCAACTTCGCGCACGGCGAGGTGGTGATGATCGGCTGCATGGTCGCCTTCTCGGTGATCGTGGCGCTCGCCCCCACGGGGCTGCCCCCGTTCGTGATCGTGGGCGCCGGCATCGCCGCGGCCGTGCCCGCCTGCATGGCGGTGGGCTTCGCCGTCGAGCGCATCGCCTACCGGCCGCTGCGCAACGCCCCGCGCCTCGCCCCGCTCATCACGGCCATCGGCGTGTCGATCGTGCTCCAGCACCTGGCCCTCCTCGTCTGGAGCCGCAACATCATCGCCTTCCCGCAGATCATCGAGCTGAAGCTCTTCCACTTCGGCTCCTCGGAGACGAGTGCGGCCATCTCCAACATCCAGATCGCCATCATCGCCACGTCGGTGGCGATGATGGCCGGGCTCCTGCTGCTGGTCTACCGCACCCGCCTGGGCATCGCCATGCGCGCCACGTCGCAGAACCCGCAGGTGGCGGGCCTCATGGGCATCGACGTGAACCGCGTGATCTCGGCCACCTTCGTGATCGGCGCCTCCCTCGGCGCGGTGGCCGGCGCGATGGTCGGCACCTACTACGGCATCGCGCACTACCAGATGGGGTTCCTGCTCGGGCTCAAGGCGTTCAGCGCCGCGGTGCTGGGCGGGATCGGCAACCTCGCGGGCGCCGTGCTGGGCGGCATCCTCATGGGCCTGATCGAGGCGCTGGGCGCGGGCTACGTGGGCGACTTCACGAACGTGTGCCTGCTGGACCGCTTCCTGCCGGGCTTCTCCGCGGTGTGCGAGGCGAGCCCCGAGTCGAGCCTCTTCGGCAGCAACTACAAGGACGTGTACGCGTTCATCGTCCTCATCCTCGTGCTCGTCTTCCGGCCCTCCGGGCTGCTGGGCGAGCGTGTCGGCGACCGGGCCTAGGTGGGCGTTATGGAGTTACGCCACCCAAGGACGGGGACACGGATGAACACGGATGAACACGGATGTTGGATTGAAGGGCGATATCGACGTCTCACGAAGTGTCATCGGGGCTGCCTTTCGCGTTGCCAATGCACTGGGAGTCGGATTTCTTGAGAAGGTCTATGAGAACGCTCTCGCGGTCGAGCTGCGCCTCTGCGGACATTCCGTGGAGCAGCAACGCCCGATCGAAGTCCGCTACCGCAACCAGATCGTCGGCATTTACCAGGCGGATCTGGTTGTGGATGGCCGCCTGGTCATCGAGCTCAAGGCGGTCGATGCCCTGTCGCCGAATCACAAGTCTCAATGCCTCAATTACCTGCGGGCCTGCGGTCTTCACACCGGCCTGCTCATCAACTTCGGTCGCCCGCGGATCGACATCCTGCGCATCCTGTCCTGAACCCGGAATTGCCCTATCCGTGTTAATCCGTGTCCATCCGTGTTCATCCGTGTTCCAAAGGTTTACGTAACCATGGGCACCCCCTCCACCCTCCGCGACGACCCCCGACTCAAATGGGCGGGCCTCGCCCTCATCGCGATCGCCCTCATCGCGCTGCCCTTCGTGCTCGCCATGGCGGGCACGGCGTGGGTGAGGATCACGAACCTCGCCATCCTCTTCGTCCTGCTCTCGCTCGGGCTGAACATCGTGGTCGGCTTCGCGGGGCTGCTGGACCTGGGCTACATCGCGTTCTACGCCGTCGGCGCCTACGTCTACGCCCTCCTCGCCTCGCCCCACTTCGGCCTTCACCTGCCGTGGTGGGCGATCCTGCCCATCGGCGCCGCGGTCGCGTGCCTGTTCGGCGTGCTGCTCGGCACGCCCACGCTCAAGCTCAGGGGCGACTACCTCGCCATCGTGACGCTGGGCTTCGGCGAGATCATCCGCATCTTCCTCAACAACCTCTCCGAGCCCTTCAACCTCACCAACGGCCCGAAGGGGATCGCGACCATCGATCCCATCCGCTTCCTGGGGCTGGACTTCTCCTCGGCCACGCGCATCGGCGAGTTCGCGCTCTCCGGCACCATCAAGTACTACTTCTTCCTGCTCGCCGTGCTGGTCGTGGTGATCGTGGTGAACCTGCGCCTGCAGGATTCCCGCATCGGCCGCGCCTGGGAGGCGATCCGCGAGGACGAGATGGCCGCGCGCTCCATGGGCATCAACACCACGCGCATGAAGCTCCTCGCCTTCGCCATGGGCGCCTCCTTCGGCGGCATCGCCGGCGGCATGTTCTCGGCGATCCAGGGCTTCATCAGCCCGGAGAGCTTCGTCCTCAACGAGAGCGTGATGGTGCTCGCAATGGTAGTGCTGGGCGGGATGGGGAACATCTGGGGCGTGGTGCTGGGCGCGGTCCTGCTCTCCTTCGTCCCGGAGATCCTGCGCTACACGGTCGAGCCCGTGCAGCGCATGCTCTTCGGCCGCTCGCTCATCGACCCGGAGGTGATCCGCATGCTGCTCTTCGGGCTGGCGATGGTGGTGATGATGCTCTTCCGCCCCGCGGGGATCCTGCCCTCGGCGGTGAGGAAGCGCGAGCTCGCGACGGGGCGCGAAGGCGATGGCGACGACGCCTGAGGCGCCGGGGCGCGTGCCGCTCCTCGAGATCGAGGGCGTCACCAAGCGCTTCGGCGGGCTCACCGCGCTCTCGGAGGTGAGCTTCATCATCGCGAAGGGCGAGATCTACGGGCTCATCGGCCCCAACGGGGCGGGCAAGACCACGCTCTTCAACGTGCTCACCGGCCTGTACCGCCACGACGAGGGGCAGTTCCGCTTCGCGGGGCGCCCGCTCGAGCAGGCCACGCCCGACCGCATCGCCGCGCTGGGCATCGCGCGCACCTTCCAGAACATCCGCCTCTTCGCGAACCTCTCGGCACTGGAGAACGTGATGATCGGCCGCCACGTGCGCACGAAGGCGGGCGTCTTCGGCGCCATCGCCCGCAACCCGGCCACGCGCGCCGAGGAGGCGGCGATCGTGAAACGCGCCCGCGAGCTCCTGGACTACGTGGGCATCGGCCCGCGCGGCAACGAACTCGCGCGCCACCTCGCCTACGGCGACCAGCGCCGCCTCGAGATCGCCCGCGCGCTCGCGACCGACCCGCTGCTTCTCGCCCTCGACGAGCCCGCGGCCGGCATGAACGCCACCGAAAAGCAGGACCTGCGCAAGCTCCTCGAATCCATCCGCCGCGACGGCACCACCATCCTCATCATCGAGCACGACATGCGCCTGGTGATGGGGCTGTGCGACCGCGTCCTCGTCCTCGACTACGGCCGGCGCATCGCCGAGGGCCTCCCCGCCGACGTGCGCCGCGACCCGAAGGTGATCGAGGCTTACCTGGGCGCGCAGCATCACGATGCTGCCGTCAGCGAGTGACACTACCCAAGGACGGGGACACGGATGAACACGGATGAACACGGATATTGGAGGGTTGGACCAAGGTGCCCCCTGCCTGTGACATCGGCATCGTGTCCTGATGCGACTGCGTTCGCGTGCCATCCATCAAATATCCGTGTTCATCCGTGTTCATCCGTGTCCCCGTCCTTGGGTCGCGTAACTCACCGTCCATTGGCTATGCCCTCCAATATCCGTGTTCATCCGTGTTCATCCGTGTCCCTGTCTTTGAGTAGCGTAACTCTCCGATGAGCCTGCTCGCCCTGGAGAACGTCGAAGTCCACTACGGCGGCATCCGCGCCGTGAAGGGCATCGACCTTGTCGTCGAGCAGGGCGAGCTGGTGTGCCTCATCGGCGCCAATGGCGCGGGCAAGACCACGACGCTTCGCGCCATCACCGGCCTCGCCCACGCCGGCGGCCGGATTGTCTACGACGGCGAGGACATCGCGGGCGCGAAGCCCCACGAGATCGCGCGGAAGGGCATCGCCCTCGTCCCCGAGGGCCGGGGCGTCTTCCCGCAGCTCACCATCGAGGAGAACCTCGCGATGGGCGCCTACACGCGCAGCGACCGCCAAGCCATCGCCGCCGACGTGGACCGCGTCTTCACGCTCTTCCCCCGCCTGAAGGAGCGCCGCCGCCAGACGGCCGGCACCATGTCGGGCGGCGAGCAGCAGATGCTCGCCATCGGCCGCGCGCTCATGAGCCGGCCGCGCCTGCTGCTTCTGGACGAGCCGAGCATGGGGCTTGCCCCCCTCATGGTGGAGCGCATCTTCGAGGTGATCCGGCTCATTGCCTCCGAGGGGGTGACGATGCTGCTGGTCGAGCAGAACGCGAGGCTCGCCCTGGAGGCGAGCCGGCGCGCCTACGTGCTGGAGAGCGGCCTCGTGACCCTCTCGGGCGAGGCATCGGCCCTCCTGCACGACCCGCAGGTCCGCCAGGCGTACCTCGGGGAATGACCCGGGAGGGGCGGAGGATTTGCAGCTACACTTGTAAACCGCCGCGTGACGGGAAGCACAGACGGCGCCCGCGGCGGCCCCACAGAATAAGTGCATCGACAAAAGCGCGAGATTAAGGGCCTTTGCGCCCGGCCCCGAATCCTGGAAACCCTGACCTCCCCATGACCTCCTCCCGGGCCCTTCGCGGCGTCCTCGTAGGCCTTCTCGCGATCGTGCTGCTGGGCGTGCTCGCGTTCCTGTACTCGCGCACGGAGGCGATCGACTTCAAGCGCGACGCGCAGACGCTGGACCTGCTGCGCGAGCTGAAGGAACTCGACATGCGCTGGGACACGGACGCCACGCAGCTCGCCACGGCGGCCGTCCCCGGTACCGCCCTTCCCGATCGCGGCCCGGTGCTGGCACGCATCCTGCGCGAGCTCGAGCGCGGCCCTTCGCGCCGCGAGGTGGCCGACGCGCTTCCCGCGATCAAGGAAGGCATGGCCGGCAAGACCGCCGCCTGGGCGGCGCTCAAGGCGCGCCACGCCCGGTCGGGCGAGGCGCTGGTCGCGGCCCAGGCCGCGACCGCGGCGCTGGCCAACGCCGCCACCTTCATGCGGATGAGCGATCCCCGGCGCGCCGAGCGTTTCACCGCGCTCGCCGCCGAGTCCCAGGCGCTGCTGGCCGCCGTGCGCTCGGCGGAGTCCGCGGGCGGCCCCGTCGAGGCGCGCCTCGCCACGCTTCGGGAGGCCGCGGTCGATGCCGCGCCGGGGCTCGCGGAGCCGGCCGCCAGGGCCGAGCAGGCGCTGCGGGCCCTGCTGGCCGCCCGGATCGCGGAGCGGGAGGCGACCCAGAAGTTCGGCTTCCTCACCGTCGGCGGCCGGGTCGACCTCCTCGCGCAGACCATCTCGCGGTCGGTGCAGGCCGCCCTCGAGGACAAGGAGCGCTGGCGCGTCTACCTGTTCGTCTACGCGGCCGCCCTGCTGATCGGCGTCGGTTACCTCGTCGCGCGCGTCTTCGCCGCGCAGGCCGCCCTGAAGGAAGCCAACGAGAGCCTCGAGAAGCGCGTCGCCCTGCGCACGAAGGAGCTCTCGGAGGCGCTGGTGAAGCTGAAGGAATCCGAGGCGCAGCTGGTGCAGACCGAGAAGATGTCCTCGCTCGGCCAGATGGTGGCGGGGGTGGCGCACGAGATCAACACGCCGCTCGCCTACGTGAAGAACAGCGTCGCCACCCTGCGCGACCGCCTGCCCGAGCTCGAGGACGCGGTGGCGCAGGCCGAGCGCCTGCTGGCGCTGCTGCAGTCGGCCTCCCCCGACCAGGCCGAACTCGAGAAGACCTTCGCGGCGGTGAGCTCCCGCCTGGCCCAGCTTCGCGCGCACCAGGTGCTGGACGACCTGGGGTCGCTGTCCAAGGACGGGCTGCACGGCATCGAGCAGATCTCCGACCTGGTGGTGAACCTCAAGAACTTCTCGCGGCTGGACCGCAGCAAGGTCGCGAGCTTCAATGTGAACGAGGGGCTGATCGCCACCCTCCTCATCTCCAAGCCGCAGCTTCGCGGCGTGGCCGTCGACAAGCGTTTCGGCGAGATCCCGTCGATCACCTGCTCGCCCTCGCAGGTGAACCAGGTGTTCCTCAACCTCATCGCCAACGCCGCCCAGGCGCTCGACAAGCCGCAGAAGGCGATCGTCGTCACCTCGCGGCGCGAAGGCGCGGACGCGATCGCCGTCGAGATCGCCGACAACGGCAAGGGAATCGCCCCGGAGGTCCTGCCGAAGATCTTCGACCCGTTCTACACGACCAAGGAGGTCGGCAAGGGCACGGGGCTGGGCCTGTCGATCGCGTACAAGATCGTCTCGCAGCACGGCGGGCGCATCGACGTGAAGTCGCAGCCCGGCAAGGGGACGGTGTTCACCGTGGTCCTGCCCACCCGGCAGCCGGAAGAGCGCGCCGCGGGGGAGGCCTGAGGCCATGCAGATCCCCGAGCGGATAGGCAAGTACGTCGTCCAGACGATCCTCGGCAAGGGGGCGACGGGGCTCGTCTTCCGCGGGTTCGACCCCGGCATCAAGCGCCCGGTGGCGCTCAAGGTGATCACCAAGAGCCTGCTCGACCCGGCCGACCTCGACTACGTCATCAGCCGCTTCCGCCACGAGGCCGAGGCCGTGGGCCGCCTGACCCACCCGCGCATCGCCGCGATCTACGACTTCATCGAGACCGAGGATATCGCCTGCATCGTGATGGAGCTGGTGAACGGGAAGTCTCTGGCCCACCACCTGAAGGAAGTCACCCAGTACGGCTTCAAGGACACCTGGGAGATCATCCGCCAGATCCTCGACGGCCTGGCCTACTCCCACGGGCAGGGCGTGATCCACCGCGACTTGAAGCCCGGCAACGTCCTCATCAACGACGACGGCCGCATCAAGATCACCGACTTCGGCGTGGCGAGGATCGACACCTCGACGCTCACGGTGATGGGCGACGTCGTGGGCACGCCGCACTACATGGCGCCCGAGCAGTTCAGCGGCCTGGAGGCCACGCCCCGCACCGACCTCTACCAGGTCGGCGTGATGCTCTACGAGCTCATCACCGGCACGCGCCCCTTCACGGGCAACAACGTGGAGATCATGCGCCGGGTGATGCACGACCGGCCGGTCAACCCGTCCACGCACAACCCGAAGGTCACCTGGCAGCTCGACTGGGTGGTCCAGAAGGCGCTCGCCAAGGACCCGTCGGACCGCTTCGGCTCGGCCCGCGAGTTCGCGGAAGCGATCAAGACGGCGCTCGAGGAAAGCATGGGCGGGCCGCTCGCGGCCGCGGCCGCCGCCGTGGCGCCCGCCTCCCTGCCCATCGGCGCCACGAGCCTCATGGACAAGGCGCGCCTCATCGCGGGCGCCAAGGACGCCGGCGTGATGAGCGGGGCCTCGCCCGCGCCGGCTTCCACCTTCGCCGCGGCCAGCGACACGAAGAAGGCCCGCGTGCTCTTCGTCGACGACGAGGAACGCATCCTCAACGCCCTGCGCACGCTCTTCCGCGGCCAGTACCACGTGTTCACGGCCGAGAACGGCGCGCTCGCGCTCGAGTTCGTGAAGCGCTTCGGCATCCACGTCGTGGTGAGCGACCAGCGCATGCCCAGCATGACGGGCGTGGAGCTGCTGCGGCAGGTGAAGGAGCTCTCGCCCAACTCGGTGCGCATGCTCCTCACCGGCTACTCGGACCTCGCGGCCATCGTGGGCTCGATCAACGAGGGCGAGGTGTTCCGCTTCGTGAAGAAGCCGTGGGACAACGCCGAGATGCAGAAGACGCTCGCGGACGCCGTGGCGATCTCCCTGGAACTGGCCGTGGCACCCCCCGCGCCCACCGCGCCGCCCGAGAAGCTCCAGGCGGCGATCCTGGTGATCGACTCCTCGGACGCCCTCGCCGAGGGGCTCAAGTCGGTGCTGGGCGACGTGGCCCCCATCCGCCACGTGACGAGCACCGACGACGCGCTGCAGGCCCTGGAAGCCGAGGAGGTGGCGCTCATCGTGGCCGACCTCTCCGTGGGCCAGGAAGGGCTCATCACGCTCTTCAAGCTGCTCAAGGCCGGGCACCCCGAGATCCTGTCGATCCTCGTCACCGAGGCTTCCGACTCCGAGCTGGTGATCGAGCTCATCAACCAGGCGCAGATCTTCCGCTTCCTCAACAAGCCCATCCACGTGCGCCAGCTGCGCGGCCATGTCGAGGCGGCGCTCGTGAAGTACCGCGCGTTCAAGCAGCGGCCCGACCTAGTGCGGAGCCAAACGCCCGTCGAGAGCCTGCAGGCGCGCACCTCGCTCTGGGGCGCCAAGCTCTTCGAGCGCATCCGGTCGCTGCCCGAACGGCTGTTCGCCCGGTCATGAGCACGCTCGCGAAGGACGACCTCGCGGACCTGCGGCGCGCCAAGGCGCTGCTGGAGAACCCCGGCCTCGCGGCGAAGCTCTCCTCGATGCTGGGGTCCCCGGTGGAAAAGGGCATGAAGATGCTGCCGTCGTCGTGGCAGAAGGGCGTGCACAAGGCGACGGAGGCGGCGCTCATGAAGGCGCTGGACGTCGCCGTGACCTCGCTCGGCGAGCGGGCGCGGTCGTCCTCGCAGGACCGGTGGCACCGCATGGCGGCCGCGGCCTCGGGCGCGGCGGGCGGCGCCTTCGGCCTGGCCGCGCTCTCCTGGGAGCTGCCGCTGTCCACGACCCTCATGCTGCGCTCCATCGCCGACATCGCCGCGAGCGAGGGCGAGAACCCGCGCCACATCGACACCAAGCTCGCCTGCCTCACGGTGTTCGCGCTGGGCTCGACGAAGGACAGGCGCGACAACGCCACCGAGTCGGGCTACTTCGCGGCGCGCGCGGCACTTGCCTCGGCGGTCACGGAAGCCTCCGCGCACCTCGCGAGGAAGGGGCTCGCCAAGTCGGGCTCCCCGGCCCTCGTGAGGCTGGTGGCGGCCATCGGCGCGCGCTTCGGGATCGTCGTGTCGGAGAAGGCCGCCGTCCAGGCCATCCCCATCATCGGCGCGGCCGGCGGCGCGGTGGTGAACACCGTCTTCATCGGGCACTACCAGGACATGGCGCGCGGGCACTTCATCGTGCGGCGCCTGGAGAAGATCCACGGCGCGGAGCCCGTGCGCGCCGCCTACGCGAAAGCCTGAACATGGCCGCCTACGTCATCGCCGAGGTCGAGGTCACCGACCCGGAGGGCTACAAGCCCTATACCGAGCAGGTGCCCGCCTCCATTGCCCACTACGGCGGGCGCTTCCTCGTGCGCGGCGGGACCGCGGAGGTGCTGGAGGGCGACTGGCCGCAGCGCCGGCGCGTGATCCTCGAGTTCCCCTCGATGGATGCCGCGCGCGCCTGGTGGGACTCGCCGGAATACGAGAAGCCCAAGGCCATGCGCCGCGCCGCGAGCAATGCCCGCCTCGTCCTCCTCGAAGGCTTCGACGGCTGACCAAAAAGGAAATGGGGTCAGGTTACTTTGCACAAAACTCGTGCAAAGTAACCTGACCCCATTTCCTCTATTCGTGCTGCGTAATCAGATTAGTTTTCCTAATCTGATTACTTGGCTCAACGCCCCGAGCGGAACGTGCGGCCGGACGAGTTGCCGCGCGACTTGCCCGGCGGGCGGCGCGGCGGCGGGCCGGAGGGCCGCGAGAAGGCGCGAACCTTCGGCTCGAGGCCCACGATCACCTCGACGGGGATCGCCTGGGACGTGAACCGCTCGATCGTCTTCACCTGCGCGTGCTCGCGGGCGTTCACGAGGCTGATCGCGAAGCCGTTGCGCCCCGCGCGGCCGGTGCGGCCGATGCGGTGCACGTAGTCCTCGGCCTGGCGCGGCAGGTCGTAGTTGATGACGTGCGAGATACCCTGCACGTCGATGCCGCGCGCGGCCACGTCGGTGGCCACGAGCACGCGAAGCCGGCCGCGGTGCAGCGCCTGCAGCGTGCGCGTGCGCGCGCCCTGGTTCATGTCGCCGTGCAGCGCGGCCACCGCGAACCCCTTGGAGTGCAGGTCCAGCGCCAGCTCGTCGGCACTTCGCTTGGTCGCCGTGAACACGATGGCCTGGTTCATGTCGGTCTCGCGGAGCACGTGGTCGAGCAGGCGGTTCTTGTGGCCCATGTCGTCGGCGTAGTGCATGCGCTGCGAGATGTTCTCGTGCTTCGCGCGCTGGGCGTCGATCTCGATGCGGGCGGGGTTGCGCAGGAGCGCGCCGGCCAGGCGCGCGATGTTGCCGTCCAGCGTGGCCGAGAAGAGCAGCGTCTGGCGCGCGGCGGGCATGCGCGCGACGATCGCCTCGAGGTCTTCCTTGAAGCCCATGTCGAGCATGCGGTCGGCCTCGTCGAGCACCAGCATCTGCAGGCGCGCGAGGTCGATGCGGCCCGACTGCATCTGGTCGAGGAGGCGGCCCGGGGTGGCCACGAGGATGTCGACGCCGGCCTGGAGGAGCTTGTTCTGCGCCGGGTAGGGCATGCCGCCCACGATGGAGACGGTCTTGACGCGCCCCATGTTGCGCCCGTAAGTCTCGGCGGCCTTGGTGACCTGCATCGAAAGCTCGCGCGTCGGCACGAGCACCAGCACGCGCGGGCCACGCCCGTGCACGGGATGCGCCTCGGTAAGGAGCTGCAGCGCCGGCAGCATGAAGGCCGCCGTCTTGCCGGTGCCGGTCTGGGACGAGACCATCAGGTCGCGCCCTTCGAGGGCCTCGGGAATGACGCGCTCCTGCACGGCGGTCGGGGTGGTGTAGCCTGCGGCCGCGACGGCCTGGCAGATCGGGGCGCTGAGGCCCAGGGTATCGAAGTTCATGTTCGGTTCTTTCCCGCGCGGCCATTCCGGTGGCAGCACTCGTACGGCGATTGCGAAAGAAGACACGCCGCCCGTCATCGGAAACGGGACAGTCGCAACGCCGGAAAAGGAAAGGGGCGCGCGAAAACGGCAGGCCAATACACCGGCACCAACCGATTTCCGCAATCCTTGGGAGTTAACCGTGGGGAACTGCTGAGGGAAGAGAAGAGTTCTCTTCCGGGGAGGTCAGGGACGATGAACGAATGCGGTGCGAATTGCGTTATTGCTGCACTGCAGAACCGGCACTATACGCGAATAGGCCCTGATTACCAAGGACTTTCTTGCGGCTCTCCTTGCGGCGCCATATGCACTCGACGCCGGGTTGCGCCGGTCAACGAGACGAGCGAAGCCGCGGCTCCCGGGCGAAGGCGATACCATCCGCTTCGGGCTGCCGCGAAGGTATCCGTGACCGGGGAGGATCGATGCATCGCGTGTTCGCCGCCGTTGCCTGCGCCGCCGCCTTCCACCTCCACGCCCAGCCTGTCGAGCCGCCGCGCCCGAAGGTAGGGCTCGTGCTTTCGGGAGGCGGCGCGCGCGGCCTGGCCCACATCGGCGTGCTCAAGGCGATGCGCGAGCAGCGCGTGCCGGTGGACTTCATCGTCGCCACCAGCATGGGCTCGATCGTGGGAGGCGCCTACGCGGCAGGACAGACGCCGGAGCAGATGGAGGCGCTGGTCCGCAACGCCGACTGGGCGCAGATCTTCTCCGACCGGCCGCCGCGCGAGGACCTGTCGTTCCGGCGCAAGGAGGACGACCTGCGCTTCATCGGCAAGACCGAGCTGGGCCTGAAGAAGGACGGCGTCGTGTTGCCCCGCGGGGCCCTCGGGTCGCAGAACCTCGAGGAGTTCCTGCGCGGCATCTCGCCCCACGCCAACGAGGCGGCGACCCTGAACGACCTGCCCATTCTCTTTCGCGCGGTGGCCACGGACCTGGAGACCGGGAAGCAGGTGGTCCTCGCCGACGTGCCGCTCTCGGTCGCGATGCGCGCCTCGATGTCGATCCCGGGCGCATTCGCGCCCACGCAGGTCGACGGGCGCCTCCTGGGCGACGGCGGCCTGGTGCGCAACCTCCCCGTCGAGGTGGCGCGCGAGATGGGAGCCGACATCGTCATCGCGGTGAACGTCGGCACGCCGCTGCTGCCGCGCGATTCCCTCGCCTCGGCGCTCGGCGTCGCGCAGCAGATGATCAACATCCTCACCGAGCAGAACGTCGAGATCTCGCTCGCGAGGCTCGGGCCCGCCGACATCCTCATCTCGCCCGACCTCGCGAACGTGAGCTTCATCGACTTCCACCGCGGCGAGGAGCTGATCGCCATCGGCGAGCGCGCCGGGCGCGCCGCGGCCGCGCGCCTCGCGGGGCTCGCGATGCCCGAGACGCGGTACGTCGCGTGGGAAGCGCAGCGCAAGCGCTTCGCCGCCGTGCCCGAGCTGCCCGTTGCGCAGGTACGCGTCGTGGGCGCCGAACGCACCAATCCCGAGGCGCTCAAGCGCGAGGTCGCCGACCGGCTGGGCGTCGAGCCGGGCAGCCGACCCACCGAGGAGCAGCTCGTGAAGGCCGCGCGCGTTCTGCACGGCTCGGGCGAGTTCGAACGCGTGGACGTGCGAACCGGGCTCGAGGACGGGCGCCGCACGGTCGTGATCGACGTGAACGAGAAGCCGTGGGGACCGGACTACCTGCGCATCGGCGCTCGCGCGGTTTCGGATTTCGACACCCAGGGCGCCTTTTCCCTCACCCTGCAGCACACGCGCACCTGGGTGAATTCATGGGGCGCGGAGTGGCGCAACGAGCTCGAGCTCGGCGACGTGCGCCGCCTCCTCACCTCCTTCTACCAGCCGCTGGGTCCGGGCAGCCCCTGGTTCGTCGAAGGGTCGCTCCAGGCGGTGAAGAGCGACGTCGACATCTACGAGGGCATGCGCCGCACCGACCGCGCGACGCGCGAGGTCATCGGCTCGTACGCGCTGGCCGGCCGCCGCCTCGGCGGCTCGGGCGTGCTGAGGTTCGGCGTCGGGCACGAACACTACAAGGCCACGCCCATCATCGGCAGCCGCTCCGTGGACAGTACCAGCGACAGCGCTACGGTCCTGCGCGTGGGGACCCTCTTCGACACGCTCGACAACGCCGACTTTCCGCGCCGCGGCTACGCGATCTCCGCCGACGCCTTCCATTACAGCTCCAGGGGCCCTGGAGACCCGATCGTGGCGTGGCAGGTGAACGGCATCCTGCCGATCACATTCGGGCGCCTCACGCTTCTCGGCCTCGCCTTCACCCAGGGCTCGCGCGACGACCGCGTGTCCTTCCCCCTGGGCGGCCTCTTCAACCTGAGCGGCACACCGGCCGGAGCGATCTCGGGATCCCAGGCGGCCGGCGTCGGCGCGCTCGCCTACTGGCGCATGGGCCAGCTGCGCGGCGCGATGGGCGGGGACTGGTATGCCGGTTTCTCGCTGGAGGCCGGGCGCGTCTCGGGCAGGGCCGACGCCGGTCGCGCGGAAGTGCACAAGGCCGCGTCGCTCTTCCTCGGCCTCGACTCGATCATCGGGCCGCTCTACCTCGCATACGGCAAGACCTTCGGGGGCGAGTCGGCCTTCTATCTCTTCCTCGGCCGGCCCGCCAACCGCGCGCAGTGGTGAGGCGTGAGGCCAGCGGGAGATTTCCTTGCTCGCAGTGCCCGGCGCGATCAGCCGCAGGACACGCATCTCCGCCGGCGTGATTACCCGGCCCAGTCCCTCGGCACCAGGAAGTCTGTGTAGAGCCTCGCCTCGGGCGTGCCGGGCTCCGGCTTCCAGTCGTAGCGCCACTTCACCACCGGCGGCAGCGACATGAGGATGGACTCGGTGCGCCCGCCCGACTGCAGGCCGAAGTGCGTTCCGCGGTCCCACACGAGGTTGAACTCCACGTAGCGCCCGCGTCGGTAGGCCTGGAAGTCGCGCTCGCGCTCGCCATAGGGCAGGTCGCGTCGGCGCTCGACGATGGGCACGTAGGCCGGGAGGAACGCGTCGCCCACGGCGCGCATCACGTCGAAGCTGCGCTCGAAGCCGGGCTCGCTGAAGTCGTCGAAGAAGGTGCCGCCGATGCCGCGCGGCTCCTGGCGGTGCTTGTTGTAGAAGTACTCGTCGCACCATTTCTTGAAGCGCGGGTGCAGCTGCGGGTCGATGGCCTCCAGCGCGTCGCGATTGACCCGGTGGAAGTGGGCGCAGTCCTCCTCGAAGCCGTAGTACGGCGTGAGGTCCATGCCGCCGCCGAACCACCACACGGCCTTCTCCGGGTCCGCGTCCGGCGACTTGGCCGCGAAGAAGCGCACGTTCATGTGCACCGTGGGCACGTAGGGGTTGCGCGGGTGGAAGACGAGCGAGACGCCCATCGCCTCCCAGGGCCGGCCGGCGATCTCCGGGCGGTGGGCCGACGCCGAGGGCGGCAGCTTCGCACCGATCACGTGCGAGAAGCCCACGCCGCCGCGCTCGAGGAGGTTGCCCTCCTCCACCAGGCGCGACACGCCCCCGCCGCCCTCGGGTCGGTCCCACGAATCGCGCAGGAAAGGCTTGCCGTCGAGTTCGGTGAACTTTCCGACGATGCGGTCCTGCAGGCCGGTGAGGTAAGTTCTTACGGCATCGATATTCATGGTCGGCGAGTTTACCCTCACCCCCGGCCCCTCTCCCAAGGGAGAGGGGAGCCACACACCCTCACCCCCGGCCCTCTCCCAAGGGAGAGGGGAGAAAAGTCTCCCTTCTCCCTTGGGAGAAGGGTCGGGGATGAGGGTTACTTCCGGTGGATGGCGCGGTGGCCGATGTCCCTGCGGTACTGCATGCCTTCGAAGCGGATGCCCGCGGCCACCTCGTAGGCGCGCTCGGCCGCGAGCTTCACGTTCTCGCCCAGCGCCGTCACGCACAGCACGCGCCCGCCGGCCGTCACCACCTTGCCGTCCCTCGCCTCCGTGCCGGCGTGGAAGATGTGGCAGTCGTCGAGCCCCTTGGGCAACCCCGCGATCTCGTCGCCTTTCCTGGGCGTGTCGGGGTAGCCCGCGGCGGCCAGCACCACGCCCAGTGCGGCGCGGCGGTCCCAGTCGGCTTCCGCCCGGTCGAGCGTGCCGTCCACCGCGTGCTCCAGCAGGTCGAGGAAGTCGCTCTTCAGCCGCATCATGATCGGCTGCGTCTCCGGGTCGCCCATGCGGCAGTTGAACTCCACCACGCGCGGGGCGCCGTTCGCGTCGATCATGAGGCCGGCGTAGAGGAAGCCGGTGTAGGGCATGCCCTCCCGTTCCATGCCCTTGAGCGTGGGCAGGATGACCTCGCGCATGGCGCGCGCGTGCACTTCCGGCGTGACCACCGGCGCGGGCGAATAGGCGCCCATGCCGCCCGTGTTCGGGCCGCGGTCGCCGTCGAAGATCCGCTTGTGGTCCTGGGTCGAGGCGAAGGCGAGCGCGCTCCGGCCGTCGGCCATGACGATGAAGCTCGCCTCCTCGCCGGCCATGAACTCCTCGATCACGACGCGGTGGCCCGCCTCCCCCATGCCGCCGCCGTCCAGCATCATGTCGATGGCGGCGTGCGCCTCGGGAAGCGTCATCGCGACGACCACGCCCTTGCCCGCGGCAAGCCCGTCGGCCTTGATGACGATGGGCGCGCCTTTCCCGTCGACGTGCGCGTGCGCGGCGGCCGCGTCGGTGAAGGTGGCGTAGTGCGCCGTCGGGATGCCGTGGCGCACCATGAAGCGCTTGGCGAAGTCCTTGGACGACTCGAGCTGCGCGGCCGCCTTCGTCGGCCCGAATATGGCGAGGCCCTCGGCGCGGAAGGCGTCGACCACGCCCGCGGCGAGCGGCGCCTCGGGCCCCACGACGGTCAGGCCCACCTGCTCGTCCCTGGCGAGCTTCACCAGGTCCGCGACGGAGGTGGCGCCCACGTTCACGAGGCCCTCCTCGCGCGCCGTGCCGGCGTTGCCGGGGGCGACGAGCACCTTCGAGACGCGGGGCGATTGCGCCAGCTTCCACGCGATGGCGTGCTCGCGCCCGCCGGAGCCGATGACGAGCAGCTTCACGGTCGCGGCCTCAGTGCCGGAAGTGACGCATGCCGGTGAAGACCATGGCGAGGCCGTGCTCGTTGGCGGCGGCGATCACCTCCTCGTCGCGCACGCTGCCGCCGGGCTGGATTACGGCCCGCGCACCCGCCTTCGCGACCACGTCCAGGCCGTCGCGGAAGGGGAAGAAGGCGTCCGATGCCGCGACCGACCCGGCCAGCGACAGCCCGTTGTTCTTCGCCTTGATCGCGGCGATGCGGGTGGAATCCACGCGGCTCATCTGGCCGGCGCCCACGCCGAGCGTCATGCCGCCGCCGCAGAACACGATGGCGTTCGACTTCACGAACTTGGCCACGCGGAAGGCGAAGACGAGGTCGTTCATCTCGGCCCCGGTGGGCTTTCGCTTCGTGACGAAGCGCAGCTCCGCCACGTCGAAGGCGTCCGGGGTCTGCACCAGCAGCCCGCCGCCCACGCGCTTCATGTCGAGGCGGTTCAAGTCCTTCGCCACCTCGATCGCGAGGAGCCGCACGTTCTGCTTGGCCGCGAAGACCTTCTTCGCCGCCTCCTCGTAGGCCGGGGCGATCACCACCTCGACGAACTGCTTCGAGACGGCCTCGGCCGTGGGCCCGTCGACCGGCTCGTTGAAGGCGATGATGCCGCCGAAGGCGGAGGTCGGGTCCGTGAGGAAGGCGCGCCGGTAGGCTTCCAGCGGCGACTGCGCGATGGCCACCCCGCACGGGTTGGCGTGCTTCACGATCACGCAGGCCGGCACGTCGAAAGTCCGGCAGCACTCCCACGCGGCGTCGGCGTCCGCGATGTTGTTGTACGAGAGCTCCTTGCCCTGGAGCTGCGTGAAGCGCGAGAGCGTCCCGGGGGCCGCGTCCCGCTCGGCATAGAAGGCCGCCGACTGGTGCGGGTTCTCGCCGTAGCGCAGCCGCTGCGCCAGCGTGAACTGCAGGTTCAGCCGGTCCGGGAACTCGCGGGCGGCACCCCGCGCGTCGCGCGCGGTGAGCCACGAGGAGATCATGCCGTCGTACTCGGCGGTGTGGCTGAAGGCCTTCGCGGCGAGCGCGTAGCGGTCGGCGAAGCCCAGCTTGCCGCCGCTCGCGGCGAGCTGCCTCGCGAGCTCCGGGTAGTCGGCCGGGTCGGTGACGATGGCCACGAAGGCGTGGTTCTTGGCCGCCGCGCGCACCATGGCGGGGCCGCCGATGTCGATGTTCTCGATCGCGTCGTCCATGGTGCAGCCGGGCTTCGCCACGGCCTGCGCGAACGGGTAGAGGTTCACCACCACCATGTCGATGGGCGGGATGGCGTGCTGCTTCATCGCCGCCACGTGCGCCGGGAGGTCGCGGCGCGCGAGGATGCCGCCGTGCACCTTCGGGTGGAGCGTCTTCACGCGCCCGTCCATCATCTCCGGGAACCCCGTGTAGTCGCCCACCTCGATGACGGGAAGCCCGGCCGAGGCGAGGAGCTTCGCGGTGCCTCCGGTGGAGAGTAGCTCGACGCCGCGCGCGGCGAGCGCCCTGGCGAATTCGACGACGCCGGACTTGTCGGAGACGCTGATCAGCGCCCGCTGGATTCGGATCTGGTCGTTTTGCATGGTCCGTCCCTGTCGTCGCGCGCGGTGGCGCAGGACGAACGGCTCAGTCGATGCCGTGTTCCTGGAGCTTCTTGCGCAGCGTGTTGCGGTTGATCCCCAGGAGCTCGGCGGCGCGCGTCTGGTTGCCCTGCGCGTGGTGCATGATCACCTCGAGCAGCGGCTTCTCGACGCAGTTCACCACCATGCTGTAGATGCCCGAGGGCTTTTCCCCGTCGAGGTCCTTGAAGTACTGCTTCATCATCTTGCGCACGGTGAGCGACAGCTCGTTCTCGCGCTCGACGGTTTCCGCCCGGGCGACGGCCCGCGCTTGGGTTCTAGGCTGCAAGGGCCACCTCATCGGTATATTCGAGGCGCTCGGATCGCTCGGCGAGGCTCGCGAAGAAGAGGCCCACGGCGGCGACCTGTTCCTGCGCGGTCTCGAGCTGGTTCATGCGTGCGCGGAAGAGCGCGGAATTCTTGAGCCCCTTCGTGTACCAGGCGATGTGCTTGCGCGCCATCCGCGAGCCGCGCTCCGCGCCGTAGAAGCCGTAGAGATCGTCCAGGTGCCCGAGGAGGACTTCGCGGATCTCGGCGACCTCCGGGGGGGCGAGCTTCGTGCCCGTCTTCATGTAGTGGTCGATCTCGCGGAAGATCCACGGGCGGCCCTGCGCGGCGCGGCCGATCATCACGGCGTCCGCGCCCGTGTAGTCGAGCACGTGCTTCGCCTTCTCCGGCGAGTCGATGTCGCCGTTGGCCATCACGGGGATGCCCACCGCGGCCTTGACGGCCCTGATCGTGTCGTATTCCGCGTCGCCCGTGTACATGCAGGCGCGCGTGCGCCCGTGCAGCGCCAGCGCGGCGATGCCGCCCCGCTCGGCGATGCGGGCGATGGCGAGGGCGTTGCGATTCTCCTTGCTCCACCCGGTGCGGAACTTGAGGGTGACGGGGACGCCCACGGCGCCGACGACCGCCTCGACGATGCGCGCGACCAGCGCCTCGTCCTTGAGGAGCGCGGAGCCCGCGGCCACGTTGCAGATCTTCTTGGCCGGGCAGCCCATGTTGATGTCGATGATCTGGGCGCCCTTGTCCACGTTGTACCTCGCGGCCTCGGCCATCATCGCGGGATCCGACCCGGCGATCTGGATGACCTTCGGCTCGACCTCGCCCTCGTGGTTGCCCCGGCGGATGGTTTTCTCCGACCCCCACAGGAGCGAGTTGGAGGCGACCATCTCGGACACAGCCATTCCCGCGCCCATCTTCTTGCAAAGTTGGCGGAAAGGCCGGTCGGTCACGCCCGCCATGGGCGCGACGACGAGGTTGTTGCGAAGGGAGATGGGACCGATCTTCACGGCGTTTTGTAGTGGTCTGGGAGCCGCGGAAAAGGCGCCCATTTTATACGCAGTCGCACAAGCAACACATCACTTTTTTAATGTTGCGTGTGTCGACGACGAAAGTTCCTGCGCGAAGTCAAGCTTGCGCGCTTGCGCGGCGGAACAACAAGAAGCATGCCACGCTGCCCGGTGTTAAGTGGAGGGCACTCGTGTCGTCATCGCACGACACTCCGGCAAGCGCGTGCCGCGCTGCGGCGACTTAACACTTGCCGAAACCGCCCCCGCCCGGCGTCTCGATGACGAAGACGTCGCCTGCGCCCACCTGCGTCTCGTCGGCGAAGCCGAGGTCGGTGCGCGTGCCGTCGGCGCGCTCCACCCAGTTGCGGCCGCAGTCGCCCGGTGCCCCTCCCGCCATGCCGTAGGGCGGCACGCGACGGTGCCCCGCGAGGATCGCGGCGGTCATGGGCTCCAGGAAGCGGATGCGCCGCGTGGCGCCGTTGCCGCCGTGCCACTTCCCGCGCCCGCCGCTGCCGGCCCGGATCGAGTGGGCGTCCACTCTCACCGGGTAGCGCCATTCCAGGACCTCCGGGTCGGTGAGGCGCGAGTTGGTCATGTGCGCCTGCACCGTGTCGGTGCCGTCGAAACCCGGGCCAGCGCCGGTGCCGCCGGAAATCGTCTCGTAGTACTGGTAGGTGGCGTTCCCGAAGGTGAAGTTGTTCATGGTGCCGTAGGAGGCGGCCATGACGCCCAGCGCCCCGTAGAGCGCGTCGGTGATGCACTGCGAGGTCTCCACGTTGCCCGCCACCGTGGCCGCCGGCGGCAGCGGGTTGAGCATCGAGCCCTCCGGAATGCGCACCTCCAGGGGCTTCAGGCACCCGGCGTTGAGCGGGATGTCGTCGTCCACGAGCGTGCGGAAGACATAGAGAACGGCGGCGTACACGACGGCCGAGGGCGCGTTGAAGTTGCTCTCGAGCTGCGCGCTGGTGCCCGCGAAGTCGATCACGGCGCTGCGGCGGTCCGCGCCGATCGAGATCTTCACGCGGATCACGGCGCCGTTGTCCATCTCGCACGCGAACTCGCCGTCCTTGAGCACGCCGATCACGCGCCGCACGCACTCCTCCGCGTTGTCCTGGACATGGCCCATGTACGCCTTCACGACGTCGAGCCCGAAGTGGGCGACCATGCGGCGCAGCTCCTGCACCCCCTTCTCGTTGGCCGCGACCTGCGCGCGCAGGTCCGCGATGTTCTGGTCGGGGTTGCGGGCGGGGTACCTCGCCGACGCGAGCAGGTGGCGCATCTCCGCCTCGAGCATGCGCCCGTCCTCGACCAGCAACACGTTGTCGAGGAGGACCCCCTCCTCCTCGATGGTCTTCGAGAAAGGCGGCATGGAGCCCGGCGTGATGCCGCCAATGTCCGCGTGGTGGCCGCGCGAGCCGACGTAGAAGAGTATCTCCGGACCCTCACCCCCAGCCCCTCTCCCGGAGGGAGAGGGGAGCAAATTCTCCCTTCTCCCGCTTGCGGAAACGTGCTCCCCTCTCCCGCTTGCGGAAACGTGCTCCCCTCTCCCGCTTGCGGGAGAGGGGTCGGGGGTGAGGGCGCCTTCCGCGAACACCGGCGTGATGACCGTGACGTCGGGAAGGTGCGTGCCGCCGTTGTAGGGGTCGTTCAGGACATAGACGTCGCCGGGCTTCATCTTCCCGGCGTTCTTCGCGATGACCGTCTTGATCGACTCGCCCATGGAGCCCAGGTGCACGGGCATGTGCGGGGCGTTGGCGATGAGGTTGCCTTCGGCGTCGAAGAGCGCGCAGGAGAAGTCGAGGCGCTCCTTGATGTTCACCGAGTAGGCGGTCTGCGCAAGGCGCACGCCCATCTGCTCGGCGATCGACATGAAGAGGTTGTTGAACACCTCCAGCATCACGGGGTCGGCGCGCGTGCCCGCGGCGTAGCGCACCTCGCGTGCCCGCACCCGGCGCAGCACCAGGTGGTCCATCGCCGTGACCTCCGCTTCCCAGCCGGGCTCGACGACGGTCGTGGCGTTCCTCTCGGCGACGATCGCCGGCCCGGGGACGCGCTGCCCCGGCACGAGGGACTCCCGCACGAAGACGGGCGTGCGGTGGCGGGCGCCGCCGCTCGTCGTGTCCACGTGCTCGACGGGTTCCGCCGGGGAGCGTGGGCCCGAAGCCTGCGGCGCGCGTTCAGGCGGCGCATCGGAGCCGCCCACCGCCTCCACCGAGACGGCCTCGGCGACGAGCGCCCGGCCGGGCATGAGGAAGCTGAAGCGCGCGCGGTAGAGCCGCTCGAATTCCGCGCGCATGGCCTCCGGGGAGCCGAGCGGCACCGCGAGCGAGGTGTCGGTGCCCTCGTACTTGAGGTGCACGCGCTTCTCCACGCGCTCCACGGCGCTCGCCTGCGCCTCGAGCTCGCGCACGCATTGCGTGGCCAGGCGCCCGGATTTCTCCGCCAGTTCCGCCTGCGCCGACTCGAGCGGGCGTTCCACCGCCTCCTCGCGCAGCGCGCGCACCTGCGCGAGCCCCATGCCGTATGCCGAGAGCACGCCGGCCAGCGGATGGATGTAGACCTGCGTCATGCCCAGTTCGTCGGCCACGAGGCACGCGTGCTGCCCGCCGGCGCCCCCGAAGCACTGCAGCGTGTACTCGGTCACGTCGTGGCCGCGCTGCACGCTGATGAACTTGATCGCGTTGGCCATGTTGGCCACGGCGATCCTGAGGAACCCCTCGGCGACCTGCTCCGGCGACTGCGGCGTGCCCGTGGCCTGGCCGATCTCCCCGGCGAGCGCGGCGAACTTCTCCCGCACCACGGCCTCGTCCAGCGCCTCGTCGCCCCGCGGTCCGAACACCTTGGGGAAATACTGCGGCTGGATCTTGCCCAGCATCACGTTGCAGTCGGTCACCGCCAGCGGCCCGCCCCTGCGGTAGCAGGCGGGGCCGGGGTTGGCGCCGGCCGAGTCCGGGCCCACGCGCTGGCGCTGCCCGTCGAAGTGCAGGATCGAGCCGCCGCCGGCCGCGATGGTGTGGATCGACATCATCGGCGCGCGCATGCGCACGCCCGCCACGAGCGTGTCGAATTCGCGCTCGAGCTCGCCGGCGTAGTGGGACACGTCCGTCGAGGTGCCCCCCATGTCGAAGCCGATGAGCTTGTGGAACCCGGCGCCCTCGGCCGTCTTCACCATGCCCACGATGCCGCCCGCTGGCCCGGAGAGGATCGAGTCCTTGCCCTGGAAGCGGTGCGCGTCGGTGAGCCCGCCGGAGGACTGCATGAACATGAGGCGCGGACCCTCACCCCGGCCCTCTCCCAAGGGAGAGGGAGCACATTTCTCCCCTCTCCCGCTTGCGGGAGAGGGGTCGGGGGTGAGGGCAGCGGTGAGGGTGAGTTCGCTCGCAACGAGATCGACGTATCTGCGAAGGATCGGCGACAGGTACGCGTCCACCACCGTCGTGTCGCCGCGCGAGACGATCTTCATGAGCGGGCTCGCGACGTGCGAGGCGGAGACCTGCGTGAAGCCCGCCTCGCGGGCGAGCTCCGCCACCCGCGCCTCGTGCGCCGGGAAGCGATAGCCGTGCATGAACACGACGGCGGCCGAGCGGTAGCCCTCGGCGAAGGCCTGCGCGAGGTCGCGGCGCGCGCCGTCCTCGTCCAGCGGCGCCACGACCTCACCGCGGGCGCCCACCCGCTCGTCGACCTCGATCACCTTGCGGTAGAGGAGCTCGGGCAACCTGATGTTGCGGTCGAAGATTCGCGGCCGGTTCTGGTAGGCGATGCGCAGCTGGTCGCGGAAGCCGCGGGTGACAAGGAGCACCGTGGGCTCGCCCTTGCGCTCGAGGAGGGCGTTGGTGGCGACGGTGGTGCCCATCTTCACGGCCTCGATCCGCTCGACCGGGATCGGCTCGTCCGGCCCGGCCCCGAGGAAGTGGCGGATGGCGGCGATGGCCGCGTCCGGGTAGCGCTCCGGGTTCTCCGACAGGAGCTTGTGCGTGGCGATGGACCCGTCGGGACGGCGGGCGACAACGTCGGTGAACGTGCCGCCGCGGTCGATCCAGAACTGCCAGCGGCCGGGATGTGCGGTGCTCATGGGGGGGCTCGCGAGAGAGGGGCCAATGTCGCCTCCCGGTCGGCTCGTGTCAATCGCATTGACAGGGGGTCGTTCCTGTCGCTACCGTTCGTAGGCTTTGACCCCCATCCGGAGAATCCCCATGAGAACCATCCGCGCCCTCCCGGGCGTCCTCGCGCTGGCCCTTTCGCTCGGCGCCGCCGCCCAGACCAAGTGGGACATGCCCACGCCCTACGCCGCCACCAACTTCCACACCGAGAACATCGTCCAGTTCGCGGCCGACGTCGACAAGGCGACCGCCGGCAAGCTCAAGATCACGGTGCACCCCGCCGCGTCCCTCTTCAAGGCGACCGAGATCAAGCGCGCCGTGCAGGGCGGGCAGGCGCAGATCGGCGAGATGATCATCTCGGGCTACTCGAACGAGGACCCGATCTTCGGCCTCGACTCCATTCCCTTCCTCGCCACCAGCTACGCCGAGTCCGCCAAGCTCTGGGCGGCCTCGAAGAAGGCGGTCGAGGACCGCTTCGCCAGGCAGGGCATGTTGATCCTCTACACCGTGCCGTGGCCGCCGCAGGGCATCTACTCCACGAAGCCCCTCAACTCCATCGCCGACATGAAGGGCCTGAAGCTGCGGGCCTACAACCCCATGATCTCCCGCATCGCGGAGCTCGCCGGCGCCCAACCCGTCACCATCCAGGCCGCCGAGCTCGCCCAGGCGATGGCCACGGGCGCCGTGAACGCCAACATCACCTCGGGCTCCACCGGGTACGACACCAAGGCGTGGGAAGTGGTGAAGAACTACTACGACACGCAGGCGTGGCTCCCGAAGAACATCGTGATCGTGAACAAGAAGGCCTACGACGCCCTCGACAAGGCCACCCAGGACGCGCTGCGCAAGGCGGCGGCCGACGCCCAGACGCGCGGCTGGAAGATCTCGGAGGAGAAGACCGCCTGGTACCTGGGCGAGCTCAAGAAGAACGGCATGAACGTGCAGCCGCCCTCCGCGCAGCTGAAGGCCGACTTCCAGAAGATCGGCAAGCAGATCACCGAGGAGTGGCTCAAGACCGCCGGGCCGGACGGCAAGGCGATCATCGACGCATACAGCAAGAAGTGATGCATCTCCCTCACCCCCGGCCCCTCTCCCAAGGGAGAGGGGAGCGGAACTCTCCCTTCTCCCAGGGGAGAGGGGAGCAGAACTCTCCCTTTTCCCAGGGGAGAGGGGAGCGGAAATCTCCCTTCTCCCTTGGGAGAAGGGCCGGGGATGAGGGTGCGTAAGTCGCTCGACCTCCTGTACGACGCCGCGGCCTGGGCCGCGGCGTTTTTCATGGTCGGCGTGCTCCTGATGGTGCTCGCGAGCGTGCTCGGGCGGATGTTCGGCTTCAACCTGCGCGGCTCGGACGCCTACGCGGGCTACTCGATGGCGGCGGCTGCCTTCCTCGCGCTCGCGCACACGCTCAAGCGCGGCGAGCACATCCGCGTGAGCCTGCTGCTCGAACGCTTCGGGCCGCGCGTCACGCACGCGCTCGAGCTCTGGTCGCACGCCGCCGGCACGCTCTTCTGCGCGGTGCTCGCGGTCTACTGCGTGCGCCTCATCTGGCAGTCCTACACCTTCAACGACATCTCACAGGGCAATGACGCCACGCCACTGTGGATCCCGCAGATCGCGATGGCGGCGGGGGCGATCATCCTCTTCGTGGCCATGGCCGACGACTTCGTCCAGCACCTGCGCGGCCGCCACCCGCACGCCGCCGGGAAGGCGGAGTCCGATGTGAAGCGCATGGAGTAGCGCGGTGGAAATCCTCACCACCGCCATCCTCATCGCCTTCCTCTTCGCGCTCCTCGCGAGCGGCCTGTGGATAGGCCTCGCGCTTCTCGGCGTCGCGTGGATCGGCATGGAGCTCTTCACCAGCCGCCCGGTGGGCGATGCCATGGCCGTCACGATCTGGGGCTCGGGCTCCTCGTGGACGCTCACGGCGCTGCCGCTCTTCCTGTGGATGGGCGAGATCCTCTTCCGCACGCGCCTCTCGGAGGACATGTTCAGCGGCCTGGCACCCTGGCTGCAGCGCATCCCCGGGCGGCTCCTGCACGCCAACATCATCGGCTGCACGATCTTCGCGGCAGTCTCGGGCTCCAGCGCCGCGACCGTCGCCACCATCGGCAAGATGACGCTCCCGGAGCTGAAGAAGCGCGGCTACCCCGAGGACATGACCATCGGCACCCTCGCGGGAGCGGGCACCCTCGGCCTGCTCATCCCGCCCTCGATCATCATGATCGTCTACGGGGTGACGGCCGAGGTGTCGATCACCAAGCTCTTCATCGCCGGCGTGCTGCCGGGGCTGCTGCTGGCCGGGCTCTTCATGGCCTACACGGTGGCCTGGTCGCTCCTCAACCCGGACCGCATCCCGCCGCCGGACGCGCCGATGACCTTCCTGCAGAAGCTGGCCACGTCCCGCAACCTCATCGGCCCCGTCGCCCTCATCGCCCTCGTGCTGGGGTCGATCTACGTGGGCATCGCCACGGCGACCGAGGCGGCGGCGCTGGGCGTGACGGGCTCGCTCGCGCTCTCCTGGATGCAGGGGTCGATGACCCGCAAGGTCTTCGCGGAGAGCCTCATGGGCGCCACGCGGCTCTACTGCATGATCGCGCTCATCCTCGCGGGCGCGGCCTTCCTCACGCTTTCCATGGGCTACATCGGCCTGCCGCGCCACCTCGCGGAGTTCATCACGGGGCTGGGCCTCACGCCCTTCTGGCTGCTCTTCTGCCTGGCGCTCTTCTTCATCGTGCTGGGCTGCTTCCTCGACGGCATCTCCATGGTGGTGCTCACCATGGGCGTGATCCTTCCCACCATCCAGAAGGCCGGCATCGACCTCATCTGGTTCGGCGTGTTCATCGTCATCGTGGTCGAGATGGCGCAGATCACCCCGCCCGTGGGGTTCAACCTCTTCGTGCTCCAGGGGATGACGAAGAAGCAGATCCCGTGGATCGCCCGGGTCACCATGCCGCTCTTCCTCCTGATGGTGGCGGCCGTGGGGCTCATCTACTTCTTCCCCGGCATCGTCACCTGGCTGCCGGCGCGGATGTAGGGACGGACGGCGGGCTCGCGCCATGTGCCTGATCGCGATCGCCTGGAAGGCCCATCCGGATTTCCCGCTGGTGGTGGCGGCGAACCGCGACGAGTGGCGCGATCGCCCCGCCTCTCCCGCGCACTGGTGGGTCGAGGCCCCCGGCCTCCTGGCGGGCCGGGACCTGCAGGCGGGCGGCACCTGGATGGGCGTCACGCGCGGGCGCCGCTTCGCCGCGGTGACGAACTTCCGCGACCCTTCCGACCGGCGCTCCACGGCGCTGTCGCGCGGCAACCTCGTGACGTCCTTCCTGCTCGGCCATGACGCGCCCGGCGCCTTCCTCGCGCGTCTCGCGGGGACCGCCTCGCAGTACAACGGGTTCAACCTGATCGTCGGCGACGGCGACACGCTCCTCTACTTCGGCAGCCGCGAGGGCGAGGTCCGCGCGGTCGACCCCGGCGTGCACGCGCTCTCCAACCACCTCCTCGACGAGCCCTGGCCCAAGGTCGAAAGGGCGCGCGCGGCGCTCGGCGAGTCGCTCGACGACGGCGACGAGCGCCTCTTCGCCATGCTTTCCGACGCCACGCCCGCCCCCGACTCGCGGCTGCCCGACACCGGCGTGGGGCTCGAGCGCGAGCGCCTGCTCTCGCCGATCCTCATTGCCGGCCCCGATTACGGCACGCGCGCCTCGACCGTGCTGCGCGCCGGCCGCGAATCCGCGCGCCTCGAGGAGCGCACCCGCGACGCAGCCGGCGCCGTGACCTCCGTCGCGGCCTTCGACTTCCCCTTCGCGCCTTGAAGCGCTGCCCGCCCACGCGGGGGCCGGCCGCGCCGCAGCCGCGTTGACATTCGTCAAAGGTGCAGACCCCTTGCCTGTTAGGGTTTCCGGAGCACCATTCCGCCCCCCTCTGCCCCAGGGAAAAGACCATGACAATCAGTCCGTTCCAACGCCTCACCCGCATCGCCGCCGCGTTCGCGATCGCCGCCCTCGGCTTCGGCACGGCCCTGGCGGCCGACCCGCCCGCCAAGGCTGCCGCACCCGCGAAGACCGCCGCCGCTCCCGCAAAGCCCGCAGCGCAAGGCAAGGTGCCCCCGGGGAACAAGGAGTGCATCGAGTGCCACGAGGAGCTCAAGGAGTTCCACGATCCCGGCAAGCACAAGACGGTGGCCTGCACGGAATGCCACCAGAACACGGCCGAGCACCTCAAGAAGAAGAGCGTGCGCCCGGTGACGATCACCGACCCGGCCAAGTGCGGCTCGTGCCACAGGAACCAGTACGAGACGATGTACCAGATCAACTACGAGCGCCCGGCGAGGAGCGAGAAGAGCCAGCTCACGGGCGTGTCGCCCAACCCGGCGTGGGAGAAGCTCATGGGGCCGCACGGCTTCACGAAGGAGCACAACATGCCGCGCTCGCACGCCTTCGCGCTCTACGACCAGCTCGTGGTCGACCGCGCGTTCGGCGGCCGCTTCGAGAACAAGTACGGCTGGGCGGATCTCGCCCGTCCCGGCGGGAACTTCAGGATCTGGGACGTGCTCGTCGACAAGTACCCCGGCGAGCCGCACAAGACCTTCCGCCCCGGCACCGCCGCGGCCGCGAACCCCGTGTGCATGAGCTGCAAGACCGCCGACCACATCCTGGACTGGGCCTACCTCGGCGACCCGGACCCGAAGGCGAAGTGGAGCCGGCTCTCGAAGGTGAACGAGTTCGTGAAGGACGTGAACCACTCGCTCAACTGCATCTTCTGCCACGACCCGCACGGCGCGCAGCCGCGCATCATCCGCGACGGCCTCATCCAGGCCCTCACGCGGCCCGAGAAGGACACGCTGTGGCACAAGGACGCGAAGGCCGGCAAGATCGACGTGAAGGAGCTCGGCCAGCGCGGCTTCACCCGCAAGATCGCCATCCTCGACAAGTACGACACCAAGCTGCAGTGCGGCCAGTGCCACGTCGAGTACAACTGCAACCCGGGCACCGACCCCGTCGCCGGCAAGCCCGTCACGATGGCCGACCAGCGCACCAACCACTTCCCGTTCAAGGAAGTGAACGACCTGGCCCAGCACTACCGCGACCTCAAGTTCCGCGACTTCAAGCACGGCATCACCGGCGCGATGCTGTGGAAGGCGCAGCATCCGGACGTCGAGGTGTTCTACGGCTCGGTGCACGACAAGGAAGGCGTCATGTGCCACGACTGCCACATGCCGAAGGCGAAGGACAAGAAGACGGGCAAGACCTTCACCTCGCACTGGCAGACCACGCCGAAGCACTACGTGCAGGAAGCCTGCCTCGGCTGCCACAAGACCTGGAAGCGGGAGCAGGCGGTCTACACGATCGACTCCCTCAGGGGCCGCTACATGGGGAAACTCCGCAAGGCCGAGTACCTGCTCACCCGCATGATCGACAAGTTCGAGGAGGCGAAGAACACCGGCGTGGACGAGGCCACCCTCAACGTGGTGCGCGAGAAGCACTACGAGGCGCACATCCACTGGGAGTTCTGGACCGCCTCCAACGGGTCCTACTTCCACAACCCGAAGCTCGCCGACGACTCCATCAACAAGGGAATGGTGATCTCGCAGGAAGCGATCAGGATCCTCGAGGACGCGATGGGGAAGAAGCGCACCGTGGCGGCGGCTCCGGCCGCGGCCCCGGCCGCGCCGAAGTGACGGCCTGGCGGCCCGGATGCCGGCCTTCTGGATCATCGCCGGGGGAATGACGCTTGCCGCGGTGGCCTTCGTGGCCGCCCGGCTCGTCGTCCCCCGCCGGGAGCCGGCACACGCGCAGCCCCGCGAGGCGAACCTCGCGGCGCTGCGTGCCTCGTGGGCGGAGCTCGAACGCGACTGCGCCACGGGAGTCCTTCCCGCATCCGAGCGCGAAGCCGCACGCGCGGAGCTCGCCCGCCGCGCCGAGGAGGAACTCGATGAAGGGCCCTCCCCCGCCGCCAGGGCGACGGCCTGGCCCGTGGCGGTGGCCGCCGCACTCCTGATTCCGCTCGGCGCGCTGCTCCTCTACCAGCAGGTCGGCAGCCCCGGCGCCATCGACGGATCCCGCGCCTTTGCAAGCCTGGAAGGTCCCCTCACGGCCGAGCGCCTGCCCGCGTACCGCAACCAGCTGGCCACCCATCTCGCCGGCAACCCCGCCGACGCGAGGGCGTGGGCGTTGCTCGCGCGGTTGGACCTCGCCCTCGAGCACTACGGCGACGCGGCCATGGCCTTCGACCGCGCCATCCGCGCCTCGCGGAAGGTCGCCGGCGACGCGGAAGTCTGGGTCGACTACGCGGAGGCCGTGGGTATGGCGGAAGGCCGCACGCTGCGCGGCCGGCCGGAGGCGTTCATCGCCAGGGCCCTGGAGCTCGACCCCGGCAACCCGCGCGCGCTCGAGATGGCGGGCAGCCTCGCCATGGAGCGCGGGGACCCGGCGGCGGCGGCCCGCCACTGGCAGCTTGCCCTCGCCCGCCTCGACGCCGCCGACCCGCGCTCGGCGGATCTCGCCCGCGCCGTCGCGCGAGCCGGAAGCCTCGCCGCCCCCGGGGGAATGACGCGGCGCTGATCCCGGTGCAGAATGCGCCTACAGACCAGCGGGGAGGGGCGCATGAACGACAAGACGGTGAAGGACGCCTTCATGGAAGTGGTCGTCAACCAGCTCGAGACGGGAGACCCGCCCGAGACGAAGACCGCGCTGGCCCGCCTGACGGCCGCCGGGCACTCCAACAACGAGGCGATGCAGCTCATCGCGGCAGTGGCGCGAAACGAGATGCAGGCGATGCTGTCCGCGAGCCGGCCCTTCGACAACGCGCGCTACGCCGCGCTCCTCGCGAAGCTGCCGCAGCTCGACTGAGCGCCGCCCGGCGCTAGACCATCGGCCCCACGTCCACCACGTGGCCCACCTTCACGACGAGGGGCCACGCATGCTTGTGGGTGAAGAGCCCGCCCACCTCGACCCCGCCCGCCTTTTCCATCACGTGGATCACGCTGGAGTACGGATAGTAGTGGGTGACGCCGTCCTTCGCGCCCACTGCCCCGAAGTAGGTGTCGGCGACGAGCGTGAGCAGGGCCTCGTCGATGTGGTAGGCCGTGTGGTAGTTGAGGCCGATCTTCTGCTGCAGGTAGCGGTCGAACAGCGGCTTCATTTCCCCCCCTTGGCC
>JAABQW010000275.1 GCA_011391275.1 Betaproteobacteria bacterium
GGCGAGTTCCTGGCCGCTCTTGTAGTGCGGCACGCGGAAGACCATCCGCTTCGAGCGCTGGAAGAAGGCGTTCGAGCCGTCCACCTCCTCCTTCCAGTACTTGTCGGACAGCGCCAGGTTCGCCTTCGGGTCGAGCAGGAACGCGTCGCGGGAGCCCGCGCCGCCGAAGATGTAGAGCTTGCCGTCGATGATGCGCCAGGTGTCGGCGTCGCCGCCCCAGGGGATGCCGTAGACGATGCCGTTGGCGCAGTAGCCGCCGTACTGCGGGATGTACTTCCCGGGCGAGGCGTCGAAGAGCGCCTTGTGCTCGGCGCTCGCGAACCGGAAGGTCACGCCCTTGTGGACGGACTTGTGCACGGCGCTCCCCATCTGGTGGCGGCCGTCGGTGAAGTAGCTCACCACGTCGTGGCCGAAGAGGATCAGGTGCTTGTCATCGCCGTCGGAGACGGCGTTCACGGGACTCAGGCCCTGGCCGGGGCTCTGGGTGACCAGAGGCGCGCAGCCGGCGAGAGCGAAAGCGGCCGCGGCGACGAGGGCGGAGATGGCATGGCGATTCATGGATGTCCTTTGCTGTTCTGCCGCCGGGGGGAAGTCCCGCTGCAGCCAGCAGAAAGTGTACGTGATCGCCGCGTGGAAAATGCGCCCGCCCATCGCGGGGGCGTCACCACTTCGACGGCGGCCTGCGGTGGATCACGATGCGCTCCTTCTCCAGCGAGATGTAGCCCCCCTGCACGAGGTCCTTGAAGATGCGGCTCACCATCTCGCGCGAGCAGCCCACGCGGCTCGCGATGTCCGTCTGCGTGAGCCGCTCCGGGATCGCCAGCTGGCCGCCCTCTTCCTGCGCCGAGTCGAGGAGCAGCCGCGCGACCCGGCCGTAGACGTCCAGCAGCGAGAGGTTTCCCACCGTCCGGGTGAGGTCGCGGATGCGCCGGATGAGCTTGCGGACGAAGTGGAACGCGAACTCGGGGTTGCCCGCGAGGAAGGCCTGGAACTCCTCCTGCGGCACGACCAGCAGGCGCGAGGGTTCGAGCGTCATGACGGAGGCCGACCGCGGCCCGTCGTCCAGCGTGATCTCCCCGAAGTACTCGCCGGGCCCCATCACCGACAGCACCGCCTCGCGGCCGTCCTCGCCGCTCACGTAGGCCTTGCAACGCCCCTCGAGGATCACGAAGAGCGTGCCGGCGCGGTCTCCTTCGGTGACGATCACGGTGCGCGCCGGGTAGAGGCGGGTGAGCGCGTTGGACGCGATCGAAGCCAGCTCCGCGTCGGTCAGCACGCCGGGGGGCGGATCCGGTTGTTCGTCCTTCATGGTCCCTCCGCGAATCCTGCGACACCGGCGGCCGCGCGACGCAGCCGGTCGTTGACCGCCTCCCAGGCGGGGCTTCCGGGAGGCGCCTCGACGAGGATCCCGGAGGCGCCGCTCGCGTCGAGACGCCGCAGGTTCGCGTAGAGGTCGTGCGCGTAGCGCGCGGCGTCGGCCGGCGCGGCGATCCACGCCGACGGCACCACCCCGGGCAGGGGACCGCCGAAGGCGAGCACCGCGAGGCGCCCGCCCTGCGCGAGCCGTGCCTCGAGGGCGGCCCGGTCGAGGAGTAGCAGCGGCGTGGACGGCGCATAGTGCGCCGCGAGCGTTCCCGAGGCGCGAGGCGCGCCCGCGTCGGCGTCTCCCGGCGCCTCGCCCAGCACGCCGGCGATCTGCGCCCGCGTGATCCCGCCCGGGCGCAGCACCACGGCGCGGCCGCGCGAGAGGTCCACGATCGTCGACTCGAGGCCCACTTCGCACGGCCCGCCGTCGAGCACGAGGAGGTCCGGGCCGAACTCGTCACGCACGTGCTGCGCGGTAGTCGGGCTCACGTGGCCGAAGCGGTTGGCGGAGGGTGCGGCCACGCCGCCGCTGCCGGCCGCGTCGAACGCGCGCAGCAGGGCCTGTGCCACCGGGTGTGACGGGCAACGCAGTCCCACGGTGTCCTGCCCGCCGGTCACCGCCAGGGGCACCTGCGGCGCCTTCGCGAGGATCAGGGTGAGGGGACCGGGCCAGAAGGCGCGGACGAGCAGCCGGGCCGCCTCGGGAACGTCGACGGCCCATTGCTCGAGGCTCGCCCCGGGCGGGAGGTGCACGATCAGGGGATGGTCGGCCGGCCGGCCCTTCGCCGCGAAGATCTTCGCGACGGCCTGCGGGTTCGTCGCGTCCGCACCGAGGCCGTAGACGGTCTCGGTGGGAAAAGCGACCAGGTTGCCGCGGGCGAGCTCCTCGACGGCCCGGGTGACGGAGATCGCTCCGGGATCGGCGGGCAGTCGGCGCGGGGTGCTCATGCCCCGCATTATCGCCCGCCCGCCGGCAGGAGCGCGCCCTGTGGCCGGCAATGCCCTGCGCTAGCTAGGCCGCTTCGCGGAAGTCGCCGTCGTTGGCCGCGGGGACGTTCACGTCCACGGCGGGCGTCGATTCCACGGCCTGCTGCCGCACCATCCGCCCGTCGATCCGGAATCCGCCGGTGCGCAGCGTAACGAGGTTGAGGACCGCGAAGAAGACGACCGGCACGACGAAAGCGAGGGCGATGAGGGTGTCGAGTTCGAAGTTCATGGTGGGCTCCCTGGTTCCTGGCTGTGGTGCCCCGGCTGCGGGGCGGCGCACACGGTGCGCGCTTGGGATGAATCCTGCTCCCCGCCCCCGCCGGCCGTTATGGACGATTCAACCCCCGCCACGCGAACTATTCACGCCGCGCGGCAGGGATCAGTGCGCCCTTTCCCAGTTGTCGCCCACCCCCGCCTCCACCACGAGCGGCACGTCGAGCGCCGCCACGCCCGTCATCAGCTTCTCGATCTGCGGCTTCACGCGCTCCAGCTCGCCCTCGGGAACCTCCAGCACCAGCTCGTCGTGCACCTGCATCACGAGCTTCGTGGCGAGCCCCTCCGACTCGAGCCAGCCCTGCACCGCGATCATCGCGAGCTTGATGAGGTCGGCGGCCGTGCCCTGCATCGGCGCGTTGATGGCCTGCCGCTCGGCGCCCTGGCGGCGCGATTGGTTGGCCGACGCGATGTCCGGCAGCCACAGCCGGCGTCCCAGCACGGTCTCGACGTAGCCGCGCTCCCGTGCCTCGTTGCGCGTGCGCTCCATGTAGGCCGCCACACCGGGATAGCGCTGGAAGTAGCGGTCCATGTAGCTCGCCGCAGCGGCGCGCTCGATGCCGAGGTTGCCCGCGAGGCCGAAGGCGCTCATGCCGTAGATGAGGCCGAAGTTGATCACCTTGGCGTAGCGGCGCTGCTCGCTGGTGACGTCGCCGGCCGCCACGCCGAAGACTTCCGAGGCGGTGTGGCGGTGGATGTCCTCGCCGGCTGCGAAGGCCTCGATGAGCCCCGTGTCGCCCGACAGGTGCGCCATGATGCGCAGCTCGATCTGCGAGTAGTCCGCGGACACGATCTTCGAGCCCGGCGGCGCGATGAAAGCCTCGCGGATCCTGCGGCCCTCGGTCGTGCGCACCGGGATGTTCT
>JAABQW010000286.1 GCA_011391275.1 Betaproteobacteria bacterium
GCGCCCGCAATGGCGAGCCCCCAGTAGGGGCGGGTGGTCGGCATGGCCGCGAGACTACCATCCTGACGCGGCCGCGAGGGCGGGCGCGCCCTCGCGGTTCAGGTCATCAAGGCTTCGCGGGCTTCTCCTGCGGCCCGCTGCCGGGCTTCTCCTGCGGCCCGCTGCCGGGCTTCTCCTGGTGGGAAGCCGCGGGATTGCCGCCTCCGCCGGGCTTTTCCTGGTGAGGCACCGCGGGCTTGGCGACCGGGGCCGGCCTTTGCACGGCGGGCGACGCGGGCCCGGCGACCGGCTTCTGCTGTACCTGTGGCGCCGGGGCGACACGCTCCGGCTGCGTGGGCTTGGCGCGCATGGATTGCCCCGCCGGCGCGGGCCGCGTAAACGCGTTGGGGCTCGCATTCGGTGCGGGCGCCGACGGTGCCGAGGCCGGCGGAGCCGATGGCTTCGCCACGGGTGCCGGGGCCGGCCGCGTGAACGCGTTGGGGCGCGTTTGCGGCGCGGGTGCCTGCGCCGCGGGGGAGCCGGGCCGGGGTTGCGGGGCAGGTGCGCCCGCGATGGGCGGCTTGCCCGGCGTGACGGTCGTCACCGGGGCAGCCGGGCGGGGGCGGCTCGCGCTGCTGTCGTTGGCCCACGGCGCCGCGGCGGGCGGCGTGACGTCGGCCGGCCGGGTGCGCTGGCGCCACTCGTTTCGCGATGGGAGAACCACGTTGCCGGAAACGATCGGCTGCGCGGCGACGACATCGCGGGAAACGGGGGTCGCCACGTTCTGCACCGGCCGTCGAGTGCCGAACTGGTCGCGCGGCACGACCGTGGCACCGGGGCCGCGATTCGGGTGGCGATAGTCGTCGCGACCGTCGTACCTGCCGTTCGGCCTGCCATCGCGCCGGCCGTCGCGGTCGCCGCGATAGGGCAGCACGACGCGGTTCACCCGGTTGATGTAGGTGACGTTTGCCGTGTACCACGGCTGGTAGGCCTCGTAGGGCGAAAGCGGGTACCAGCCCACGACGTTGGTGGGAGCGGTGGACACCGACAGGCTCCAGCCCGACCCGCCCACCCAGCCCACGAGCGCCGGCGCCCAGACGGGACGCGCGACGTGGCGGCCCGGGTACCAGCCCCAGCGGTTGCCGACGTGCACCCAGCGGCCGTAGTGGAACGGGGCGTAGCCCCAGGGCGCATCGTCCACCCAGGCCCAGCCCCAGGGGCGGACCCAGGACCAGCGGCCGTACCTGTAGGGCGCCCAGCCGACAGCGATGCGCGTCGGGAACCACACCGGGCCGTACTCCGGCTCGTTGCGCCAGACGCCGTAGTCGTCCAGGTCCTCCCAGCCGGTCATCTCGTGCGGCACGTAGCGCGCCGACTCGCGCTCTTCCCAGCGCTGGTCGCGGGCGAGCGCCCATTCGTCCAGCGGGGTGGCCCAGGCCGGTTCGAACTCGTAGCGCGGCCTTTCCCCGCCGGTCACGCGCACGCCGCGGCTCGTGTCGACGCTGATGTAGCCGCCGGCCACCTCCAGGCGCGCGGTGCCGGAGAAGACGACGAGGCGCGACTCCCCGCGGCCCGGATCGGTCTCGATCCGGTAACGGCCGTTGCCGCGCAGCTGGAAGCGCGCCTCGGGAGTGGTGACGAGGAAGCTTTCGCCCCCGTCGGTCTCGCGGATGCGCACGGCGAGCGCGCCGCGCACGAGGTGGGCGTGAAACGCGTCGTCGTCCAGCCGCAGGATGTCGAGCTGGGTCGTCTCGCCCAGGCGCAGCGCCTTGGTGCCGAAGCGCACCTCGGCCCGCGAGCCGGGCTCGGTCCAGACCGAGTTCTCGCTGGTGAGATGGGAGTTGACGCGCGCAGCCTCCCACCCCTGTTCGGCGTCCGCGAACACGGCGGCCTCGCCTTCGACGAGCGACAGGCGTGCCACGCGGCCGGGGGGCTCCTGTGCCCATGCGGCGAGGGGGAGAACGGCGCAACAGAGGAGGGCGGCGAGTCGGTTCATGGCGGGTCTCTTTTTCCCGTGGGTGGCCCCGGCAGGTCGCCTGGTGCCTCATCCCATAACGCATCGGACCGCGGCCCGGAGGACAGCGTTCCTTGTAACGAAATGCGACAAAGCCGTGCTGCATTTGCCGCGTTGTGCCGGCGGCAATTTCCAACACCCTGAATTCATGCCATTATTGCCCCGGACTCCTCCGCCGTGCGGAAGAGCCGGCAGTCACGACGATTTCCGTGCCCGGCTCGCGCGCGCCGCCGGCCACCACCGAAGAAGAACTCTCCCCGGGACCATCGGATGGACAACAGCACCGTCTTCACCAAGACCGCGAAGGGCATCACGCAGGTCAACCAGCGGTCGGCCTCCCTGTCGAAGGACTTGATGAAGATCCTCAAGCTCGTCGACGGCAAGTCCACGTTCGCGCAGATGATGGAAAGGGGCGAGCTCGAGAAGAACGTCCTCGAGAAGGCGATGAACGCCCTCATCAGGGACGGGTTCGCGCGCATCTTCGAGACCAAGAAGGACCCCGACCCGTTCGGCGAGGACGACTTCGACTTCACCGCGCCGGGGAAGCTCCCGGGCGCGACCCAGCGCGTGATTCCCGCCGCGGCGCTCGACATCGGCGAGCTCTCGCGCCAGCAGGAGAAGGCCGACGCCGAGCGCAAGGCGCGGGAGGCCGCGCAGGTGGCCGCGCGCGAGAAGGCCAAGCAGCAGGTCGAGGCGCGCGCCTCCGCGGAGGCCAACGCGAGGGCGAAGGTGGAGGCCGAGCAGAAGGCGATGGAGCAGGCCCGTCGCGCCAAGGAGGCGGCCGAGCGCGCCCGCGCGGAGATCGACGCCAAGGCGCGCGAGGAGGAATTGCGGCTCAAGGCTGCCGCGGAGCAGGCGGCCAGGCTTGCCGCCGAACAGAAGGTGAAGGAGGAGGAGGAGTCCCGGCGCCTCGACGCGCTGAGGGCGAAGGCGAAGGCCGAGGCCGACGCGCGCGCGCGCGCGGACCTCGAGGCCAGGGTCCGCGAGGAAGAGGCGCGCAAGCGCACGATGTCGGAGGCGCTCGCCAAGGCCGCCGCGGAACAGAAGGCGAAGGAGGAGGTCGAGACGCAGCGCCTCGCGGAGCTGCGCGCCAAGGCCGAGGCGGAAGCCCGGGCGCTCTCGGAAGCGCGGGCCCGCGCGGAAGCCGAGGCCCAGGCGCTCGCCAAGGCGCGCGCGGAGGCGGAGGCCGCGGCCCGCAGGCAGGAGCAGGAAGTCGTCGCCTCGGAACAGGAGCTCAAGGCGCGACTCAAGGAGGAAATCGAGGCGCGCATCCGCGGCGAGATGGAAGCGCTGCTGCGCGACGAGATCGAGGAGAAGGCGCGCGCCCAGATGCAGGCCGAGATCATGGCCGAGGCGCGGCTCGCCGCGCAGGCCGAGCTCGAGGAGCGCCTGCGCGAGGAGCGCGAGCACCTGCAGAAGGCCGAGATGGAGATGCGCATCCAGGCCGAGCGCGCGGCGACGGAGCGTGCCGAGGGCGAGGCGAAGCTGCGCGCGGAAGCCGAGGCGAGGTTCGCCGCGGAAGCCGTGGCCCGCGAGAAGGCGGAAGAGGAGGCCCGGCGCCTGCGCCGCCTCGAGGCGCGCGCCCGCGAGGAAGCGGAGATCGCCGCACGCGAGAAGGTGGAAACCGCGGCGGCCTCGGCGCGCGAGCGGGCGGAAACCGCGGCCGCGTCGGCGCGCGAACGGGCGGAAGCCGCCGCGCGGCTCGATGCCGAGCGCAAGGCCAAGATCGAGGCCGAGGCGCGCGTGATGGTGGAGGCCGAGGAGCGCGAGCGCCGCGAGAAGGAGCTCGCCGGCAAGATCGACGCGGAGCGCAAGGCGCGCGAGGAAGCCGAGCTGCGCGCGCGCATCGAGGCGCGTGCCCGCGAGACGGTCGAGGAGACCACGCGCGAGAAGGTGAAGGCGGAGATCGAGGGCGACATGACCCGCCGCGCCGAGCTCGAGGGCAAGGCGCAGGCCAAGGCCTACATGCAGGCCAAGCAGCAGGCGGAGCTCGACGAGGAGCAGAGCCAGCGCGCCGCCCAGGAGAAGAAGGCGCGCGAGATCGCCGACGTGCTGCGCACCAAGGTCACGCCCGACGCCGACGAGGCCGCCGCCGCGCCCGTCAGGCGCCGCCCCGGCCGGAAGGTCAACTGGGTGCGCAACATCGGGATCGGCGTGGCGTTCGTGCTGGTGGCCGCCGTGGGCGTGCTGCACCTGGTGCCGCTGCGCGGGTACGCCAACAAGCTCGAGAAGGGCATCGGCGCATGGCTGCACGAGGACGCCGTGTCGATCTCCAGCCTCAAGTTCTCGCTGATTCCCTCGCCGCACCTCAAGGTCGAGGGGTTCACGGTGGGCAAGGCGCTCGACGCGAAGGCGACCCACGGCAGGATCTTCATCGACATCCCCGCGCTGCTGGGCGACCGCATCGTGATCAATTCCCTCGAGCTCGAGAACGTCGTGATCACCGGCGATGCGCCGCGGCGCATCATTTCGTGGGGCAAGGCGGAGGGCAAGCGCGAGGCGGCCATGATCGAGTCGATCCGCCTGCGCGCCGTGAAGCTCGAGGTGAAGCCGGAGCTCCAGCCCTTCGACGCCGTCCTCGCCTTCAGCAAGGAAGGCGTCCTGCGCAACGTGAACCTCGCGGGCGAGGGGAAATGGAACGCGGCGCTGCGGTCGGCCGAGGGCGGCTACGAGGTGACGTTCAGCGCGCGTGGCTGGAACCTGCCGCTGGGCGCTCCGGTCCCGATCAACGACGTCTCGGGCAAGGGCCTGCTCACGGCGAACGACATCACGTTCTCGGAATTCGAGGCGAGCGTGCTCGAGGGCACGGTGAACGGCACGCTCAAGGCGAGCTGGGGCACGGAGGTGAAGCTCGCGTCCGACCTCGCGCTCGCGCGAGTGCGCGCCGAGCAGCTCGTGGGCGCCTTCACCAAGGACATCGCGGTAACCGGCAAGATCGACGGCAACTTCGTGGTGTCGGCGGAGTCCCCGACGTTGCAGGGGCTGCTCGCCGCGCCGCGCGTGCAGGGCAAGTTCCGCCTCGCCGACGGCTCCATCTCGAACACCGACCTCGTGGCCGCCATGCAGTCGGCCGAAGCGGCCGGCCGTGCCGGCGTGACCAAGTTCGCCGAGCTCACGGGCGAGCTGGGCGCGGAGAACGGGCGCGTGTCCTACCGCAACCTCAACCTGCAGGGCGGCGTGCTCAAGGGCGGCGGCGCCGTCGACATCGCGGCCAACAGCACCCTGTCCGGCCGGCTCACGGTGGAGATCCGCTCCAACGTCGCCCAGGACCGCGGCACCTTCGCCGTGACGGGCGCCGTGGCAAGGCCCATCCTGCGCCGCGGCGGCTGACCCCGACTTGCCCCGCGCGTCGCCCGCCGGCGCGGTGACCGGCGGGGGCGCCGGTCTCGCGCGCCTCCTGCCGCTTTTCCGGCTGCTCGTGCCGCATCGCGCGCGCATCGCCGTCGCGTTCGTCGCGATGCTCCTGTCGGCCGGCATGGTGCTCGCGATCGGCGAGGGCCTCAGGCGCGTCATCGACGAGGGCTTCGCCGTCGGCCGCGCGGACCGCCTCGACGCCTGGGTGGCGGCCCTCGCCGGCCTCGTCGCGGTCCTGGGCGCGCTGACCTGGCTGCGCGTCTACAACATCTACTGGCTCGGGGCGCGCTTCACGGCCGACCTGCGCGCGAAGGTCTACGGCCACTTGCTCGGGCTCTCGCCTTCGTACTACGAGGGCACGCGCACCGGGGAGGTGGTATCCCGCCTGACCGCCGACGTGACGCTGCTGGAGACCGTGATCGGGGGCACGCTGCTCTACGCCCTGCGCATGGCGTTCACGCTGGCCGGCTGCGCGGCGATGCTCGTCCTCACCAGCGTGAAGCTCTCGGTCCTGGCGCTCGCCTGCCTGCCGGTGGTGCTGTTGCCCATCGGCCTCCTGGGACGGCGCGTGCGCCGGCTGTCGCGCGCGGTGCAGGACCGCGTGGCCGGGGTGTCCGCGCACGTCGACGAGTCGCTGCACGAGATCCGCACCGTCCAGGCCTACGCCCACGAGGCGCGCGACGAGCGCGACTTCCGGGCGCTGGCCGACGCGGTGTTCGCCACCAGCGTGCGGCGCTCCCACTCGCTCGCCCTGCTGATCGCCGCGGTGATCGTGCTCGCGTTCGGGGCCGTGGGGCTCCTGCTTTGGGTCGGGGCGCACGACGTGCTGGCCGGCCGGCTCTCCGCCGGGAGCCTCGCGGCGTTCATCTTCTACGCCGTCCTCGTGGCGAATGCGACGTTCGTCCTCGCGGAGGCCTGGGGAGAACTGCAGCGGGCCGCGGGCGCCTCGGAACGGCTCACGGAGATACTCGCCACCGAGCCGGCGATCGGCGCCCCGGCCTCCCCGGTGCGCCTGGCCGAGCCCGGGGAAGGCCGTGTCGGCCTGGCGGGCGTCACCTTCCGCTACCCGTCGCGCCCCGAAGCGGCGGCACTCGAGGGTTTCGACCTGGCGGTGAGGCCGGGGGAGGTCGTGGCGCTCGTGGGCCCCTCGGGCGCGGGCAAGTCGACCGTCTTCCAGCTGCTCCTGCGCTTCTACGACCCGCAGGCGGGTGCCGTGACGCTCGACGGCGTCGACGCCCGCCACGCGGACCCGCGGCAATGGCGCCGGCGCTTCGCCCTCGTGTCCCAGGAGCCGGTGATCTTCGCGGCGAATCTCGCCGACAACGTGCGCTACGGGCGGCCGGAGGCCTCGGACGAGGAGGTGCGCGAGGCGTGCCGGCTCGCCTACTGCCTGGAATTCGCCGACCGGCTCCCGGAGGGGCTCGCCACGCCGCTGGGCGAGCGCGGCGTGAAGCTCTCGGGGGGCGAGCGGCAGCGGATCGCCATCGCCCGGGCCATCCTCGCCGACCGCCAGGTGCTCCTGCTGGACGAGGCCACCAGCGCCCTGGACGCGGAAAGCGAGCGTACCGTGCAGCTCGCCCTGGCCGGCCTGGTTCGGGGCAGGACGACACTGGTGATCGCGCACCGCCTGTCCACTGTAAAATCCGCGGATCGCATCGTCGTCATGGACCACGGACGCATCGTGGCCACGGGCACGCACGAAGCGCTCGTCCGCGAGGACGGGCTCTACGCGCGCCTGGCGGCCCTGCAGTTCGCCACCGCCCACAAGCCGATCCCATGACCCGCGTCGCCGCCCTTGTCCTCGCCCTGCTCCTGCCCGCATTCGCCCTGGGCGGCACCGCCGCGCGCGAGGTGCGCGAGACGCTGCACGGCGTCGAGGTGGTCGACCCCTTCCGCTGGCTGGAGGAGGTGAAGTCGGAGGACGCCCAGGCCTGGTTCCGTGCGCAGGACGACGAGGCGCGCCGCGCGTTCGCGGCCATCCCCGGCCGCGCCGCGCTCGCCGAGCGCATCCGCAGCCTCTCCGGCGCCCAGGTCACGGTGCGCAACCTCGCGATGGCCGGCGGCAGGGTCTTCTACCTCAAGCTCGCGCCGGGGCTCGACACGCCGGTGCTGTGCGTCCGCGACGGGTTCGCCGGCACCGAGCGCATCCTCCTGGACCCCGCCCGCGCCGCCGCCGGGCAACCCGGCGCAGCCATCGACTGGTACCGCCCCTCGCCGGACGGCCGCCTGGTTGCCTACGGCGTCTCGGCCGGCGGCACCGGGGACTCGACGCTGCACGTCCTCGAGGTCAACGGCGCGCGCGACCTGGGAGTCGCCATCGACCGCGCGCGCTTCAACACGGAGCTCGAGTGGCACCACGACAGCCGCGCCTTCTACTACGCGCGCATTCCCGCGGGCGGGCAGCGCGACTCCGCGCACCGCTATTCGGGCATCCGGGTCTACCGCCACGTCGTGGGCCGGCCGGCGGCGCAGGACGAGATCATCTTCGCCTCGGGCGTGGCGGGCGCGCGCGACGTGCCCGAGTTCGTCTTCCCGTCCCTTGTCGTGCCCGGGAACTCCACGCACGCCTACGCGGTCGCGCGGCACGGCGTGCGCCGCGAGGTCTCCCTGTACATGACGCCGGTGCGCGAACTCGCCAAGGGCGTGCCGCGGTGGACCAGGATCGTCGACTTCGAGGACGGGGTGACGGCCATCGAGGCGTGGCGGGACGACATCTACCTCCTCACCCACAAGGGAGCGCCCCTCAACAAGGTGCTGCTGGTGAAGGCCGGCAAGGACGGCGTTTCCCGGCCGCGCGTGGCGGTGCCGGAGGGCGAGGCGGTCATCCTGGGCATGTCGCTCGCCGCCGACGCCCTCTACCTGCGCTCGACCGTGGGCGGGCTGGAGCGCCTGGAGCGCCTGAACCTGGGCTTCGGCGCCTCGCGCACGCCGGAATTCGTGAAGACGGCGTTCGACGTGTCGATCGCGCAGATGCTCACGCACCCGGACCGGCCGGGCGCGGTCCTGCACCTGCAGGGCTTCCTCGAGGCGCCCGCCGTGGTCACGGTGGAGGCGAAGTCGGGAGACCTGCGCAACACCGGGCTGCAGCCGGCGCCCGCGGCCGACTTCTCCGCGATCGACGAGGTGCGCCTCTACGCGAAGAGCCACGACGGGACCCGGATCCCGGTCACGCTCCTGTACCGCAAGACGACGGTGCTCACCGCCGACAACCCGACGCTCCTCGTCGGCTTCGGGGCCTACGGCGCGTCGCTCGCGCCGTCCTTCGACGCCACGCGGCTCGCCTGGCTGGAGCGTGGCGGCATCATCGCCTTCGCGCACGTGCGCGGAGGCGGGGAGTACGGGGAGGCGTGGCACCGCGCGGGACAGAAGGCGACGAAGGAGAACACGATCCTCGACTTCATCGCGTGCGCGGAGTTCCTCATCAAGTTCGGCTTCACGAGCCCGCAACGCCTCGCGATCGAGGGCACTCGCGCGGGAGGGATCCCCTCCGCCGGGGCGATGGTGCGCCGGCCGGACCTCTTCGCCGCCGTCGTGCCGCGCGTGGCCGCGCTCGACATGCTGCGCTTCGAGTTCGCGCCCGACGGGCCGGCGAGCATTCCCGAGTTCGGCTCGGTGGCCAGCGCGGAGGGCTTCGAGTCGCTGCGCCGGATGTCCGCCTACCACCAGGTGAAGGACGGGACGGCCTATCCCGCGGTCCTCCTCACCACCGGGATGGGTGATCCGCGCGTCGACCCCTGGCAAGCCGCGAAGATGGCCGCGCGCCTGAAGGCGGCCTCGGCGAGCGGCAAGCCCGTCCTCGTGCGCGTCGAGTGGCAGGGCGGGCACGATGCCTCCCGGGCGCAGCGCGACGAGGAGCTCGCCGACATCTATGCCTTCCTGCTGTGGCAATTCGGGCACGACGGCTTCGTTCCGGAGGCCGTCAGTGCCGCGGCGGCCGTCCCCGCCCCCGGCGCAGCGGTGACAGGCGGCGCGCCGGCGGAGGCAGTACCGGCCAACGCGGCGCCGGCAGTGGGTACCGGCGGCGGCGCCGGCGCGGCGGGCGCAGGCCCCGCGCCGGGCCCCTGACGATTTCCCCTTGACCTTCCCACGGTGGGAAGGTGGAGAGTGGCAGCGTGAACCCAAGGAGACCTGCCATGTTCGAAATCGCCGTCGACGACATGACCTGCGGCCACTGCGCCCCGGTCATCGCGGTCGTCACCCGACAGGGAGGCTAGCCATGAACGCGAGCGCCTTGCCCCGCGGGAACGTGAACCTCCTCGAGCTTTCCGTCGAGGGAATGACGTGCGCCTCCTGCGTGGCGCGCGTCGAGAAGGCGCTCCTCAAGGTGCCGGGCGTGGAGGCGGCGAGCATCAACCTCGCCACCGAGACCGCGACGCTCACCGCCCCGCGCGAGGTGCTCGATGCGGCCGTCGCGGCGGTGCGCCAGGCGGGTTACGGGGCCGCCGAGAAGCGGGAGGCGCCCCGCGAGGAGCCGACCGTCGCCATCCGGCGCGATACTCTCGTCCTCGCCGCCGCGGCATTGCTCACCGCGCCGCTGGTCGTGCCCATGGTGGCCGCGCTCTTCGGCGCGCACTGGATGCTGCCGGCCTGGCTGCAGTGGCTGCTCGCCACGCCGGTGCAGTTCGTCGTGGGCGCGCGCTTCTATCGCGCCGCGTGGAAGGCGCTGGCCGCGCGCGCGGGCAACATGGATCTTCTCGTGGCCATCGGCACCAGCGCGGCCTACGGCCTGAGCGTCTGGCTCGCGCTCGCCGGGGAAACCGCCCACCTCTACTTCGAGGCCTCCGCGGTCGTGATCACGCTGGTGCGCGCGGGCAAGTGGCTCGAGGAGCGCGCCAAGCGCCAGACGACGGAGGCGATCCGCGCGCTGTCGGCGCTGCGTCCCGAGACGGCGCGCGTGCTGGACGACGGCGTGGAGCGCGTGGTCCCGATCGCCGCCGTGAAGGTGGGCGACCTCGTGGTCGTGCTGCCGGGCGAGCGCGTGCCGGTCGACGGCGAGGTGACGCAGGGGTCGAGCCACGTGGACGAGTCGCTCGTCACCGGCGAGGGGCTTCCGGTGGCCAGGAACCCGGGCGGGCGCCTCACGGGCGGATCGGTGAACGGCGAGGGCCGTCTCGTCGCGCGCACCGTGGCCGTGGGCGCCGAGAGCACGCTGGCGCGGATCATCCGCGCGGTGGAGTCGGCCCAGGCCGCGAAGGCGCCCATCCAGCGGCTCGTGGACCGCGTGAGCGAGGTGTTCGTGCCCGTCGTGGTGGCGATCGCCTTCGCGACGCTGCTCGGCTGGGGCCTCGCCGACGGCAACTGGGAAGCGGCGATCCTCAACGCCGTGGCGGTGCTGGTCATCGCCTGCCCGTGTGCCCTGGGGCTCGCCACGCCGACGGCCGTCATGGTCGGCACCGGGGCGGCCGCGCGCCACGGCATCCTCATCAAGGACGCCGAGGCGCTGGAAATCGCGCACCGCACGCGCGTCGTGGCCTTCGACAAGACCGGCACGCTTACCGAGGGCAGGCCCTCGCTCGTCGAGGTGGTTGCGCCCGTCGCCGGCCGCGAGGAGGCGATGCGCCTGGCGACCGCCGTGCAGCGCGGCTCCAGCCACCCGCTCGCCAGGGCCGTGCTGGAGGCGGCGCATGGCGAGTTCGTTCCCGTGCCGGCGGCGACGGAACTGCGCACGGTGGCCGGGCGCGGCGTCGAGGCCGTGATCAGGGGACGCCGGATCGCCATCGCCAGCCGTCGCTGGGTGGCCGAGCTCGCGATCGCCGACGCGCCGCGCCTCGAGGCCGACGCCGGCCGGCTCGAGTCGCGGGGCCTCACCGTGTCCTGGCTCGTCGAGATCGCGCCGGAGCCCCGGGCGCTTGCGCTGCTCGCCTTCGGCGACGCGCTGAAGCCGCAGTCGGCCGGCGCCGTGGCGAGGCTGCGCGCGCTGGGCCTGCGCACCGTGCTCGTCACCGGCGACAACCGCGGCGCGGGCGAGGCCGCGGCCCGCGAGCTGGGCATCGACGAGGTGCACGCCGAGGTGCTGCCGGAGGACAAGGCCGCGGTGGTCGCCGGCCTGCGTTCGGCGCACGGCGCCGTGGCGATGGTCGGCGACGGCATCAACGACGCGCCGGCGCTCGCCGCGGCGGACATCGGCATCGCCATGGGCACGGGCACCGACGTGGCCATGCACGCCGCCGGCATCACGCTCATGCGCGGCGACCCGTCGCTGGTGGCCGATGCGCTCGACATCTCGCGGCGCACCCATGCGAAGATCCGCCAGAATCTCTTCTGGGCATTCGTCTACAACGTGGTGGGCGTGCCGCTCGCGGCGCTGGGCCTGCTCTCGCCGGTGATCGCCGGCGCGGCCATGGCGCTCAGCAGCGTGAGCGTGGTCTCCAACGCGCTCCTGTTGCGCCGCTGGAAGGCGGGCGCGGCGGGCGGCAAGGACTGAAGGGGGCGGGCATGGCACAGGCGAAGTACTTCGAGCTCTCGGACGCGCGCAGCGAGGGCTTCTTCAACATCAGCGAGGCGGCCGGGGCCTCGGGCGTGTCGGCCAAGATGATCCGTCACTACGAAGAGACCGGCCTCGTTCCGAAGGCGGGGCGCACCGTCGCGGGCTACCGCATCTACCGGGACGCGGACGTGCACGTGCTGCGCTTCATCCGCCGCGCGCGCGACCTGGGCTTCACCATGAAGGAGATCGCGGGGCTGCTGGGCCTCTGGAAGGACAAGCGCCGCGCCAGCGCCGACGTGAAGAAGCTGGCCGCGAAGCACATGGCGGATCTCGACGCGCGCATCGCCGAGCTGCAGGGCATGCGCCGCTCCCTGGAGCACCTCGTCCACTGCTGCCACGGCGACGGCCGGCCCGACTGCCCGATCCTGGACGACCTCGCGGGGGCCGGCCGGGCTTAGAATACGAGCGCACCCCATCCAGGAGAACGAAAAATGAAGCGTGAATGGATCCTTGCCGCGGCCCTCGCGGCCGGCCTTGCCCCGGTGGCCGCGACGGCTGCCGATGCGCCGGCCAGGTCATCGGCCGCCGCCGGCCTGTCGGCAGGCGAGGTGAGGAAGGTGGACCGGGAAGCGAAGAAGGTCACCATCAAGCACGGCCCCATCGAGAACCTCAAGATGCCGCCCATGACCATGGTGTTCCGCGTGAAGGACGCGGCCATGCTCGACGGCCTGCAGGCCGGCTCCCAGGTGCGCTTCCGCGCCGAGGAAGCGGAGGGCGGCTACGTCGTGACCACGATCAGGAAAGCCGGAGCGAAGTGACCATGCACGAGTTCAGCGTCCAGGACATGACCTGCGGCCACTGCGCCGCGACCATCACCGAGGCCGTGAAGTCGGTTGACCCCGCGGGGAGGTGCGAGATCGACCTCGCGGCCAGGCGCGTCACGGTCGAGAGCGCCTTCTCGTCCGAGCGCATCGCGGCCGCGATCACGAAGGCCGGCTTCTCGCCGGTGCCCGCGGCGCGCGGCTGAGCCGGGCGGGAGGGGCTCCCCATGCCGCACCGGGAAGGGATGGCGATCCACGACCTGTCCGCCTGGCGCCACGAGCACGCGTTCGATGCGGGCAACCGCGCCGGGGAGGCGCGCACCTGGCTCGTGGTCGCGATCACGGCCGTCACGATGGTGGCCGAGATCGTCGCCGGCTGGCTCACCGGCTCCATGGCGCTGCTGGCCGACGGCTGGCACATGGGCACCCACGTGGCCGCGCTCGCCATGGCGGGCATCGCCTACGCGCTCGCGCGCCGCTGGTCCCGCGACGAGCGCTTCGCCTTCGGGACCTGGAAGATCGAGGTGCTGGGCGCCTTCTCGAGCGCGCTCGTGCTCGCGGTCGTCGCCCTGGCGATGGCGGTCGAGTCGACGATCCGGCTGGTCGAGCCGCGGCCCATCGACTACGGCGTGGCGCTGGCGGTCGCGGTGGTGGGGCTGGTCGTGAACGTGGTCTCGGCGTTCGTTCTCTCCGGTTACGGCCATGACCACGACCACGGCCATGACCACGGCCATGACCACGGCGATGAGCACGGCCATGACGAACACGATCACCACGACCTGAACCTGCGCGCCGCCTACGTGCACGTGCTGACCGACGCCTTCACGTCGGTGCTCGCCATCGTCGCGCTCGCCGCGGGCATGCTGGCGGGCTGGGCGTGGCTGGACCCGGTGATGGGCCTGGTGGGTGCCGGCGTCATCGCGTGGTGGGCCCGGGGGCTCATCGTCCAGTCGGCCCTGGTGCTGCTCGACCGCGAGATGGATTCGCCCGTCGCTTCCCGGGTGCGCGAGGCCATCGAGAGCGACGGCGACGCCGAGATCGCGGACCTGCACGTCTGGCGCGTCGGCCGCGCCCGCCACGCCTGCATCGTCTCCATCGTGGCGCGGGCGCCGCTCACGCCCGACGGCTACCGCGGGCGTCTCGCCGGCATCGCCACGCTCGCCCACGTGTCGATCGAGGTTAACCGCTGTCCGCACGAGCGGTGTCCCTGACCGGGCCCCGCCATACGATGCCGCAGACTTCCGACAAGCTCGTCCGGGAATTCCGCCACATCCTCCTCTGGCCGCTGCAGCTGCGCCGGCTGCGGCGCGAGACGGGCTACGCGAGCCACTGGGACGTGCTGCGCGCGCACCCCGGCCCGTGGCAGGAGGTGAAGGACAACCTGCTGGTCGACGACGAGTCGTGCCAGAAGGGCTACCAGGACTTCGTGTACTTCCTGCCCTACGTGCAGCGCTTCCTGTACGGCTTCGGCGAGGCCGATGCGCAGACGCCCTCCAGCCTGCACATGTTCCGGCGCGACGACATCGCCACCGCGCGCGTGCGCCTTCGCGAGGGGGACGCGCCCATCGCGCTTTCCGTCGAGCGCACGCGCCTGATGTTCTTCTACGACCAGGACGTGGCCATCCTCGCCTTCGAGGTGGTGGCGACGGACCTGCCGCTGGAGGACGCGATCGAGCTCATGGACCGCTTCGGCCGGCCCTACCCGCCGTACTGGGACGCGCCGGGGCAGGGCGCCCACTGCCCCTACTCGGTGGAGTTCCTGGATGCGGCCGGGACGCTGCTCTCGACCTCGGACTACGGCGACCGCGACAAGTACGTCGGGCTGGTGCGGGACATCAAGCAGACGCCGCTGTCGCTGCACTGGGAATACCTCCTGCACCCCATGGTCCCGGCGTACCTCGGCGGCGGGCTGCTGCAGTACTACCAGATCGAGAACAAGCGCATCCCGATCATGACCTACCTCGCGTTCGACGACCCGCGCGTCCTCGGCCGCGGCGACCTGACGCGCATCGGCTACGCCGCCAAGTGGGGCCCGCCGGAGACCCTCCCGTTCGCGCCGCCGTTCCTCGCCGACTTCGAGCAGAGGCACTGCTACGACCGCTACTGGGACGGCGACAACCCCGCGAGCGGGATGAACACGCGCTTCGTCTTCTGCGGCGTGGCCTTCGCGATGGTCACGAGGCACGAGGACGAGCGCACGGACCTGGTCCACACCTTCCGCCGCCAGTTCTTCCAGATCGGCCTCATCGCCAATTTCCACAAGGCGGCGCTGCTGAACCTCTCCAACCGCTTCTCGATCGCGGTCGAGCGCCTGCGCGTGGGCGACTACGAGAGCGTGCGCTCGTTCAAGGACAGCGTGCGCGAGGCCCTGGAGCTCTTCCTGCGCTTCAACCACCGCTACTGGGTCCACGAGATCTCCAACCAGGTGCTGGCCGCCGACATCTTCTCGCGCTGGGCGCACCAGCTGGGCAGCGACGCGCTCTTCCGCGAAGTGCGCGAGGAGGCGCAGGACATCAACCAGTACCTGGACGCCGACCGCACGCGCCGCGCGGGCGACAACGCCATGCGCCTCACGGTGGTGATGGCGTGCAGCGCGGTGGGCACGGTGGCCACCGGCTTCCTCGGCATGAACCTCTACAGCCACGCGGGGCTCGCCACCGCGGACAAGGTCTGGATCTTCCTCGCGGTCTTCGTGCCGACGACGCTCCTGGGCCTCTACACGGTGTACATCTCCAAGCGCCTGGCGGTGTTCATGGAGGCGCTGTCCTCCGAGCGCCTCAGCTGGAGCGAGAAGGTGGTCGCCTTCCGGCAGATCTGGCGCTCGCCGCCCAGGCGCGCGAAGACGACCAGGCGCGTGGCCGGCGGCGACGAGCCCACGCGTCGCAACGCGGGGCAGCCGCCGCGGCGCTCCGGCGGGCCGGCCTCCCGGTGACAGCCGCCATCGCCACGGAGGTCCGCGAGGTCCTCGCTTTCTGGTTCGGCGAGCCGGGCACGCCCGCGCACGGGCAGCCGCGCCCGGCGTGGTTCCGCAAGGATGCCGCGTTCGACGAGGAGATCCGGCGCCGCTTCCTCTCGCTGCACGCGCGCGCGGCGCTCGGCGAGTGCGACCGCTGGCGCGAGGAGCCCGACGGGCTCCTCGCGCTGATCCTCGTGCTGGACCAGTTCTCGAGGAACCTCTACCGGGAGGACCCGCGGGCGTTCTCGCAGGACGCCGTGGCGCTCGCCTGCGCGCAGGAGATGATTCGGCTGGGGTGGGACGCCTCGCGGCTTCCGGTGGAGCGCCAGTTCGCCTATCTGCCGTTCGAGCACGCGGAGGACCCTGCGATGCAGGACCGCTCGGTCGAGCTCTTCTCGGCGCTGGAGGCGTTTCCGGAGACGAAGGGGCTCACCGATTGGGCGGAGAAGCACCGCGTGATCGTGCGGCGCTTCGGCCGGTTCCCGCACCGCAACGCCGCGCTGGGGCGCGAGTCGACCCCCGGGGAGGTCGCGTTCCTAGGGGAGCCCGGCTCCCGCTTCTGAACGGCGCAGCCGGTAGAGCACGTGCCGCCGGACGGGGCTCGGTCCGGCGATCCGGGGATGGTCGAACTCGCCGTCGCGGCGCATGCCCAGTCGCTCCATCACCGCGGCCGAACGCCTGTTGGCCACCGCGGTGAAGGAGACGATCTCCTCAAGGCCGAGTTCGTCGAAGCCGAAGGCGAGCGCGGCGCGCGCCGCCTCCGTGGCGTAGCCCTTGCCCCAGGCGCCGCGCGCCAGCCGCCAGCCGATTTCCGTGCAGGGCGTGAAGTGCGCCTCGAAGGTGGGCACGGCGAGGCCCGTGAAGCCGATGAACGGCTCGCCGCCGGCCACTTCCACGGCCCAGAGCCCCCAGCCCGTCTCCTCGATCCTCGCCATGATGCGGCGCGCCATGGCGTCGCTTTCCTCGCGCGTCGGGATGGACGGGAAGTGCTCCATCACCGCGGCGTCGGCGTTCAGGGCCGCGAAGGGCGCGAAGTCGGAATCGCGCCAGGGACGCAGGCGCAGGCGCGGGGTGGACAGGCTGTTGGCCATTCGCCATGATCGCGCTCCCCAACGCCGGTCCGCAACATGCCCAGTGCCCCCGTGCTCGTCCTCGGCCTCGTGCTGCTGTCCCTGAACGGGGCCGCCGCGGCGAACGCGCCGCCGTCGACGCAGGACAGGCAGTACAGCGACGCGGCGCAGTCGGTGATGAAGACCCGCATCGGCCCGAAGCCCTCCGAGGCGTTCTACCTCGCCGATGCGCTGGAAACCTGGGGCCTTGCCGACGAGGCGCGCGGGCTTCGCCTCTATCTCATGCGCCGCTACGTGAAGGAGGCCGCGGGCGAGCCGCACGACGCGAAGGTCACGGTGGCCAAGGCGATCGACCTCGGCCACCAGCAGGGGCCGCTCGCGCATGGCGGCAGGGACTGGTTCGGCCGGGAGTGGGCCCGCATGGCGGGGGAGAACCTGCGCCCCGTGTTCGCGGACTTCGCCGTCCCGCGGCCGCCCGCCATTGCCGCGCTGGGTCCCGAGGCGCGCGAGATCGCGCCCGGAGCCTGGGCGGGCCGGGACGCGGCCGACGGGCGAAACGCGATATTCCTCGCTGCCGGGATCGAGAACCGGTCGGCCACGCCCCTGGCGCTGGGCGCGTTCTCCCTCCGGCTGGAACCGGCACCCGACTCCGGGGTGTCGCGCTTCGCCTTCGACTGCCCGCTGCCGGCGGAGATGCCGGTCGCCATCATTCCCGCCGGGGGCAAGCGGAGCGTGGCCTGCGTCTCGGGCCGCAGGAGCCCGGGGCAGCCATCGGAGCTCGCGCGGGCGCTGATCCACGTGCAGGCGCATCCGGAGCGCGCCACGGTCACGCCGCGCGATTTCGACGGCTCGCAAAGCGTCAGGACCGAGGCGGTGGAAGCCCACGCGAAGGCGCTGGCAAGCCTGTCGTCGGCGAAGCTGGCCCCGTTCCTCGCGCGCTTCGAGAAGTGCGCGAAGGACGCGACGTGCGGCGAGGTGACGCCCAGGCGCGACCTGCGCAAGGAACCCGTCGCGTGGGCCTTCATCGCGTTCGCGGTGCTGGTCGTCTACTGGTTCGTGGCGACCTTCATCTCGAATTTCGTCGCGGCCCTCGTCACGTGGCTCGGGGGCAACGGGTTCGCCTACTGGCTCATCTCGCAGGGGCCGAGCGTGAAGACCGGGGAGAGCCCCGCGGGGCTCGCTTACCTCGTGATCTACCTCGGCGTCGCGTTCGCGCCGACGGTCATCGTGGGCATTCTCTACGCCACGGCGAGGGCCCTGCGCGACAAGGGCTGGTGGATCGAGCCTGCCCCCGTCCGCATCTGGACCCGGCGTACTCCCCGGAAACCCTGAATGGTTCCGGCGCGGGCTCGGCCCGCCGGGAGGGCGCGGGTGGCCGCGTCGCCCTGGAAGCGCGCGTCCCCGTCAGTATCGCCGCCGCGGGCCGCCGTACGAATCCCTGGAGAAGAGGAAGGGGGGCTCGCGCCCGACAAGGGCCTCGACGAGGGCGAGTTCCTCGTCGGTGTGGTTGATGAAAGGCGCGGCGCGGATGGCGCGTCCGGCCGGGGCGTCCCTCAGGATGTAGACGGGACGGTCGTGGTAACTCGCCTCGATCGTCTCGCGGCTGGCGGGGTCGGCGTCGGCCTCGACGTCGGTCGTTCCGTAGCAGGTGCAGAAGTAGGTCCGGTCCGGCTCGGCCTCGGCGTAGAACCCCGTTCCGCGGATGCCGATAGTGGCCATGGTCGTGCGCAGCCGGAAGCGCGAGTCGCGCGAGACCGAGAGGAGCGCGCCGGAGAGCAGCCGCAGGCCGCGCAGCGCGATCGACTCGTCCCGGCCGCCCCGCTCGATGACTACGGTGGTCGCCCCGCGGGCGAGCATCGCGTGGCCGCCCACCACGAATGCGATCTCGCCGCCGGGGCCCGTGCGCACCGTGTCGCCCGGCGCGATCGGCGTGGCGAGCCCGGCCGCGCGGTCGTTCACGAACGCCTCGCCCTCGATCCGGTAGATTGACCGGCCGGGCGGCAGCCTTCCTGGTCGCGAGCCCAGCAACCCCTGCGGGCGGGCTTCCCCGGGCACGCTGGCGGCCAGCAAGCCCAGGGCGAGGGCGCGCACGAGCAGGCGGCGGCGCGGGTCTTCGGGTTCTTCGGTTCGACGCATGGGGCCTCCTGGGGGCGGCCGGGGTCAGAAGCTCGTCAGGTAGAGGAGCAGGAACTGGTTCACGGTGTAGGTGGGCTTGCCGTTGCCCGCGTAGAGCCCGGCGGGCAGGTCCGCCACGTTCGACGGCGTGGAGCGGATGTGGCGCCACGAGAGGTCGATCGACTCCCGGGGCCCGACGGAAAGGTTGAGCCCCGCGGCCACGGAGGAGGTGTTGCCGCGCGTGCGGTAATCGACGAGTTGCGGCGCCACGAAGACGTCGTCGGCCACCCCGCCGCCCGGATAGGTGGGCTCGTCGTCGTGCTTGGCGGCGACCAGGGCGAGCGGGCTCGTGGCCAGCACGATATCGCCGCGGCGGAACTCGCCCGCGACATAGAGCGTGCGAGAGGCCCCGAGGCGGTAGTCGGCGTGCGCGCGAAAGGCATTGTCGGAGCCGTCGAAGACGGCCGAGTGGGCGCGGTTGCGGTTGTGCGTAAGGCTCGCGGCGAGGCCGATGCGGTCCGTGGCCGCCGCCCGCACGGAGGCGCCGATCGCATAGCGCTGCCCGTCGCGCAGGTGCGACTCGTACTCGTTCGCCTGCGCGTGGCCGAAGAGGGCGAACGTGGGCGCCCCGAAGCCGGCTGCAGACCGGAACTGGAGCTCCGCCTCCAACCCGGCGGTGGCGCGGCCGAGGCCGCGGTAGGTCCGGTACCTGTCCCCGCCCAGCGTCGCCGCGAGCACGCCGCGCATGCCGTTGCCCACGAGCCAGGCGTCGGAGATGCGCACGTTCGCCGTGAAGTAGTCGTCGGCGGCGCGGTACATTGCGTCCGCCGCCCGCGGCAGGTTGTCGTCGTGGCCGAAGCCCGCGTCCACCTGGATCTCCGCCGTGCGCGGCGTCACCGCCGGCAGCTCGCCGCGCCACGCGCCCGCGCCGCGGCCCTCGAGCGCCTGCGTCAGGGTGAAGCGGATCGACTGGCTGTCCTCTTGCGACGAGGCGCGCAGCAGGCCGTACTCGAGCGCGAGGACGAGCCCGTCGCGGCGCAGGAGGTCGAGGCCCAGGCCCAGCAGCCAGGCGTCGCGCCCGGCCGCCTCGGGCGCGATCGCGAAGGGCGCCTCGCCGGGCAGGTCCGCGTAGCCCACCTGCGCCTCGCCGCGCTGCCGCACCGCGCGGCGGTACTCCAGCCGGGCGCGCGGCACCACGTGCCCGTAGCGCGTCTCGCGGATCGTCTCGGCGCGAAGCCCCGCGGCGGCGTTGAGCGCGGAGGCGTCCTGCGGCCGGAACGCGAGCGCGAGCCCCGTCGGTCCCGATTCGGTGGCGGCGTCCAGGCGCTCGCGGGAATGGTCCACCCGTGCGTAGGGCGCGAGGAGCAGGCCCCCGGCATCCCATTCCCACGCGGCCGTCACGGCGCCGAAGGCGAGGCGGCCGTCGCGGTCGGCCTCGGCGAGGTCGTCCAGCAGGCCCAGCCTTCGCTGCCAGCGGAAATCGAGGGGCCCGCCGCCCGCGAGGGCATCGAGGTGAAGGCCAGGCGCGGGCGAGTAGCTCGCGTAGGCCACGGCGGATGTCCCGCGCGCGCGGCTGTAGCTGCCGTCGGTGCCGATGTCCGTGCGATCCCGGGCCACCCCCAGCGCGATGCCGGCGACGAGGCCGCTCCCGAACGCCCGGTCGGCGCCGATGGTCACGCCGTCGGTCGTGAAGTCGAGGAGCGATGCGGCGCCCGCTTTCCCCCGCGAGCCCGCGCCGAGGAGGCCGGAAAGCCAGAGGCGCGCTTCACCCGCCTTCGCCGGCGTCGCGCCGCGCGCGTGCAGGGACTCCAGCCGGCCCGTGACGTTGCCCACCTGCGCCTGCGCGAAACGCCGCGCGGCGTCGAGCTGCGCGGCGACGAGGCCGGCCACCGCCGGGTCGCGCGAGGGGTCGAGCCGGCCGACCACGCCCGTCACGGTGACGGTGCGCTCGACGATGCAACCGGCGCACGCGGGCGGGTCGAGCGGCACGTGGACGGTGGCCGTCTTTTCCCCGAGGCCCGTCGGCCTGAACGCCACCTCGATCGTGCAGCCCTCGCCGCCGTGGACGGGGCCGCGCGCCGCCGGGCAGGTGCCGCCCGTGATCACGAAATCCGCGGCACCGGGTCCGTCGAGGCGCGGCGGGCCCAGGATCGCCATCGACCCGGCGGGGCCGAGGACGGCCACGACGTGGATCGGCTGCGCAGCGCTTTGCGTGCCGGGAACCTGGGCCGCGAAGGCCATCGTGAAGGTATCGGGGCCGAGGCCATGGTGGGCGACGGCGGCCGCCGCGGGCGTGGGGCCGACGGCAATGCACTGGATGTTGCCGCCGCATTCGGCGCGGGATGCGATCGGCGCGCTCGCCACGGCGGCGGCGAGGAGGGCGAGCAGGCGGCTTCGGGCAGCGATGGCCATTGCGTTCCCCCTTTCGGAGCCGCGTCCCTCTCGCCCCGTGCCCGGCATCAGACACCTTTCCGGCCGGTGCCGCAATCCCGTGCGCATGGGGTTCAGCTCTCTGCGCAGGGCTGGCGCCCCACTACGCCTCGGCGTCGGGCTGCTTCGCGGGCTGGGCGAGGTCGAAGGCCGGGAGCCGCATGCACTCGTCGACGACGGCGAGTACGAGCGGGAAGGGTTCGACGGGCACGCGGTAGCGCTGCGCGTTGAACACCTGCGGCACCAGGCAGATGTCCGCGAGCGTCGGCGTGCGCCCCAGGCAGAAAGGTCCGGGGCCGGGGCGGGCGGCGAGCATCCGCTCGAGGGCCGCGAGCCCCCCGGAAACCCAGTGCGCGTACCAGCGGTCGCGGGCAGCCGCGTCCGCGTGCAGCTCGCGGGCCAGGTACTCGAGCACGCGCAGGTTGTTGAGCGGGTGGATGTCGCAGGCAACCGCCAGCGCGACGGCGCGCACCCAGGCGCGCTCGGCCGCCCCGGACGGCAGCAGCGGCGGCTCGCGGTGCGTCTCGTCCAGGTACTCGATGATCGCGAGCGACTGCGTGAGGGCGTGCGGGCCCTCCTCGAGCACCGGCACCAGCCCCTGCGGGTTCGTCGCGAGGAAGCCCGGCGCGCGCTGCTCGCCCTTGCGCAGGTGCACGTAGCGCCGGCCGGGCTCGATGCCTTTCAGGCCCAGCGCGATGCGCACGCGGAAGGCGGCGGACGAGCGCCAGTAGTCGTGCAGGATCATGGCCGGGCTCCCGGATTGCGTTGGAAGTCGTCGGCGCATCTTATACTTGGGCCGCAACTCCCCGAAACGACACGACTGAATGGGACGACCGCTCACCCGCGACGAGATCATCCGCCGGCTCGCCGAAACGCCGCCGCTCGAGGACCTCCTCACGGCGGACGACCTCGAGAAGCAGCGGGCGGCCGCCTCGGCGCGCGAGCTGACGCCGGCCGCCGTCCTCCTGCTCGTGGTTAACCATCCGCGCGAGCCCGCCGTCGTCTTCACCCAGCGCGCCGCCCACCTCGCCGACCACGCCGGCCAGATCAGCTTTCCGGGCGGGCGCGTCGAGTCGGGCGACGAGGGGCCCGCGCACACCGCGCTGCGCGAGGCGCAGGAGGAGGTGGGCATCGACCCCGCGGGCGTGGAGATCCTTGGCGAGCTGCCCGACTACCACACCTCGACCGGCTACCGCGTGCGGCCGGTGGTGGGCTGGATGGAGCCGCCCATCGCGTACGCGCCCGATCCCTACGAGGTGGCCGACGTCTTCGAGGTGCCGCTGGCATTCCTCCTCGAGACCGCGAACCACCGCTACGAGAGCGCGTTCTACAAGGGGCGGCTGCGCCACTACTGGGCGATGCCGTGGCAGGGGCGCTTCATCTGGGGGGCGACCGCCGGGATGCTGGTGACCTTCCAGCGCATCGTCGGCCGCTGACTCGCGGTGCCGGGCGCCGCGCCCGACGCCCAAAAAAAAGGGCCCCACCCAAGGGGCCCCCAACTCCACGCATCCGGTGGTCGAGCGCAACTCCACCGAATTCCGTTGCCCCTCCCGGGGCGTGATCGATCGCGATGGCTTCCACGCCACTCTAGGCGAGCGCAGGCCTTCCGTCCAATCGATATTACGGGATATGGTTATTTATGCCGTCGATGGCCGGCGGGAGAGCCGGCGATGGCGAGGACCTGCTCGCGGACCCAGCGATGCGCGGGGTCGTGGGCGGTGCGCTGGTGCCAGGCGATGGAGAGCGTGTAGCCCGGCAACTCGATCGGAGGCTTCTTCACGACGAGCCCGAAGCGCGAGGCCTGCGCGCGGGAGATGCGCTCCGGGAGGATGGCGACGAGGTCGTTGTCCGCGAGGAGCGCGAACGCCGTCGCGAACACGGGTACGCGGACGGGGGTCTGTCGGCGATGGCCGCCGGCGGCCAGCGCGCGATCCACGAGCGTGGCGCTCTCGCCGTGCGCCGTCACCACCACGTGGGCGTAGTCGACCAGTCGCGCGGGCGTGAGCCGGCCGCGGGCCAGCGGGTGCTCGCGGCGCATCACGCACACGAACTGCTCGTCCACCAGGGGCGCGTTGAACAGGTCGCGCCCCTCCGGCGGGTCGACGGCCAGGGCGAGGTCCACGTCGCCCGCCACCAGCCGGACGATCGAGCCGTCCGTCGGTCTCGCCAGGATCTCCAGCGAAATGCCGGGCGCCTCCCGGGCGAGCAGCTTGTAGAGGGCTGGCAGCATCAGGAGCCCGAAGTAGTCCGAGGTGCCCAGGCGCACGGTCGCCCGGGCCCGCGCGGGGTCGAACTTCTGCGGCAGCGCCAGCGCCAGCGACACGGAGGCGAGCGCCGTCTTGATCGGTCCCTGCAGGCGCCTGGCGAACGGGGTCGGCTCCATGCGATTGCCCACCCGCACCAGCAGCGGGTCGGAGAACACGGTGCGCAGCCGGTCAAGCGCCGCGCTCACCGCGGACTGGCTGAGGTTCAGCCGGCGGGCGGCATCGGTGACGCTTTCCTCCTCGAGGAGGGCCTCCAGGGTCACCAGCAGGTTGAGGTCGTAGCGGCGCAGGTCCATGGCCGGATGGTAGCGCCCAGGCGGGGGGTTGACAGAAAACGAACGGTCGTTCTATTATTTCGCCGCATCCATACCCGGAAACGATCCATGTCGCCGCAAGCCGTGAAGGCCCGCAAGGGGGAAGAGACCCGCGCCCAGATCCTCGACGCCGCCGTGCAGCAGGCGAGCGAGGCGGGCTTCGAGTCGCTCACCATCGGCACGCTCGCCGGGCGCACGGGCCTGTCCAAGAGCGGGCTCTTCGCCCACTTCGGCTCGCGCACCGAGCTGCAGGTCGCCGCGCTCGACGAGGCCGCCCGGCGCTTCACCGAGGCCGTCTTCCTGCCGGCGTTCAAGGCGCCGCGGGGCGTGAAGCGCCTGCGCGCCCTGTTCGGCAACTGGATCACCTGGCCGGAGCACGCGCACCTGCGCGGCGGCTGTCCCATCCACGCGGCTTCCGCCGAGTACGACGACCAGCCCGGCCCGATGCGGGATGCGGTGGTCGAGCGGCAGCGATTGGTGGCGCGCGAACTGGGCAAGGCCGTCCGGATGGCGATGGACAACGGCGAGCTGCGCGCCGATGCGGACCCGCGCCAGTTCGTCTTCGAGATGCTCGGCCTGATCCTCGCCTTCTATCACGCCAAGCGCGTGCTCGGCGACGAAGGGGCGACGGGCCTCGCGTTTTCCGGGTTCGACCGCCTCGTGGACGCGCACCGCGCGCCCGCGGCGAAAACCGCCACTCGTACCGCGGCCGCGCGCCGCTGAAATCCACGGAGGAATGCCATGGCCCACACGCTTTTGCCCACGAATAGCACGATCGTTCGTTCGATGAAGATGCTCTCGACGCGCGCGCGCCTGCAAGTGGGCGCCGTCGTCGCCCCGGAGCGCGCCCTGGCCGAGGCCGTGCGGATCTTCCTCACGCCGCCCCGCCGGGCCATGCGAGCGCGCGAGCGCGAGTTCCTCGCCGGCGGCGAGGGCTTCGTCGCGCCCCTGGGGCTCGGTCGGCTGTCGGCCTGGCGCTTCGGCGAGCGCCACCGCCCGGCGGTGATCCTGAGCCACGGCTGGGGCGGGCGCGGCGCGCAGTTCAGCGCCTTCGTGCCGGCGCTGCGCGAGGCGGGATTCCAGGCGATCGTGTTCGATCACGCCGGCCACGGGTTCTCCGAGGGCAGGCAGTCCTCGCTCATCGACTTCGGCCGCGGGATCGCCGCGGTGGCGTCCGCCGCGCAGTCCCGCGGGATCGCGATCGCCGGCATCGTGGGGCACTCGCTGGGGGCGGCCGCGATCGCGCCGTACCTGCGCGATTCGGGGCGCGCGCAGCGCAGCGTGCTCATCGCCCCGCCGGCCTCGCTCGTGGGCTACTCCGCGTGGTTCACGAGGAAGCTCGGCCTCGGCGAGGCCTTCCGCTCGCGGCTGCAGTCGGCCGTGGAGCGTCGCTACGGCGTGCGCTGGGACGAACTCGAGCTGCCGCGCTCGGTGGAGTCGATCGGCGCGCCGGCGCTCGTCATCCACGACGAGGACGACGCCGACGTGCGCATCGGCGCGGGGCTCGCCGTCGCGCGGGCGTGGCCCGGCGCGCGCTTCGTGCGCACCCGCGGCCTGGGCCACAACGCGATCCTGCGCGATGCGGGCGTCGTTCGCGACGCCATCGATTTCCTCAGGGGCGAGGTGACCTTCGCGCCCCCGCCCGCGCGCGACGGGTGGTCGGCATTCCCCGGCCCCGCGCCCCTGCTGTGACCGACCTGAACGGGAGAGCCGCCATGAAGAACGATGCATACCGGGAAGTCCCCCTCACCCTCGCGGCCGCGCTTGCACCCTGGGCGGGCCTCGTGGCCGCCGGAACGCAGGCCGGCGTGTTCCTGCGCCTGCCCGTCGAGGCCTGCCTCGCGCTCGCGGCGTTCGCCACGCTCTTCGCGGCAAGCGTCGTGCTGGTCGACGCGCGGGTGCGCGGCTGGCTCGCGACGCGCGGCGCGGCGAGCGCGTGGACGGCGGCGGTGGGGACGGCCGTGCTGCTGGTGGCGGGAGGGGTGACCCTTTCGGGCGGGCGCGGCATAGAGATCGCCGCCGCACCGTGGGCGCCCCTGCTGCTCTTCGTGTTTCCCGTGAGCGCCGCGGCGGCGGTCGCCGCGGCCGGGGCGGCGCGGCGCTGGAGTGCCGCCAGCCAGGGCAACGCGCTCGAGGTCGCCGGCGACTGATCCCGCGCGGGCGAGGGCCGGCTCAGGCCACCGGCGTGGAGAGCACCTGCGCCGCGCCGGGCCGGGCCTTGAGCGACGCATACCAGCGCTGAATCTCCGGCCGCGGCTCGCGCGCGAGCGGGAGGTTGAGCCACCGGTGCGCCGCGCACCCCACGACGATGTCGGCGGGGGAGAACGAGTCACCCGCCACGAACGCCCGCCCGGCCAGCTGCGCATCGAGCACCGCTGCGGCCTTCTCGGAGGCGGTGCGCGAGGCGTCGATCGCCGCGGGGTCGCGCTTTTCCGGCGGCGTGCGCACGAGCTGCCAGAAGGCGTCGCGCATCGCGGGCGTGAAGGTCGTCGCCTGCCAGTCCATCCAGCGGTCGGCGTCGGCGCGGCGCCGCAGGTCGTCGGGCCACAGCGTGCCCGGGGCGTGCTTCGCGGCGAGGTAGCGCACGATCGCGTTCGATTCCCAAAGCACGAAGCCGTCGTCCTCGATCACGGGAACCAGGCCGTTGGGGTTCATGCGCCTGTACTCGGGTGTGGCCACGACGCCGAAGGCGCCGCCGGCGTCCTTGCGCTCGCAGGCGAGGCCCAGCTCGTCGGCCGTCCACACCACCTTCTGGACGTTGACCGAGGAGATCCGGCCCCAGATCCGCAGCACGCCGGCGCTCATGCGACGAGCGGGGCGGCGAGGCCCTCCGCGGCGCCGGCCGCGTCGCCCTTGGCCGCCATGATGGCGCGCACCATCTCCAGGGCGGTCTTGTCGCAGGGCGGCAGGCTCACGTCCGTGGCCCCCGCCGGCGTTGTCCGCTCGCCCCACTGGATCACGTGCGCGCAATAGGTGAGGCCGCCGCCGAAGGCGGGGGTGAGGAGCTTCGCGCCGGGCTTCACGCGGCCCTCCTCGATCGCCTCCACGAGCGCCACGGGCACCGTCGCCGCCGACATGTTCCCGTAGCGCGACACGGTGACGAACACGCGGTCGGGCGGCACGCCGATGCGCTTGCCCACGAAGTCGATGATGCGCTGGTTCGCCTGGTGCGGCACCACGAGGTCCATGTCGCCGATGGCGAGGCCCGCTCGCCCGAGCGCCGCCTGCGAGGCTTCCGTCATCCCGTGCACGGCGCGCTTGAAGATCTCCTGGCCGTCGAAGTCCCAGCTGGTGACGCCCACCTGGACGCCGCGATTGGCGTAGGCCGCGCCCATGCCGCGCACGCGCAGGATGTGGCGCGCGTCGGCGTAGCAGCCCAGCTTCTCCGCGAGGAGCCCCGTCTTCTCCTCGCTCGCCTGGAGCACCACGGCGGCGGCGCCGTCGCCGAACAGCACGGACACGTTCCGGTTGGTCCAGTCCATGAAGGGCGAGATCACCTCCACGCCGATGACCACGGCGTTGCGGACCACGCCCGTGCGGATCATCGCGTTGGCGGAGGACAGCCCGTAGAGGAAGCTGGTGCAGGCAGTGTTCACGTCCATGGCGGCGGCGTTGCCGGCGCCCAGGAGCGCCTGCACGCCGGAGGCGCTGTTGGGCACCTGCTCGTCGTAGGAGCAGCTGCCGAGGACGACGAGGTCGAGGTCCTTCGCGTCCAGCCCCGCGCAGGCGAGCGCCCGCGCCGCCGCCACGTGGGCGAGCGCGGTGAGGGGGACGTGGGAGATGCGTCGCTCGCGGATGCCGGTGCGCGAGGTGATCCACTCGTCGTCGGTTTCGATGAAGGTCGCGAGATCGGCGTTCGTGAGGACGGCCGGCGGCATGCACTTGCCCCAGCCCGTGATGGCGGCGTAGGTCATTTTTGTTGGAGTCCGGAGAGCGGTGTGGAGAGAGTTTGCCCGAGTCGGCGGCCGGGCGCATGGCCCGCCGTCGCCTCAGAGCTTGTGGGACCCGACGAGGAGGCGGTCATAGACCGCATATTGCTCTTCCACCGCCGCGCCGCCTTCGCTGGGCGTGCGCTTCACGGTGATCCAGACTTCCGGCGAAAGGCTCTCGCACACGTCGGCCGTGTGGCGCACCTCCTCCTCGGCGACGCGGTGGGCCGCCTCCCAGGAGGGGGCTCCCCAGCCCTTCACGAGGAACCAGGCCAGGGCGTCGGTGCGGGCCTCGAGCTCCTCGTCCGTCACCTCGACCACCTCGGCGATCGAGCAGCGGCTGCGGCCCTCCAGGGCGAGGAAGGACGACTCGCAGTAGCAGCGCGGGTCGCACTTCGGGGCGTTGGCGAAGTCGCAGACGGCGTAGCCGCCGCTCACCACCCAGTCGCCCTCGCGCGCGGCACCGTGGGTGCGGAAAAGGTGGTCGTCGGAGTCGTCCAGGCGGACGGCGCGGAGGAACTTCGGCATGGAGCGTGCTTCGGGGAGACGCTTGAGGCTTTATCATAGCAGCCGGCCCCCGCATCCCGTTGCCCAGAGGAGACAAATGTCCATTTCCAAGACCGCCATCGTCACCGGTGCCAACCGGGGAATCGGCCTCGAGATCGCCCGCCAGCTCGTCCGCGAGGGGATCCGCGTGGTCATGGGGTCGCGGGACCCGGTGAAGGGGGAGAGGGCCTGCGCGGGCCTCGCCGCGGGAGAACTCGCCGTGAGCCACCCGCTCGACGTGAACGACACGCGCAGCGTGCAGCGCTTCGTCGAGTTCGTCGACAAGCACTACGGCGCGCCCGCCATCCTCGTGAACAACGCCGGGACCTACCCCGAGTCGACCGAGGCGCGCGTCGTGGACGTGAAGACCTCCGTCTGGCGGGAGACGCTCGAGACCAACCTCCTCGGGGCGGTGCGCCTGTGCCGCGAGGTGGTCCCCCTCATGGAGCGCGTCGCCTACGGGCGGATCGTGAACATCTCCTCGGGGCTGGGCCAGCTCTCCAGGATGGGCGCCGGCAGCCCCGCCTACCGCGTCTCCAAGGCGGCGCTCAACGCCCTTACCGTGACGCTGGCGGCGGAAGTCAGGGAGCAGGGCATCCTCGTGAACTCCATGAGCCCCGGCTGGGTGCGCACCGACATGGGCGGGCCCGAGGCCCCGCGCGGTGTCGAGGAGGGTGCGGAGACCGCCGTGTGGCTGGCGCTCCTGCCCTCCACCGGGCCCACGGGACAGTTCTTCCGCGACCGCAAGCCCATTCCCTGGTGAAGAGCCTGCGCGCGCGCGCGCTCCTCGCCGCGCTGGTCGTCACGCTCGCGGTTGCGTGCTCGTCGGCCACGCGCGTGGCCTACAACAACGCGCCCCTCGCGGCGGCGTGGGTGGTGGACGACTGGTTCGACCTCCACGACGGCCAGCGCGAATGGGTGAAGGAGCGCTTCGCGCGCCTCCTCGCCTGGCACCGGGCGAGCGAGCTGCCGGCGTACGAGCGGCTCCTGCAGGACACGGCCGCGCGCGCGGCCAGCCGCCTCACCGAGGAGGACGCGCGCCGGGTCCACGGCGAGATGCGGGCTCTCTACTACCGCGTCGTGCGCAAGGCCATCCCCGACGTGGCCGACTTCCTGCTGCAGGTGCACCCCGAGCAGGTCGGTTTCCTCGAGCGCAAGTTCGCCGAGGACAACGCGAGGATCGTCAAGGAGAGCCTCAAGGGCACGCCGCAGGAGCGCCTCGAGGCGCGCATGAAGCGCTACGTGGACCGCGTCGAGGACTGGACAGGGCGGCTCTCGGCGGCACAGCGCGACCTCGTCCGCGCGCGGGTGTCGGCGATGGAGGACCTCACGGAGGAGTGGCTGGGCGACCGGCGCTTCCGGCAGGCCGAGACCATCGCGCTGCTGCGCGCGAGGCCTGCGCGGGAGGCGATGATCGCGTCCCTCACCCGCATCCTCGTCGACAGCGACTCTTGGCGGCGGCCCGAGTACGTCGCCAGGCTCAAGGCGCGCGATGCGCAGGTCTTCGCGATGATCGCCGCGCTGGACGCGACCCTCACGCCGGAGCAGCGCGGCAAGCTGCAGCGGCGCCTTGCGGATCATGCCGCTGACGCGGCGTATCTCGCTGTCGCGAGTTAGCAGGGCGGGGACACGGATGAACACGGCAAGGAGTGATGCTGGCAGTAAACCTTTTGGACACGGATGAACACGGATAACTGCGGATAAAGTCGGATAAGGTCGGATAGATCGATTGGAGCCTTGCGGCCGTCGCACTCGGCGACGACCGTAGTGAAGCCGACCGTCGCGTGCCCGGAAACCATTCGCGGTTATCCGTGTTCATCCGTGTTCATCCGTGTCCGAGTCTTTGGGCCGCATCACTCCCTCCCGTCCGCCCCAATTGGCAAGACGCTTCCAGCCCATGAACTATCCGCGTCCCCGGTTTGCCTCCCCTCACCGGGGCAGGCGATCGCGCAGCGCGTCCGTGGCGCCCACCAGCCGCGACCGGATGCCGGGCTCGAAGGCGGAGTGACCCGCGTCGGGAACGAAGTGGCACTCGGCCTCGGGCCAGGCGCGGCGCAGGTCGTCGGCAGTCGACGGCGGGCACACCGCGTCGTAGCGCCCCTGCACGATCACCGCCGGGATGTGGCGCACGCGGTCGACGTTGGCGAGCAGGAAGCCCTCGGGCAGGAAGAGCCGGTTCACGAAGTAGTGCGCCTCGATGCGCGCGAGCCCGAGCGCCACGCGGTCGGCGGCGAAGTCCGCCACCAGCGCCGGGTTGGGCAGGAGAGTCGAGCAGGAACCCTCGTAGACGCTCCAGCGGCGCGCGGCGGGAAGGTGAACCGCCGGGTCCGGGTCGACGAGGCGCCGGTGGTAGGCCGCGAGCAGGTCGCCGCGCTCCTCCTCGGGGATGAAGTGGGCGAACGCGCGCCACGGCTCGGGGAAGAAGTGGCGGATGCCGTGCAGGAACCAATCGATCTCGCCCGGACGGCCGAGGAATATGCCGCGCAGCACGAGGGCGTGGCAGCGCTCGGGGTGGTGCTCGGCGTAGGCGAGCGCGAGCGTCGAGCCCCACGAGCCGCCGAAGACCGCCCAGCGCTCGATGGCAAGGTGCTCGCGCAGCCGCTCCATGTCGGCCACGAGGTGCGGCGTGGTGTTGGCCTCGAGGCTTCCCAGCGGCGTGGAGCGCCCGGCGCCGCGTTGGTCGAAGACGACGATGCGGTAGTGGCCGGGGTCGAAGAACTGCCGGTGCACGGGGCTCGCGCCCGCCCCGGGGCCGCCGTGCAGGAAGACGACCGGCACCCCCCGCGGGTTGCCGCTTTCCTCCCAGTAGAGGCGATGGCCGTCGCCCACGTCGAGGAACCCCCCTTGGCGGGGCTCGATCGAGGGGTAGAGCGGCAGGGATTCGCCGTTCCGGCGCTGGGCTTCCGGGGGCATCGGCGCACTTTACCAGAGCGCCGCGACCGGCCCGCCCATCTTGCCCCGCGTCAACTTTTCGGCCGAGGGAAACCCGCTACACTACGCCGCATTGCAGCATGAACGGAGGTCACCGAGTGCTCTACCAGTTCTACGATTGGCACCGTACCGCGATGGAGCCGTGGCGCGCGCTGGCGCAGATGGCCAACGAGTTCTACGGGCACCCGGTGAGCCCGGCCTCCTACCTCCCCGGCAGCCGCCGGATAGCCGCCGCCCTCAACCTCGTGGGGCGCCTCACGCAGCACTACGGCCGGCCCGAGTTCGGGATCGCGCGCGTCCAGGCCGGCGGCCGGACCTGTGCCGTGCGCGAGGTGGTGGAACTGGAGAAGCCCTTCTGCCGCCTGCTGCACTTCGTGAGGGAGGGTGCTCCCGCGCAGCCCAGGGTGATCGTCTTCGCGCCGCTCTCCGGGCACTTTTCCACGCTGCTGCGCGACACGGTGAACACGCTCCTCGCCGACCACGACGTGTGGATCACGGACTGGATCGACGCCAAGGAGGTGTCGCTTTCCGCCGGGCCCTTCCACTTCGACGACTACGTGGACTACGTGCGCGAGTTCGTCCGCTTCGTGGGCCCGGAGGCGCACGCGGTCTCGGTGTGCCAGCCCACGGTGCCGGTGCTCGCGGCGGTGTCGCTCATGGCGGCGGCGGGGGAAGCCACGCCGCGCTCCCTCGTCATGATGGGCGGCCCCATCGACACGCGCGCGAGCCCCACGGCGGTGAACGACTTCGCCCGGCACCGGCCGATGTCGTGGTTCGAGTCGAAGGTGGTGCAGCGCGTGCCGATGCGCCATGCCGGGTTCATGCGCCGCGTCTACCCGGGGTTCATGCAGTTCGCGGGCTTCGTCGCGATGAACCCGGACCGCCACGTCGAGTCGCACGTGCAGTACTACCAGCACCTGATCCAGGGCGACGGCGAGAGCGCGGGTGCGCACCGGCGCTTCTACGACGAGTACAACGCGGTGATGGACCTGCCGGCCGAGTACTACCTGGAGACGGTCGAGCGCGTGTTCCACAAGCACCTGCTGCCGCGCGGGCTCCTCGAGGTGCGCGGCGAGCGCGTGCGCCCGGAGGCGATCAAGGCCTCGGCGCTCCTCACCATCGAGGGCGAGCTCGACGACATCTCCGGCCCCGGGCAGACGAAGGCCGCGCACGCGCTGTGCAAGGGCATCCCGGCCCGGCGCAAGGCGCACTTCGAGGCGCCCGGCGTCGGCCACTACGGCATCTTCTCCGGCCGCAAGTACCGCGAGACGATCTACCCGCGGATCCGCGATTTCATCGCCCGCCACGATCGAGGAACGGGGTGAAAAAAGGGGTCAGATCCCTTTATCGGAACGGCTCTCCTGAACCGTCCCGATAAAGGGATCTGACCCCTTTTTTCACCCCGTTCTTCCAGGAGCTGATATGGCCAAGCCCGTCACCCCGCAGGACATGTTCGACCTCTGGCAGAAGATGGTGAACCCGGGGGCCTACCCCCTGCAGAGCCTGATGTTCCCGGTGCTCGACGCGAAGGAGCTCGAGAGGAAGATCGCCGAGCTGGAAACCGTCGAGCACTGGCTCAAGGCCAACCTCAACATGCTGCAGCTCTCCATCAAGAGCCTGGAATACCAGCGCCAGATGGTGAGGGGCGGCGAGCGCATGAAGGCGGCGATGGAGGAGGGCCGGGCGCCCGAGCCTGCCGGCGACGAGGTGCCCAACCCCGCGATGTGGGCCTGGAACATGATGGCCCAGGCCGGCACCGACGCCGCCGAGGCGATGGGCCGCGCGGTGGAAGCGGCCGGCGAAGCGGGTGCGGAGGGCGCGAAGCCCAAGCCCCGGGCACGCAAGAAGAAGTGAGGCGCCGTCAGGTCACTGGTTGAAAGTGACCTGGCCGCTTCATTCGCGGCGGTTGGGGCAACCGACGCAGGAGATCCTGTCCCCATCCGGCGCATGGGCCGCCGGGCCTCCGCAGGAGCCGCGCAGGCAACGGCCGGTGAGCCGCGAACCCAGGGCCATCGCACCCACGGCGAGGCCGAGCAGCACGACGGTGACGACGAAGACGGCGACGAGGGTCGAGGGATCCATGGCGGTCAGGCTTTCGCGCGTTCGGCGCCCAGCCTCGCGAACGCCGGCGTCTGGCGGTCGGCCAGCCGGCCACCCTCCGCGCGTTCGATGAAGCAGGCCGCGATCCCTTGTTCGACCGCGAAGGCGCGGCCGCGTTCGGCGCCCATCACGAAGAGCGCGGTGGCCATCGCGTCGGCCCAGCCGCAGTCGTTCGCGACCACCGTCACCGAGGCGAGGCTGCCGCGCGCCGGTTCGCGCGTGGCGGGGTCGATCTCGTGGCTGAAACGGCGCCCGTCCTGCTCGAAGAAGTTGCGGTAGTCGCCCGAGGTGGCCATGGAGAGCCCGTCCAGGGGCACGACCAGGAGTGCTTCCTGCGGCACCGCGTCCGGGCGCTCGATGCCGATGCGCCACGGCTTGCCTTCTGCGTTGCGGCCGCGCACGCGCACTTCGCCGCCGGCCTCCACCAGGTAGTCGGTCGCGCCCAGCGCGTCCAGCGCGCGCGCGGCGAGGTCGACGCCATAGCCCTTGGCGATGCCGGACAGGTCGGCGCGCACGCCGTCGCGCGCCTTGGTGAGCGTGCCGGCCTCGCGGTCCACCGCGATGGCACGCCAGTCGATGCGCGCGGCAAGTGCAGCCAGTTCATCGGACGAGGGCACGCGGCGCTTGCCGGACGGGCCGAAGCCCCAGGCATCGACCGCGGGTGCGATGGTCGCATCGAAAGCGCCAGACGTGGCCTCGCTCACCACGCGGGCCAGCGCGAGGACTTCCAGCGTCTCGCGCGAAACGGCCAGCGGCTTGCCGGCGGCCATCGCGTTGAAGCGGGAAAGCTCCGAGGATTCGAGGTAGGTGGACATGCGCGCGACCACGCCTTCGAGGGCCGCGGCGACTGCCGTGGAGGCCTTGCCCGCGAGGGACTCGGCGAGCGGTCCGGCGAGCTTCGCGTTCCACACGGTGCCCATCGCGGGGCCCTGGATCGCCGCGAGCGGGCGGCGCGCGATGCCCGGGGCCTCGCCGCAGCCGGCGAGGAGGGCTGTGGCGCCCAGCGCCTTCAGGAGCGTGCGCCGGCGGGGTGAGAGGAGGGTGTCCATGGCGGGTGTCCTTGGGGGAATCAGGTGCCCGGCCCGCCGGCGAGGCGCACGGCCGCCTCGAGGCGGCCCTCCCCGTGGCGGATGAGCTGGTAGGCGAGGTCGCGGATCGAGACGAGGCCGTGCACGCGCGGCCCGTCGATCACGAGGAGGTGCCGGTGGCGGTGCACGTACATGAGTGCGAGGGCGGCTTCGAGCGTGGTGCCCGGCGTGACGAAGCGCACCTCGCGCGTCATCACGAGGGACAGCGGCGTCCTGCGCGGGTCGAGCCCGGCGCGCACCACGCGGTTCAGGAGGTCCCGCTCCGTGAAGATGCCGCCGACCAGCTGGTCCTCGGTGCTCACGACCACGGCGCCGATCTCGCGCGCGGCCATGAGCTCGACGGCCTCCTCGACCATGGCCGAGGCCGGCACGGAGTAGAGCTGGTCCATTCCCCGGTCCTTCAGGGCCTCCATCACGCTGGCTACCGTCATCGCCCTTCTCCTCGCCGCCTCAGTTGCCGAAATCGTCGAGCATGATGTTCTCACGCTCCACGCCGAGATCCAGCAGCATGTTGATCACCGCCTTGGTCATGGGGCCCGGCCCGCACATGTAGTACTCGATGTCCTCGGGGGCGGGATGGTCCTTCAGGTACCGCTCGTGGAGCACCTGGTGGATGAAGCCGGTGTAGCCCTTCCAGTTGTCCTCGGGCAGCGGCTCCGACAGCGCGAGGTGCCACTCGAAGTTGGGGTTCTGCCGCGCGATGGCGTCGAACTCGTCCTGGTAGAACGCCTCCTTGAGGCTGCGGGCGCCGTACCAGTAGGTGGCCTTGCGCGTCGTGTGCAGGCGATGGAACTGGTCGAAGATATGCGAGCGCATGGGCGCCATGCCCGCTCCGCCGCCCACGAAGCACATTTCCGCCTTCGTCTCGCGCGCGAAGAACTCGCCGAAGGGCCCGGAGACGGTGATCTCGTCGCCCTCCTTCAGGTTGAACACCCAGGAGCTCATGATGCCCGGCGGGATGTCCTCCCTGTAGCCCGGCGGGAAGGCGATGCGGATGGTGAAGAGGAGGATGCCCTTCTCCATCGGGTAGTTGGCCATCGAGTAGGCGCGCGTGATCGTCTCGCTGCAGCCGGACTTGAAGCGCCACAGGTCGAACTTGTCCCAGTCGGCCCGGAAGGGGTCCTCGATCGCGAAGTCGCGGAACGCGATCTGGTGCGCCGGGCACTCGAGCTGGACGTAGCCGCCGGCGCGGAAGGGCACCTCCTCGCCTTCGGGCAGGGCGAGCTTCAGCTCCTTGATGAAGGTGGCCACGTTGCGGTTGGAGATCACGCGGCACTTCCACTTCTTCACGCTGAAGACCTCGGGGGCGATCTCGATCCTCATGTCGCCCTTCACCTTCACCTGGCAGGCCAGCCGGCAGCCGCGCTTGGCCTCGCCGCGGGAGATGTACCCCGTCTCCGTGGGCAGCAGGTCGCCGCCGCCTTCCTTGACGATCACCTCGCAGACGCCGCAGGCGCCCTTCCCGCCGCAGGCGGAGGGGATGAAAATGCCGCTGTCGGCGAGCTTGTTGAGCAGCGTCCCGCCCGCAGGGACCCGGAGGGCCTTGTCGGGGTCCTCGTTGATGGTGATGGTGACGTCGCCCGTGGCCACGAGCTTCGAGCGCGCCGCCATGAGGACGAAGACCAGCGCGAGCATGATCACGGTGAACATCGCGACGCCGAGGACGATTTCGGTCATGGCGGCGCCCTAGAGCTGGATCCCGGAGAAGACCATGAACGCGACGGAGATGAGCCCCGCGGTCACGAAGGTGATGCCCAGGCCCCTCAGCCCGGCCGGCACGTTGGAGTAGGCGAGCTTCTCGCGCACCGCGGCCATGGCCACGATCGCGATGGCGAATCCCAGCCCGGAGCCGATCCCGAACACGACGCTCTCCCCGAAGGCGTAGTCGCGCTCCTGCATGAAGAGCGACCCGCCCAGGATCACGCAGTTCACCGCGATGAGCGGCAGGAAGACGCCGAGGGTGTTGTACAGCGCGGGGGCGAACTTCTCCACCGCCATCTCCACGACCTGCACGGCCGCGGCGATCGTGCCGATGAAGAGGATGAAGGCGAGGAAGGTGAGGTCCACCTTGGCGAGGGCGGGCGAGAGCCAGCCGAGCGCCCCTTCCTTGAGGAGGTGGTTGAGGATCAGGTTGTTGAGCGGCACCGTGAGCGCCTGGACGAACACCACGGCGACGCCCAGGCCGAAGGCCGTCTCCACCTTCTTCGAGCACGCCAGGAACGAGCACATGCCCAGGAAGAAGGCGAGCGCCATGTTCTCGAGGAAGATCGAGCGGATGACGATGTTGAGGTAGTGTTCCATCACTCCTTGTCCTGCAGCTCGGGCTTCACGGTCTTCAGCAGCCAGATGAGCCCGGCGATGATGAACAGGGCCGACGGCGCGAGCAGCATCATCCCGTTGGGCACGTACCAGCCGCCGTCCTTGGCGAGCGGCAGCACCACGAAGCCGAAGACCTTGCCCGCGCCCAGGAGCTCCCGGATGAAGCCGGTGAGCACGAGGACGAGCCCGTATCCCAGCCCGTTGCCGATGCCGTCCAGCGCCGAGGCGAGGGGCGGGTTCTGCATCGCGTAACCCTCCGCGCGGCCCATCACGATGCAGTTGGTGATGATGAGGCCCACGAAGACCGAGAGCTCCAGGGACAGCTCGTAGAGCGTGGCCTTGAGGATCTGGTCGAAGACGATCACCAGCGAGGCGATGATGGACAGCTGCACGATGATGCGGATCGATCCGGGCGTGTGGTTGCGCACCAGGCTCACCGCCACGTTGGCGAGCAAGGTCACCACCAGCACGCCCGCGGTCATCACGAGGGCCTTGTCGATGCGCGTGGTCACCGCGAGGGCCGAGCAGATGCCCAGCACCTGCACGCCGATGGGGTTGTTGGCGAGGAGGGGGCCGAGGAGGGCCTCGCGGTTGTGCTTGTTCATGCGAGTCCCTTCTCCCGGAAACGCTTCAGGAACTTCCCGTAGCCGTCGTCGGAGAGCCAGAACCTCGTGAGGCGCGTGATGGCGTTGCTGGTGATGGTGGCTCCCGACATGCCGTCGACGCGGAAGGGGTCCTTGTCCGGCGGGCCGGCCTGGCCCTTGATCACGACGATGGCCGGCAGCCCCGCGCTGTCGTAGGCGTGGCGCCCCTTCCAGAGGGCCTGCCAGGCCGGATTGCCGATCTCGCCGCCCAGCCCCGGCGTTTCCTTCTGGTCGTAGTAGGTGAGGCCGCGCACCGTGATCCCGTCGCGGTCCAGGGCGAGGAAGCCGTAGACCGTCCCCCACATCCCCAGGCCCTCGATGGCGATCACGACCTGCTCCACCTGGCCGCCCTTCATCACGAAGTAGGCGACGCCGTACTTCGGCAGGCGCCCGATGCCGGCGTTGTTGGGCGGGGCCGCGCGGCTCGTCCCGGGGTCGCGGCGCGCGGCGCGCTGGTCATAGGCGCGCGCGTCCACCTTCCCCTCGGGCAGCAGCTCGCCCGTGGCGAGGTCCACGAGGCGCGCCTTGATGTCCTTCTCGAAGTACTTCTCCACCTCGCCGATCTCGACGTCCTGGCCGGGCTTCGCAAGGCCCGCGGCGATGAGCACGTTCTTTTCCATGTAGAGCCGCGCGCTGGCCTTCTGCCGCGGCTGCAGCGAAACCGCCGCCACCGACACCATGAGCGCACACACCACGCACACGGCCGTGGCGAAGAGGAACGTGTAGCGGGGCGACTCAAGCTTCGCCATGTCCGCCTCCCCGGCGCTTGCGCCGGTCGATGTTCGCCTTCACGAAGAAGTAGTCGATGAGCGGGGCCATCACGTTCATGAAGAGGATCACGAGCATCATGGCCTCGGGGTAGGCGGGGTTCACCACCCGGATCAGCACCACCAGGGCGCCGATGAGGAAGCCGTAGATGAGCTTGCCCGTTTCCGCGAACGGGGAGGTCACCGGGTCGGTCGCCATGAACGCCACGCCGAAGGCCCAGCCGCCCAGCACCATGTGCCACCAGAAGGGCACGGCGAACCAGGGGTTTGTGGCCGAGCCGATCGCGTTCAGCAGGATCGCCATGGCGGCGGTGCCGGCGACGCAGCCGACCATCGTCCGCCAGGAGCCCACCCTGGTCACCACGAGGAAGATCGCGCCCAGGAGGCAGGCGAGCGCGGAGGTCTCGCCGAGGCTGCCCTTCTCCAGGCCGATGAACGCGTTCCACCACGAAAGTCCCTGCTCGTCGAACGGCGTGGTCATCTGGCGCATCTGCCCGAGGAGCGTCGCGCCGGAGTAGCCGTCGATCGCCGCGGCCGGAGCCACCGCCGCCCAGACCTGGTCGCCGGAGATGTCGCCGGGATAGGCGAAGAAGACGAACGCGCGCGCGGCGAGGGCCGGATTGACGAAGTTCATGCCCGTGCCGCCGAAGACTTCCTTCGCCACCACCACGCCGAAGCTGATGCCGAGCGCGGCCTCCCACAGGGGCAGCGTGGGCGGGCAGATGAGCGGGAACAGCATGCCTGTCACGAAGAAACCCTCGTTCACCTCGTGCCGGCGCACGATGGCGAAGAGCACCTCCCAGGTGCCGCCCACGGCCATGGTGAGGATGTAGAGGGGCAGGAAGTAGAGCGAGCCGTGGAAGATGCAGGCGACCACGCTCTCGGGCGAGTAGCCCATGCCGGCGAAGCGCATCACGTCGTGCCGCCAGCCCTCCAGCGAGGCGATCTTCGCGGGGTCGATGCCGAGGTTCGCCTGCAGGCCCGTGTTGTACATCGCCATGAAGATGCACGGCATCAGGGCGATGACGACGAGCATCATCATGCGCTTCAGATCCAGCGCGTCGCGAACGTGCGTCGAGCCCTTCGTCACCGACGGGGGCGTGAGGGCGAAGGTGTCGGCCGCCTCGAACAGCGCGTGGAAGCGGTGCAGGGGCTTGCCCGGCCCGAACGGCCGGCCCGCCATCTCGAGGAGCCTCTCGAGGGCGCTCACGTCACGCTTCCTTCTCGAGCCGGTGCAGCATGTCGCGAAGCAGCGGCGCGTAGTCGTTCTTGCCCGGGTCGGCGTAGGTGCACAGCGCGAGATCCTCCTCGTCGAGCTCCAGGGCGCCCAACGCCTCGGCGCGCTCGATGTCGCGGGACAGCAGCGAGCGCAGGAGGTACGTGGCCATGATGTCCAGCGGCATCACCGCCTCATGGGTGCCCATGGGCACCATCGCCCGGTGCGACCCGTTGGTCGTGGTGGTGAGGGCGAGCCGGCGGCCGCGCGCGATGGCGCCCAGCACCACGTTGGCCACGCTGAACTTGTCCGTCCCCGGCGCGATCCAGCCCAGCAGCTCGCGGCCGCGGCCTTCGGGCAGGGCACTCACCTGCTGGTGGTAGCGGCCGAGGAAGCCTTCGGCCTCGCCCATCGCCGTGCGGCCGTCCAGCACCGAGCCCGAGATCACGCGCTGCTCGCCGGCGGCGAGTTCCCCGGCGGCGAGTTCGTCGACCGAGGCCCCCAGGCGCGTGCGCAGGAGCCGCGGGCGGGTGATCGAGGGACCGGCGATCGAGATGACGCGCGAGACGTCCAGCTTGCCCGTGGCGAGCAGGTGCCCGATCGCGGCGACGTCCTGGGCGCCCACGTGCCAGACGCTGCGCCCGATGCCGGCCGGGTGGAGGAAATGGATGTGCGTGCCGGCGTTGCCGGCCGGGTGGGGCCCGGCGAATTCCTCGATGGCGATGCGCTCGGCCCGCGGCACGCGAACGGCGGAGCCGGGCGTGCGGCAGACGTACACGGTGCCGGGCGTCAGGTCGCGCAGCGCGAGGACTCCGCGGGCGTAGTCGTCTTCCCGGCCAGCGAGCGCCATCTCGACCTGCGGCGCCAGCGGCCGCGTGTCCATGGCGGTCACGAAAATGGCGGAGGGCACGGCGCCGGGGGCCGGCACGCGGCTGAACGGACGGGAGCGGAACGCAGTCCACAGGCCCGACTCGAGCAGGAGGGCGCGCAGCCCATTGCCGTCGCCCTCGGCCGGCGGCGAGCCTTTCCAGCCCGCGAAGTCCACCTGGGCATGCGGGCCGTCGACCGTGGCGACCTCGATCACCAGCGAGACGAAGGCGCGCTTGTCGCCCCGGTTCAGTGCCGCCACGCGCCCCGCGGCGGGCGCGGTGTGGCGCACGCCGGGAACCTTCTTGTCCTCGAACACCGGCTGGCCCCGCAGCACGGTATCGCCGGGCTGGACGAGCATCGTGGGCTTGAGCCCCACGAAGTCGGCTCCCAGCAGCGCCACGCGCGACACGGCCCGGGCATCCTCGACCGTCTGGACCGGGGGGCCTGCGATGGGAAGATCCAACCCTCGTTTTATCGTGCGCATCGTCCTGGTGCCGCATTGCGAAGGGCAATGGTGCGGTGGGGCTCCGTCCACCGGCAAGGGTAGGGGAGTGGGCCAAGGGCCAATTGACGTGAATCAACCGCGGGGACGGCTTTGTGCCCGGCGGCGGAGGGGGGAGTGGGGTCGGGTTGGCTGTTCTCGATTCACGATTCGGGGCGAGCGAGAGTGCGTACGCCGCGCTTCCACGGGGCGAGTCGACATAGGCGGGGACGACGATCCAGGAACCCCCGTGAGTCGCCCCGAATCGTGAATCGAGAACAGCCAACCCGACCCCGTACCCTCTTCGTTCACCAGGGTGCCAACGGGGCAGAGGGTCGATCCCTCGGCCGAGGACTCCTCTCCGGTGGCCACGGTGCCGGATGATCACGGTGGCGCAGCCAGGTCGAAGGAGCCTCGAGCGAGCGGCCCCCTGCCGATGCCTGTTACGGGAAAGAAAGCAGGGCGCATGAGGCACCCTTGGCCGAGACGACGGCCAGGCGCGGGATGGCACTGCGGTGAGCGGAGAAGGGATCGGGGGCGAGGTGGTGGTCCTGTTTCCAGGTTCCGGGCCGACTCACGGGGATTCCTGGATCGTAGCCCTGTCCTAAGTCGACCTGCTCCATGGAAGCGCGGCGAATGCACTCTCACTCGGCCCGGAACCTGGAAACAGGACCACCACCTCGCCCCCACCCCAGCGGGCGAAAAGCAGCACCGCCACCTAGTACTTGGCCTGGTTCTTGTAGAGGTAGTGCATGAGCTCGGCGGACTGCATGCTCATGCGCCGCTGCAGGCCGTGGGTGAAGCGCACGATGGCGCGCATGATGCGATAGGCGATCCACGGGTGCTTCTCGACGAGGCCCTCGAGGTCGCCGCGGTCGAGGCTCAGCACCTCGGTGATGCCGAGGGCGCGCAGCGCCGCGTAGCGCGGCGTGCCGTCGAGGAACGAGAGCTCGCCCACGAGGTCTCCGGCGGTCATCACGTGCAGGTTTTCCCACTGCCCGTCGGGGGCGTGCCGTGACACGGCGAGCGCCCCGTTCACGATGACGTGCATGTGGCTGTCGGGCTCGCCCTCGGGAGTGATCACCTGGCCGTCCTCCAGGCGGTGCAGGTGCATCAGGCCCGCCAGCACCTCGACGTCGCCCGCCGACATCTCCTTGGCGAGCACGGACTTGGCGACCAGCTCCTTCACGCGCGGATCCATGGCTTTCCCCCTGTTCTGTCCCCTCGACCCTCCATGCTACGGCCGGAGGGGCCACCCCGTTTGCGGCGCGTCAAGGCTCCGGCGCGAAGCGCACGACGACCTTGCCGCGATTGTGGCCCAGCGCCATCTCGCGCTGCAGCTCCGGCAACTCGTCGGGGCGGCCGACGCGCGTCACCACCGACTGGAGCCGGCCGTCCGCGGCCATCGCCACGAGCGTCTCGAGATCCGCGAGGTTGGGGCGCTCCATGACCGGCATGCAGCGCTCCTTCGCGGTGAGCTTCATCCACCACGACCAGCAGTAGAGCGCGGCGTCGGGCAGCGAATGCACGAAGGCGCCGCCGGGAGCGAGCAGCCGGCGGCACTGCGGGAAGGTCGAGGTGCCGGAGGCGTCGAAGACGATGTCGAAGCGCTCCGCCAGCGCCTTCCAGTCCTCGCGGTTGTAGTCGATGGCGCGGTCGGGCTCGAGCCGCGCGAGGAATTCCTGCCCCGCGGTGCTCGCGACCGCCGTGACGTGCGCCCCGCAGGCCCGGGCGTATTGCACGGCGAACGATCCCACGCCGCCCGCCGCGCCCACGACGAGCACCCGCTGGCCCGCGGCGAGGTTCGCCTCGCGCAAGGCCTGCACGGCGGTGATGCCCGCGCCGGGAAGCGAAGCGCCGTCGGCGAACGAAAGCGATGGCGGCTTCGCCGTGGCCAGCGCCTCCGTCGCGCACACGCGCTCGGCCATTGCGGCGTTGCGCGAATCCAGCGGGTTCACGATGCCCACCACCGCGTCGCCGGGCTTGAGGCGCGCGACCCCTTCACCGACCGACTCCACCACGCCCGCGTAGTCGTAGCCCACGCCGCGCGGCAGCCGCCAGGCCGTCATCACCTTGTACTGCCCGGCGCGCAGCTTCCAGTCGAGGGGGTTGAGCGCCGCCGCCACCACGCGGGTGACGATCTCGCCCTTGCCGGGCACGGGATCGGGGAGGTCGACCCATTCGAGCACTTCGGGCCCGCCATAACGGGCGAAAGTCCAGGCTTTCATCGGTGTCCTTCCTGCGGGCGGCGGCATCCTTGGCCGCGGTGAGCCGCGACATGATATGCCAGTGCGGGCCGCGGAGCGGGGCGAGTGCGAGGGAGGCGGAGTCCTTTTTCGGGTTTGCGGCCGAGTGAGAGTGCGCAGGC
>JAABQW010000276.1 GCA_011391275.1 Betaproteobacteria bacterium
CGGGAAATAAGATGGGGAAACCACCGGCCGCCTGAGCGCCGCGCCTTGCGGCGATCCCGGGGGGCCCCGAGGAGGCTGCCATGACAACCCCTCGTCGCCGGCACGTCGACATCCCCGACGCGTCCCGGCTTTCCCGCCGCGATTTCCTGACGAGCACGGGTGCTGCCGGCGCTGCGATCGTCGTGCCGGGATTGATTCCGGTCTCGGCACGGGCGGCACCGACGCAGGTTTCCGGCGAGGTGCGGGTCTTGCCCGCACCCTCGAAAGAGGGCGGCATGCCGCTGATGCAGGCGCTGTCCCTGCGCCATTCCACGCGCGAGTTCTCCACCCGCAAGATCCCCGACCAGGTCCTCGGCGACCTGCTCTGGGCCGCTTACGGCGTGAACCGGGCCAACGGAGACCGCACCGCGCCTTCCTGGCGGCACATCATCGTGATCGACGTTTACGCCGCGATGGAAGACGGCCTGTGGCTCTACGACCCGACGCGCCACGCGCTTGTCGCGCACCCGGCCGGCGACATCCGCGCCCGGACCGGGCAGCAGGACTTCCCCGCGCGCGCGCCGCTCAACCTGGTCTACGTCGCGCACGGCCAGCGCATGTCGGAGCTGGCGCCGGAAAACCGCAAGCTCTTCTGCTCAGTGGACACCGCGTTCATCGGGCAGAACGTCTACCTCTACTGCGCCTCCGTGGGCCTCGCGACCGTGTTCCGCGGCGCCGTGGACTACCCGATGCTCGCGCGGGCGATGCGGTTGCCGGAAGAGCAGTTCGTCACGTTCGCGCAGACGGTGGGGTACCCGAAGGGGAGTTAGACCTCCCCTAATCCCCGGCCCTTCTCCAGGAGGGAGAAGGGAGAAATCATTCCCCTCTCCCGCTTGCGGGAGAGGGTCCGGGGGTGAGGGTCCGCCCTATGCCCCGACCACCCCGCCGTCGCTGCGGCGCACCACGATCGTGCTGGATCGGGGGCGGGCGGAGTTGCCCTTCTGCGTCGCGTCCGTCGCGTTGGGGAAGGTGGAGAACTTCGCCGCATCGCGCGCGATGTCGTTGTCGCCGTAGAAGCTCCCGTCGGCCTTCTTCGGCCGGTTCGGGTGGCTGCCCATTTCGCCCGGGTGCTGCACGTTCACGAACATCGTCCTGCGGTCGGGCGTCCACGTCACGCCCGTGATCTCGCACCCGGAGGGCCCCACGAGGAAGCGACGCACCTCGTTGTTCCCGACGTCGGCGGCGAGCATCTGGTTGTTGCCCTGGCCGTCGAAGTTGCCGGTATTGGCGAAGCTGCCGTCGGTCTGGATCCAAAGGCGCCCGGACGAATCGAAGCCGAGCCCATCGGGGCTGTTGAACATGTTGTCCACCGTGATGTTCGAGGACCCGGAGCGCAGGTTCGTGCGATCGGTCACCGTCTTCGGGTTGCCCGCGATGAGGAAGATGTCCCACGCGAAGGTCGTCGCGGTCGGGTCGCCGCCGGCCTCGTTCCAGCGCAGGATGTGGCCCCACTGGTTGTCGGCGCGCGGGTTGGCGTCGTCCACCGCGGGGCGCGCGGCGCCCGCCACCGTGGACCCGTTCGGGTTGTTGGCGGAAGCCGGAGTCGTGCCGCGGCGGTTGTTGTTGGTGAGCGCGATGTAGATCTCCCCGCGCTTCGTCGGGTTGGCCGTGATCCATTCCGGGCGGTCCATCATCGTGGCGCCCGCGCGGTCGGCGGCCTGGCGCGCGCGGATGACGACATCCGCCTGGCTCGTGAAGCCGTTCGCCTCGTCCAGCCCGGCCTGGCCGAAGACGAGCGGTACCCACACGCCCGTTCCCATCCGGTCGCCCGTGGCGCCGCCGGCCTCGAACTTGCCCACGTAGAGCGTGCCGGAATCGAGCAGGTTCGCGTTGGAGGCCGCGCCGCGGGCGTAGGTGCCCGCGGTCACGAACTTGTAGATGTACTCGTTGCGCTCGTCGCAGCCCATGTAGACGACGACCCTGCCGTTGGCGGCCACCACCACCTCGGCGTTCTCGTGCTTGAAGCGGCCGAGGGCCGTGCGCTTGCGGGGCGTGGAGCCGGGCGTGAACGGGTCGATTTCCACGATCCAGCCGAAGCGGTTCGGCTCGTTGGGGTTCGCGTTCACGTCGAAGCGCGGATCCACCGTGTGCCACAGGTACCCGAAGCCGTCCCTGGCGATGCCGTAACGGTTCTCCATGGGCGAGGGCGTGCGCGAGCCGTTCCAGCCGAAGTAGCCGTTGAAGTTCTCTTCGCACGTGAGATACGTGCCCCACGGCGTCATGCCCGAGGCGCAATTGTTGAGCGTGCCCAGCACCTGCGTGCCGGCCGGGTCGGCCGCAGTCCTCAGGAGCTCGTGCCCGCGCGCCGGGCCCGTGATCTCGATGGGCGTGTAGCCCGTGATGCGGCGGTTGTAGGTGGAGTTCCTCAGGTACTCCCACGAGCCGTCGGCCTTGCGGCGCACTTCCACGACCGAGATGCCGTGCCCGGCGAGCCCCTTCCTCGCCTTCTCCATCGTGAAGGGCAGCAACCAGTTGGCCGGGTCGGTGCCCGGCATGTAGTAGTACTCGGGGTTGATGTACTCGTGGTTGGTCACGAGCAGTCCCGAGTCGCTCCTCTCGCTGCCGTCGGCGTTCCTGAAGCCGAAGAAGAACATCGCGTCATGGTTGTCCCCGAACTGCAGCTCGGCCTCCGCCGAGGTCTCGGCTGCGTCGCCGCGGAACTCCGGCGCGCCGGCCAGGAGCGGATCGCCCCAGCGCGTGAGCGTTTCAGCCCGGTAGCCCGGGGGCACCACCATGGCATCGCTGCTGCCGGTGGGAACGCTCGCGAAACCGAGCATCTTCTCGATTTCCTCGCCATCGCTGGCGCAGGCGGCCACGCCGCCGATGAAGGGCAGGAGCGAGGCGCCCAGGCCCGCCTTGAGGAACGCGCGGCGCGACGGGTTGCGCGCGATCGCGGCTTCCACGATCCGGGTGAGGTGGGCGTTGCCGGAATCGTTGCTGACGCCGTCGTCGTCTCTGATGGATTGGGCCATGGTTTGCTCCGTGGGGAAAGCGCGGAGGATAGGTCCCCAAGATGAAGGTTTCGCGAAGGAAACGTGACAGGCGACCTGCTACCCTTCCGCCATGGCTGCCCGGCCTGACTCCCCCTACGCGGCGTTCCGACTCGCCATCGCGCTCGTCGTCATGACGGTCGGCGCGAGCGCGATGTACGTCGTGCCGGTCGTCCTGCCCGCGGTGCAGGCGGAGTTCGGCGTGACGCGCGCCGACGCCTCGCTCCCCTATTCGCTCCTCATGATCGGCATGGGCGTGGGCGGCGTCCTCATGGGCCGGCTCGCCGACCGCTTCGGCGTGATGGTACCGCTGCTGGCCGGGTCGGCGTGCATCGGGCTGGGCTATGCCGGTGCCTCGCTCGCGCCGGACATCCACACCTTCAACCTGGTTCACGGCCTTGTGCTCGGGCTCTTCGGCATCTCCGCCACCTTCGGGCCGCTGCTGGCCGACACCTCGCTATGGTGGGTGAAGCGCCGGGGCATCGCCGTGGCGGTCTGCGCGAGCGGCAACTACCTGGGCGGCGCCATCTGGCCGCCGGTACTGCAGCACTTCGTCGAGACGGTCGGCTGGCGGCAGGGCTACCTGTGGATGGGGCTCATCTGCGGCGTGTCGATGACTCTGCTGGCGCTTCTCCTGCGCCGCCGGCCTCCCGAGGCCGCGGGCACGGCGGCAGCCGGCGAAACGCCCGCCGAAAGCCGGCCGTTCGGGCTTTCCCCCCGTGCCGCGATGGCGCTGCTGATGATCGCGGGCGCCGCCTGTTGCGTGGCGATGTCGATGCCGCAGGTGCACATCGTCGCTTACTGCGGAGACCTGGGCTACGGCGCCGCGCGCGGGGCGGAGATGCTCTCCCTCATGCTCGCCTTCGGCATCGTGAGCCGGCTCTTCTCCGGGTGGATCTGCGACCACATCGGGGGGCTGCGCACGCTGCTGCTGGGCTCGTTCCTGCAGATGGTGGCGCTCGCCCTCTTCCTGCCCTTCGACGGGCTGGTGCCCCTCTTCGTGATCTCCGCGCTCTTCGGGCTCTTCCAGGGCGGCATCGTGCCCTCCTACGCGATCATCGTGCGCGAGCACTTCCCGGCGCGCGAGGCCGGTGCGCGCACCGGGGCGGTCATCATGTGCACGCTGCTGGGCATGGCGCTGGGCGGATGGATGTCGGGCAAGGTCTTCGACCTCACCGGCTCCTACCAGGCCGCGTTCCTGAACGGCATGGCCTGGAACGCCGTGAACCTCGCGGTCGCCTGGTGGCTGTGGCGCGGGTCGAGGCCGGGGAAACTCACGGTGGTGCCGGCATAGCGGTCTGGCGGCGACCGCGATTCCCCGGCTGGCAAGCGCCGACCGGGCCTGTTGCCGCGCCCGTCGGCCGGCCCCGAGGGGCCTGCTTTGACAAGTGGACCCTTGAGGCGTAGGTTTGCCCTGCGGAAAATTCATGGCTTCGGGAGGCAGGAGGGCTTACCCGGGCCGGGCGCTTCATCACAGGAGCGTGGTCGAACTTCACGGTCACTTGGCCTTTCGTGCCGGCACGGGCGAGGCGGGGCAGTTTTCACCGTCGTGAGGCTTCGGGAACGCGGGTTCGGGGACTGCAGGGCGCTCGCGCCATGCCGCCCGCTCCTTGTTCCGCCGCGGCCGCGCCACAGAATGCGCCGCCGTGCCGATAATCGCACGATCGGGAAGCGGCCATGCTCTACCACAATGTCCAGGTAACAGCGCACTCGCTTCGTTTCATCGACTCGATAGCCCTGGCCGGAGCGGCGGCGGGCGCATGGCGGTTCCTCCAGGGCCCGGGCCCGGTGTCGTGGAGCCAGGCCGAGCCGATGGCGTTCTACGTGGCGGTGAACTTCGTCGCATTCCTCGCGCTGGGCTCGCGCCTCAAGATCTACCACGCGCGCCGCACGGAAGAAGTGGCGGCCGAGCTCCTCCTGCTGTGCGAGGTGGCCTTCTATTCCGCCGCCCTCGCGTGCCTGGCAACGCAGGTATCGACCGACGGCATCGCCGGCAGGGCCTACGGGGCGATGATCGGGACGGGCCTCGCCACGCTGGTGGGGCTTCGGGTCGTCATGCGCATGGTCATACGGCGCCTGCGCCGCAAGGGCGGCGATGCGCGCAACTGGCTCATCGTGGGCCACAACGCGCGGGCGGCCGACCTCGCCAACGAGGTGCTGCGCAATCCCCACTACGGGATCCGGATCGAGGAGATCGTGGACCTCGCCGACCATCCCGCGAAGGTCTCCGCGGAGCGCCTGAAATTCCAGGCCGACCCGCCCGTCGGGGTGAAGCTGAGAGTGGTCGACGACGTGGAATCGATTCGCGAGATCGTCTCCGCGGGCGTGATCGACGAGGTGGTGGTCACGCTGCCCGTGCGGTCCTGCTACGACACGGTGAACCGCATCCTCGGCATGTGCTGCGGCGCGGGAATCTCCGTGCGCATCCGCCCGCAGGCCTTCGAGACGGTGGGTTACACGACCGAGCTTTCGTACGTGGGCAAGATCCCGATGATCACGCACTACAACGGCCCGTCCAACTACGGGCACCTGCTGGTCAAGCGCGTCATCGACGTGATCGGCTCCGGCGTCGGGCTCATGCTCCTGTCGCCGTTCTTCCTGGTGGTGGCGGTGCTCATCAAGACGGGCTCGCCGGGCCCGATCTTCTTCAGCCAGATGCGCGTGGGCCTGCACGGCCGGCACTTCAGGATATTCAAGTTCCGCTCGATGGTGCAGAACGCGCTGGCGCAGCGCGACCAGCTCGCCGCCGCGAACCAGCGCGACGGGACGGCGTTCAAGATCAAGAACGACTCGCGCATCACGCCCATCGGCAAGTGGCTGCGCAAGTACCGCATCGACGAGCTTCCGCAGCTCTGGAACGTCTTCATCGGCGACATGAGCCTCGTGGGACCGCGGCCGTTCCCCGTGGGAGAGGCGCACGGGTTCGAGTGGTGGCAACGCCGGCGCCTCACGATGCCGCCCGGGCTGACGTGCCTGTGGCAGATACGGGACGACCCCAAGATGCCCTTCCAGGAATGGATGGAGCTCGACATGGCCTACATAGACAGGTGGTCCCTCTGGCTGGACCTGAAGCTCATCTTCCGCACCTTCGGCACCGTCATGAAAGGCAACGGCTGGTAGCATCCCGGTTGCGGGGCATGCCCCGGGTGACGAACACGAGGGAGGAGGGATGGTGAAGGAGGGACAGGAATGCGTGCACGGAGCGGGCGTCCGGCGACAGGCGGAGCGCGCGGCGCTGGCGCTGCTCGCCCTGGTCGCGACAAGCTGCTCGCTGCCGGGCAGCAACGTGGAACAGCTCACGGCGCCGCCCGAGGTCATGCGCTCGTCGGTTCGCTTCCAGAAGGAGTACATCCTCGCGCCCGGCGACCAGATCGAGGTCGCGGTCTGGCGAGTTCCGGAAGTCTCCCGTACCGTGATGATCCGCCCGGACGGCTACATCTCGCTGCCGCTCCTGCAGGAGGCGAAGGCCGAGGGACTCACCCCGAAGGAGCTTGCGGCGAGCGTCGCGAAGGCGCTTTCGACGCGCCTGCTGAACCCGGAGGTGACGGTCATTCCGATACAGGTGCGCCAGCCCACCGTCTATGTCCTGGGCGACGTGCGGACGCCCGGCGGCTTCCCGGCGCGCAACGCGGTCACCGCGGCCCAGGCGATCGCGCTGGCCGGCGGCACGTTGCGCTCGGGCAGCGAGAGCATGAGCACGCTGATCCGGCTGTCCCCGGACGGCTACCTCGAGGCGATTCCCATCGGGGGCGACTTCACGTTGAGCCAGCCCGGCCCGTACATGTCCCTCGCAGCCACCGTGCTCAAGGCGGACGACATCCTGTTCGTGCCGGAGAGCGGCCGCTCGCAGGTCATGCGGGTCCTCGCCGACGTGCTGGTGCCGTTCCAGATCTACCTCAACTACAAGCTCATCCAGGACATCACGACCAATTGACCTGCCCTGGCGCCCGGACGCGCGGGACGCCGGGTCGCGTGATTGCTTGACGCTCGCCGTGGGGGGCCCCACTATTTCCAGCTTTTGCGGTGGCCAACGAAACGACCGGATAGGGAAAGGCTGGCAATGGAACAGATGAAGGTCGTCATTCTTTGCGGTGGCAAGGGTACGCGCTCGTACCCGTTCACCGAGTACTTCCCCAAGGTGATGATGCCGGTCAACGGCACGCCGATCCTGGTGCACCTGATGCGCGCCTATGCCTCCCAGGGGTTCACCAGCTTCGTGCTCGCGGGGGGCCACCGGATCGAGATGCTCTACGACTATTTCGACGGCCGGTTCTCGGACTGGAAGGTGAAGATCGTCGACACCGGCGGCGATGCCGACACCGGGGATCGCATCTTCCGCTGCGGCGCGCACGTCGGCGAGCGGTTCTTCGCCACCTACGGCGACGGACTGAGCGACCTGGACCTGGGGGCGCTGCTTGAAACGCACAAGCGCTCCGGGGGGCTCGCGACACTCACCACCGTGCCGCTGCGCTCCCAGTACGGGCTGGTGGTGTACGACGAGGACCGGAAGGTCCGGCGCTTCGAGGAAAAGCCCCTCGTCGCCGATTACTGGATCAACGCCGGCTTCTTCGTCTTCGAGAAGCAGGCACTGGACGAATGGCGGGGACACAACCTCGAAAGGGACGTGCTGCCGGAGTTCGCGCGCCGCGGCCGCCTCTTCGTGAACCAGCACATGGGCTTCTTCAAGTCGATGGACACCAGCAAGGACCAGCAGGAGCTCGAGGACCTCTGCGTGGGCGGCAACGTGCCCTGGGTGCGACGCGAAACCGAGACGGCGGGAAAATGACGGCTCCCCGGAAGCCGGTCGCCGAGGGCAGCTTCTCCTGGGGCGGGCGACCGGTCTTCGTCACCGGCGCCACCGGATTGCTGGGCAGCTGGCTGGTTCCGGAGCTCGTGCAGCGCGGGGCGTTCGTGGTCGCGCTGGTGCGCGACGGCTCGCCGCGCAGCCGGCTGGTGCGCGACGGCTGGCTCGGGCGCATCGCATCCGTGCAGGGCTCGCTGTCGGACGACGGGCTCCTGCGCCGCGCTTTCGCCGAGTACTCGATCGACACGGTGTTCCACCTCGGGGCGCAGACCCTCGTCGGCGTTGCGAAGGTGGATCCGGTCGGCACGCTCGAGGCCAACGTCCGCGGCACCTGGCTGCTGCTCGATGCGGCGCGGCAGGCGGGCGTCAAGCAGGTGCTCGTGGCCTCCTCGGACAAGGCCTACGGGGATTCGCCGAACCTGCCTTACCGCGAGGACCATCCGCTGCAGGGGCGGTTTCCGTACGACGTCTCGAAGAGCTGCACGGACCTCATCACGACCATGTACGCGCGCACCTTCGGGCTGCGGGCGGCCATCGTGCGTTGCGGCAACCTCTTCGGCGGGGGCGACCTCAACTTCAGCCGCCTCGTGCCGGGCGTCATCAAGGCCACGGTGCGCGACGAGCCCTTCCTCATCCGCAGCGACGGCAAGTTCGTTCGCGATTTCCTCTACGTGGAGGACGCGGCCGACGCCTACATCACGCTCGCCTCGCGGCTGGCCGGCGAGGAATCCTTCGCAGGGGAGGCGTTCAACTTCGGGCTCGAGCTCCGCCCGACGATGCTGGAGCTCACCGAGAAGATCCTCGCCATGATGGGCCGCACGGACCTGAGGCCGGTGGTGCAGAACATTGCCTCGGCGGAGATCCGCGAGCAGTACCTGGACGCGGGCAAGGCACGCAAGCTCCTGTCGTGGAAGCCGCGCTACGGCATGGACGAGGGGCTGCGGCGAACCATCGAGTGGTACAAGGAGTTCCTGGACGAAGAGCGCACGCACGCAGCGAACCGTTAGCCTGTGCAGGCAGCAGGCCGAAAGGGCAGGATCATGGGCACGCGAGTCTACCTGGGCGACCTGCGCTACAACTATTCGGGCGTGCTTGCGAACGATTGCATGCCGCTCGGCGTCGCGTACATGAAGGCGGTGATGGACCGGGAGGACGCGGCGCGCGAGATCGATTCGCGGATCTTCGTCTACGCGGAGAACCTGCTCGAGGCGATGAGGGCCGACCCGCCGGACGTGCTGATGCTCAGCAACTATGTCTGGAACGAGGCGCTCAGCCATTACTTCTTCCGCGAAGCCAAGGCGATAAACCCGAATATCCTCACGGTGCTGGGGGGGCCGAACATATCGCTCGAGCCCGACCGGCAGCTTGCCTACCTCGACAAGTACCCGTGCCTGGACGTGTACGCCCTCGGCGAGGGCGACTTCCTCGCGCACCACATCGTCCAGTCCTTCATGGACGCGGGAAAGTCGATTTCCAGGCTCGGCGCGGCCGGGCTGCCGTCGTCGGTGTTCCGCAACCCCGAAGGCCACGCCGCCATCGACGAGACCAAGCCGCGGCACAAGGTGGTGGAGGACATCCCTTCGCCGTGGCTCACCGGCATCCAGGACGAGTTCTTCGACGGCAAGCTCGCGCCGATGATCGAGACCAACCGCGGCTGCCCGTTCACCTGCACCTTCTGCGTGCAGGGCACGAAGTACTATTCGAAGATCCACAACTTCTCCGTCGATCGCATCAAGGAGGAGATCACCTACATCGCCAGGCGCATCAAGTCCCACTCGCCCAACATGGGCACGCTGCGCATCGCGGACTCGAACTACGGCATGTACGAGCGCGACATCGAGATCTCGGGGCACATCGGCCAGATGCAGAAGGACTACGCCTGGCCCACGTTCATCGACGCGACCACCGGCAAGAACAAGCCCGAGCGCATCATCAAGTCGGTCGAGAAGGTGGGCGGCGCGCTCGTCCTCTACCAGGCGGTGCAGTCGCTGGACGAGGAAGTGCTGCGCAAGATCAAGCGCGAGAGCATCAAGCTCGAGGCCTACAAGGTGCTGGAGGTGCACATGCGCGGCCGCGGCCTGCGCTCGGTCTCGGACCTGATCCTGGGGTTGCCCGGCGAGTCGCTGACGAGCCACCTGCGCGGCCTGCACCAGCTCCTGGACAGCAACATCCACCAGATGCACAACTTCCAGGCCATGATGCTCAAGGGAGCGGAACTCGAGTCCATCGAGTCCCGCGAGCTCTTCAAGTTCGACACGCGCTTCCGCGTCCTGCCGAAGAACTACGGCGTCTACGGCGGGGAGAAGGTCTTCGACGTCGAGGAGATCATCGTCGCCACCGACACCCTGCCCTTCGAGGACTACATAACCTGCCGCAAGTGGCACCTGGTGAGCAGCGTCTTCTGGAACGACGGCTGGTTCGAGCAGGTCGCGCGCTTCGCCCGCGCCCACGGGATCAGGAATTCGGAATGGTGGTCGCGCATGCTCCCGGCCATGGAGAACGGCAGCGACGAAATGCGCGCCTTCCTCGACAGCTTCGTTGCCGAGACCAAGGGGGAGCTCTTCCCGACCCCGGAAGCGTGCATCGAGTTCTATTCGGGTGCCGAGAACTTCGCGAAGCTGCAGAGCGGCGAGATCGGTGACAACCTCATGTACCGGTACCGCGCGATCGCCTCGTTCCACCTCTGGAACGAAGTGTGCGACGCGGCGATGGGGGCCACGCGTGCGCTGCTCGAGGAGCGCGGTGTGGACGGGAAGATCCGCGACTTCGGCACCTTCTGGAAGGACTTCCACTCCTACTTGCGTCTGCTGCATGCCTCCGGCCGCGACAGGAAGGCGATCCTGTCGTCCGAGCGCGCGACGCTGAACTACGACTTCCCGGCCTGGCTGGCGCAGGGCGACCTTGGCGACCCGAACGAATGCCGGTACCCCGGCCCGAGGGAAGTGGAATTCCGCCTGACCGAGGAAGGCGGCCGCGAACTCGAGAGCGCGCTCGCGGTGTGGACGACGCACATCAAGGCGCTGTCGAAGATGGTCACGCGAATCAACGTCGACTGGCAGGTCAGGGAATGCCGGGTCTTGCCGTCCGGCCTTGCGGGACAGCCGCGCGAAGCCGAGGCCGGGGCCGTAGGCGAGCTGCCGTAGGTGCGGCGCGCCTCGTCATGACCAAGAACCCGCAAGGACCCGCCGTGATCAGGATCAGACCAGTCAGCGACGAGGAGCGCCGAACGTGGCCGAAGGATGTCATCGTGTCCCTCGAGCGGCCCTTCGTGGACGAGCGCGGACGCATCATGCCGCTGGTGGACCTGCCGATGGAAAGCTGCGTCCTGATCGAGTCGAAGAAGGGCAGCGTTCGCGCGAACCACTATCACCGGTCGGACTGGCACTTCTGCTACGTGCTGTCCGGGTCGATCCTGTACCTGCACAGGCCGCACGGCAGCGAGGTGGAACCCGAGAAGGTCATGATCGGCCAGGGGCAGCTCTTCTTCACCCCCCCGATGGTCGACCACGCGATGGTGTTCCCGGAGGACACGACATTCCTCGTCCTCGGGCGCAATTCCCGGACGCAGGAGGTGTACGAGGCCGACGTAGTCAGGATCGCGCCCATGCACGATCACGAGCACGAGCACCTGCACCAGCTCGCGCCGGAGCCCGACAGCCGCCGCCGCTCGACCTGCCGGCTGTGCAGCAGCGGGGGCCTGTCGAAGGTCCTGTCGCTCGCGCCCACGCCGCTGGCGAATGCGTTCGTCACCGCGGAGGAGCGGGATGCGGAGCAGCGGCGCTACCCGATCGAGCTGGGCATGTGCAGGGAATGCGGGCACGTCCAGCTGCTCGACGTGGTCGATCCGCGCAAGCTCTACGAGCACTACGTCTACGTGTCGGGCACCTCCCCGGTGTTCGTCCGCCACTTCGAGTCCTACGCGCGGTATGTCTGCGAGCGGTTCGCTCCGACGCCCGGGGGGCTGGTGGTGGACATCGGATCGAACGACGGCACGCTGCTGCGCTTCTTCCAGAAGGCGGGCAGCCGCGTCATCGGCATCGATCCCGCCAAGGAGATCGGCGAGGCGAGCCGCCGCAGCGGGATACCGGTGATCACCGGGTTCTTCACCCCCGAGCTGGGCGCGAGGATCGCCGCCGAGCACGGTCACGCGGACGTGATAACGGCGAACAACGTGATTGCGCACATCGACGACCTCAACGCGGTCGTGCAGGGCATCGGGCACCTCTTGTCGCCGGGAGGGGTGTTCGTCTTCGAGGTGTCGTACCTCGTGGACGTGCTGGACAAGACCCTCTTCGACACGATCTACCACGAGCATCTCGACTATCACACGGTCGAACCGCTGGTGCCGTTCTTCGCCCGGCACGGGCTGGAGCTGATCGAGGCGATCCGCGTGGACACCCATGGAGGCTCGCTGCGCGGCGTGGTGCAGCGTGCGGGCGGCCGGCACCCCGTGGGCGCCTCCGTGGGCGAGGCGATAGCCAACGAGACGCGGATGCAGATGCGCGAGGAGGGCACCTTTCGCGCCTTCGACGACCACATCCGGGAGATCGGCGAGCAGCTTGTCCGGCTGCTGCGCGAACTGAAGTCCCAGGGCAAGAGCATCGCGGGATTCGGTGCGCCCGCGAAGGCGACCACCCTGCTCTACCAGCTTGGCATAGAGCCGGACATGATCGACTTCATCGTCGACGACAGCCCGCTCAAGCAGGGGCGCTTCTCGCCCGGCATGCACATCCCGGTCGTCCCGGCGCAGGAGCTCTACGATCGCCGCCCGGACTACGTGGTGGTGCTGGCGTGGAATTTCGCCCAGCCCATCGTCGCGAAGCACGCGGCCTATCGCGAGGGCGGCGGCCGCTTCATCGTCCCGCTGCCGGAAATCGAGATCCACTAGCTTGCCCGAATGCTGCGCCTTGGCCTGATCGGCGCCGGCCGCTGGGGCCGCAACTACATCCGCACCGTCGCCGCGATGGCCGACACGCGCCTCGCGCTGCTGGCAAGCCGCAGCCCGGAAAGCCCGGGCCTCGTTCCGGGCGACTGCCCCGTTCTCGCCGACTGGCGCGAAATGCTCGATCCGGGCGCGCTGGACGGCGTGATCATCGCCACGCCGCCGGGGCTGCACGCGGAAATGGCTTCTGCGGCGATCGAGGCCGGCTTGCCGGTGCTCGTCGAGAAGCCGCTCACGATGGACGTCGCCCAGGCGCGTGCGCTGCGCGGCCTCGCGCTCGATCGCGGTGTGCTGGCCATGGTCGGGCACACGCACCTCTTCAACCCGGCATATCGCGCGCTGAAGGCGATGCGGCCGCAATTCGGGAGGATCCTGGAGGTCCGTGGCGAGGCGGGCAATTTCGGGCCGTACAGGCCCGACGTGCCCGTGTTGTGGGACTGGGGCCCGCACGACGTGGCGATGTGCATCGACCTTGTCGGGGAGGTGCCGCTGCGCGCCGCCTCGACCCTGCTGGAAAGCAGGGCGGCTGACGGCGGGACCGGCGAGACGATCGGCGTCGACCTCGCGTTTCGCGGCGAGGTCCGGGCGCTGCTTCGGCTGAGCAACATCGCGCCCAGGTGCCGGCGGCTCACCGTGACCTGCGAGCGGGGTTCGCTTGTCTACGACGACCTCGCCGCGCAGAAGCTCGTCGTCGTCGATGGCGGCGGCGCACGCGCGATCGAGACCGCGCGGGACCTGCCGCTTGGCATCGTGGTGTCCGAGTTCGCCGCCGCGATCGCGGCGGGCAGCCTCGATCCCGGCAGCCTGGAACTCGGTGTCAAGGTCGTCGAGGTACTGGCCAGCTGCGCGCGCGGTTGACGCGGGAGGCGGTCAGCCGCCGGGCCCGCCTTCGCGCGGGGCGGTCCCGGGCCTGCCGCGATGTCCCGGGCCGAGGAACATGGCGAGCGCGTAGGTCCTGCTGTAGCGGGACCGGGCCTCGTAGCCACGGCCGGGGCGAAGCAGGGAAAGGACCCGGAACAGCGGCCAGCGCAGGAGATGCCCGGCAAGGTGGATCGCGTCGTAGAGAATGACGCTGACCGGGCCATGGCTCTTCATGAACACCCGCCGCGGCCCGTAATGCGCGCTCGCCCGGATCTGCAGCGCCTCCTGCTTCTCGAAGCTCGCGCCCTGGTGATGGACGATGGAATGCGCGCTCGCGTAGAGCACTTCCCAGCCGCGCGCGCGAACCCGGTCGCACACGTCCATGTCCTCGCCGAACATGAAGAAGGACTCGTCGAATATCCGCTCGCCGATCGCTTCACGGCGCAGCAGCATCGACGCCCCTGAAACCCAGCCGATGTCCAGCAAGCCCTGCGGGTCTCCCTCGAGGAACAGCGCGGGCGGCGCCAGGCTCGCCGGCAGGATGTGCTTGAGGAAGAGGTAATTCCACGCGACGTTGCGCAGCGTGGGCAATGCCCCTCCGGGGGCGGTCTGGGGGGAAAGGTCCTCGTTCACCAGCCGCGGCGCGATGATCCCGGCGCCCGTGCGGGAACGCATGATGGCGAGCAGGCCGTCCAGGGCGTGGCCGACCACCTCGGTATCCGGGTTGAGCAGCTGGACGAAGTCGCCCTTGGCGACGGCGTACGCCAGGTTGCAGCCTGCGCCGAAGCCGAGGTTGTCGGGGCTCGCGATCAGCCGGACATCCGGGAACTCGGCGCGGAACATCTCGACGCTGCCGTCGGAGGACGCGTTGTCGACGACGATGATCTCGTACTCGCCGACGGGAAGCTGCATCTCCCGCCTGATGGACAGGACGCAATTGCGCGCCAGGTCGCGCACATTCCAGTTGACGATGATGATGGACAGCACCACACGGCTATTCATGGAGCTGCCGGTAATAGTTCCTGCCCGGGCCGCCAGGGCCCGTCCGGGGGAGCGCCCAGACGCGCTCGTACAGGGCCTTGTACTCCCCGCGCAGGTTGTCCCAGGAGAATCGCTGCGTGACCTGCTCCCTGCACCGCAGTCCCGGCAGCGATTCCGGGTGCGCCATCAGGAACGACAGACGATCGGCGAGCGCGCCCGGCGACGCCATGTCGACCCAGGCCTGGGGATTGGGCAGGAGCCACCGGAAGTGCGGCGCATCGTGAACGACCACCGGCAGGCCCGCCGAGGCGGCCTCCACGATCGACAGGCCGAATGCCTCGACGATAGCGGCATGGGCCATGACGTCGGCCATCCGGTAGAGCTCGCCCACCTTTCCGGAGGGCACCTGCGTGATCCTGCAACGATCGCCCAGCTGCGACTTCGCGTACTCGACCAGGTCCGGATCGCCCTGGTCCATGCTCCCGTCGAGCCAGAGCAGGAAACGGCCTTGCATTCGCGCCGCCTCGTCCACGAGGTGATGCGTTCGCTTGTGCGAGCGATTGAGCGCCGCGACCGACAGGACGACGAAGGTGTCCTCGGGGACGCCGTACTCGCGGCGAAGGTCCCCGCGGGTCCTGGGGGTTTCGAATTGCCGCGGATTGATGCCCACCGGCAGGAGCGTCAGCGCGCGGGCGGGGATGCCAGCCTGCACGGCTTCCTCATGGGTTACCGCGGCGACCTCCTGGATATGGTCGGCAGGAGGGTAGGCGGAAGAGGGCATGCCGGAGCCATGGGTGAAGAGCAGGCTGAAATTCATTCCCAGCAGCCGGCGCAGCTTGTAGAGGATCCGGGCGAGCGGGGGATCGATGCAGTGGACGACGTCGAACCGGCCATCGCGCAGGTAGGGCAGCATCGCGACCGCAAAGGTCATGCATTCGGCATGTATCGGGGTCCGCCCGGCCAGCTTGTGGACCGGGAACAGCTTCAGGAAGCGCCCGTTCCGGGGCAGGAAGACCGGCACCCTTTCCCGGTCGCCGGTCTTGCCGCCGCCCTTGAAGAGGGTGATGTCGAGCTCGCCTTCCATCAGGTTGAAGAGATCCCGGAATGTCCGCTCGTACCCGCGCTGCACGAGGCCGACGCCCGGACAGGCGAGCGCAATCCGCATTGGGCGCTTCAGGTCCTTGCCTTTCATCCGCAATCGCTTTCGCACGCTCGAGCGTGAGCTTCCTGCAGTTCGATTCCCTTGCAGCGGCTGCGCGGGACGGGAAATCCGCGAGGCTTTACCACGCCACGGAAGCGTTCGATGAAGTTCGGTCCATCGGGAAGATTTCGGCCGCCTCGGCTGGACATCGCGGGCACTTGCCGAACACCCCGGCAGGTTCCACATGACAGGCGCGCGGATCGCCGCCAATACGCGCAAGTCCGCGGTCGCGTCGCGTCCGTGACCTTGAAATTCAGCTTACGATGCCGGTATGACCCCGTCAAGGTCGCGGCGCACCGCGATGCCGGGGTCACCCGCCTGTCATTTCCCATTTCCGTTTCCGTGCCCCGCAGCTTCGGCAGGTAACAGACGCGGTCGCTCCTGGCGCGCCCCCGCCTAGTCGAGTTCGAAGGCGTTCTTGTAGTCGACCTTCAGCGCGGGATCCTGCCGATCCTTGGCGAGCAGGCAGTCGCCGATGGCCAGCGTCTCGATGTCGCTTCCCATGAAGCAGCGGAACGCGTCTTCCGGCGTGCCGACGATGGGCTCGCCGCGCACGTTGAAGCTCGTGTTGACCAGCACCGGGCATCCGGTCAACGCCTTGAACCGGGTCAGCAACTCGTGGAAGCGCGGATTCGTTTCACGGTGGACGGTCTGTATCCGCGCCGAGTAGTCCACGTGAGTCACCGCCGGGATTTCCGAGCGCGGCACGTTGAGCTTCTCGATGCCGAACAGGGA
>JAABQW010000277.1 GCA_011391275.1 Betaproteobacteria bacterium
GCGGTCCAGTCGCGCTCCACGGCGCAGTCCCGCAGCGCGAACCCGCGCCGCGCCAGCAGGCGCACCGCCTCGTCGTAGAGCGAGGGCGAGGCGTGCAGCCTCTCGAGCGGCGCCAGGAGGTCGGGGCGGTGGCGATGCGGTTCCATCAGGACGGCGCTCTTCGCGCCGAGCGCGAACTCGATCATGCGGTACTGCCACGACTGGAATCCCGACGCGCTGCCCAGGGAGGCGCGGAACGCGGAGTACTCCGCGGGCGTGAGGGTGGCGAGCACGTCCCAGGACTGGTTGAGCTGCGCCATGATGCGCGCCACGCGCGAGAGCATCTTGGCCGCCGGCGCGAGCTCGCCCCCGCGCACCCGGTCGCGCGCCGCGAGCAGCTCGTGCAGCATGAGCTTCATCCACAGCTCGCTTGCCTGGTGCTGCACGATGAAGAGCATCTCGTTGTGGTCGCCCGAGCGCGGTTGCTGCGCGCCGAGGATCGCGTCGAGATGCAGGTAGTCGCCGTAGCTCATCGCGCCCGCGAAGTCGAGGCGGGCGCCGTCGGCGGGCGCGGGGTCGGAGGACATGGGCGCTTCCCCGGTCGGAGGAGGCGCCCAGTCTAGCGCGGCTCGCGCCGGCCGGGTTCAGGGTCGCACGTAACCCCAGCCTTCGCGCTGGCGCTTCATGATGTGCACCACACCCGCGTCCACGAACTTCACGCCGCCGAGTATCTGCGCGCGGTCGACCTTCGTGTTCTTCATCGTGTTCTCGCAGGCGATGACGCCCACGCCCTGGGAGCTCGCGCTCTGGATGCGCTGGGCCACCGCCGACTCGGTCCTCAGCATGGCGAGCCCCGGCCCGTAGGCCACCACCTCCACGTCGACGTTGTCCATGCCGAGGTCGGCCTGGACGTTGCGCGCGTTGTTGAGCGCGAGGTTCCACTTCGCGGGGTCGTTGTCGCTCACCTGGATCACGACGTGGTGGCGCCCCGCCGCGGGCGCGGCGGCCTGTGCGAGCGCCGTCGACGAGGCAAGGGAAATCGTGGCGGCGAGCAGTGCCGCGGTCAGGGCGTGGTTCATGGTCTGTTCTCCTGGTTGTCGTTGTTTTCGGGCGGCGCCGTGCGGCGCACGCCTCTGCCGGTACAGACGGCCCGGCGCCTCCCCTTATTCCGTGCCCCTTCCCCCGGGGCCGCCAACCGGGGAATAATCCGCCCCTCGTCCGCGTCTATCCGGGGATGGCCATGGGAATGGAAATGCTCTTCGGGCGGGGCCCGGCGCTGCGGCGCGAGATCGAAGGCTCGCGCGACATGCTGTGCCGCATGGCCTATGCGTGGTGCCGCGACGCCGCGCTGGCCGACGACCTGGCCCAGATGGCCGTGGAAAAGGCGCTGCGCGCCGCCGGCCAGCTGCGCGACGCGGCAAGCCTCAAGGCGTGGCTCCTCAAGATCCTCGCCAACTGCCTGCGCGACCACCACCGGGAGTCGCGCGACATGGTCGATGTCGACAGCCTGGAGGACATCCTCGTCGCGGGGGGCGAGTCGCCCGAGGAGGCCCGGGCGAGCGCCGAGCTGGTGCGGCGCGTGCGCGCGGCCGTGGCGGGCCTGCCGCTGGGGCAGCGCCAGGTCGTCACCCTGGTCGACCTCGAGGAATGCAGCTACGTGGAGGCCGGCGAGATCCTGGAGATCCCGGTCGGCACGGTGATGAGCCGGCTTTGCCGGGCGCGGCGCGCGCTTCGCGACGTGCTCGAACCCGTGGCGCAGGACGCGCTCGGGACCCGATTGCGGAGCGTGAAATGAGCGAGGAACGGAAGGTTTCCGACGAGATGCTGGGCGCGTTCGTCGACGGGCAGCTGGATCGCGCGGAATGGGCCGCGGTGGCGGCCCGGGTGGAGGGCGACCCGCGCCTGCGCGAGGAGGCGTGCCGCCTGCGCGCGATGAAGGAGATGATCAGGCACTCGTACGCCATGCCGTCGCCCCGGACGGCCCGCGAGCGCGGCCGGGCGAGGCCGGGGTGGTTCGGGCTCGCCGCCGCGAGCCTCGCCTTCGGGTTCGCGGGCTGGTTCGGCCACGCCGAGTGGAGCCGGGTGCCGCCCCTCGACGCGGCGTCGGCCTACGCGCTGCGCGGCGACTGGCATTCGCTGCGCGGCGACTGGGGGTCGCTTCAGGACGGCAAGGTGCTGGTCCACGTGAGCTCGACCGGGCGCGAGGCGCTTTCCGCGGCCCTGGACGAGGTCGAGGACCTGCTTCGCGATGCCGCCGCCGGCAAGCGCCGGCTCGAACTGAAGATCGTCGCCAACGGGCCGGGCATCGACCTGTTCCGGGCGGACGACGCCGAGCTTGCCGGGAGGCTGGCGGCGCTGCGCCGGGACTACCCCGGCGTCTCCTTCGTGGCCTGCGGGCAGACGATCGAGCGGCGGCGGGCCAGGGGCCTGCCGGTCGAACTCGTGGACGGGACGACCGTCGCCACTTCCGCCTTGCACGAAGTCATCGAGCACCTGCGCGCCGGCTGGATCTACGTGCGCGCCTGAGGCTCGCCCCGCGCAGGAACTTCCCGCCTTTCCGGGGTTCGAACCCGGCTCGGGGTCGGCGGCCACCCATTTGCTACCATTCGCCGATCCGCGCGCCGGGCGGGTATTCGTGCCCCGCGCGTAACCGAAACGCCCCGGGGAGCGAATTTACACCTGCCATGCGCGCGACACTCCCCCTCCTCCTCGATACCGACTTCCCGCCCCTGACCCGGCGGCGGCTCGAGGCCGTCCAGGTGAACCTGGGCTACGTGTGCAACCAGTCGTGCCTGCACTGCCACGTGAATGCCGGCCCGACGCGCACGGAGTCGATGTCCGCGGAGACGATCGCGCAGGTGCTCGACTTCCTCGTGGCGAGCGGCGCAGGGACGCTCGACCTCACGGGCGGCGCCCCCGAGCTCAACCCGGGCTTCCGCGGCCTCGTCGAGCGGGCGCGGGCCCGGGGCGTGCGCGTGATCGACCGCTGCAACCTCACCATCCTCGATGAGCCGGGGCAGGAGGACCTCGCGGAGTTCCTCGCCGCGAACGGCGTCGAGGTCGTCGCCTCGCTCCCCTGCTACACGGAGGAGCTGGTCGACCGCCAGCGCGGCAAGGGCGTCTACGAGAAGAGCGTGCGCGCCATCCGCCGCCTCAACGGCCTCGGCTACGCCCGCGAGGGCACCGGGCTCGCGCTGAACCTCGTCTACAACCCGCAGGGGCCGACGCTGCCGCCGTCCCAGGCCGGGCTGGAGGCCGACTACCGGCGCATCCTGGGCGAGGCCTTCGGCATCGCCTTCAGCGGCCTGTACACGATGGCCAACATGCCGATCCAGCGCTTCGGCTCGACGCTCGTCTCGAAGGGGCAGTTCAACGCCTACATGGCGCTGCTGCGCGGCGCGCACCGCGACGAGAACCTGGACGGGGTGATGTGCCGCTCGCTCGTGTCGGTGGACTGGCAGGGCTACCTCTACGACTGCGACTTCAACCAGATGCTGGGGCTGCCGCTGCGCCTGGCGGGCAGGGCGCGGCCGCACCTGGCCGACGTGCTCGGCCGCGACCTCGCGGGCAACCCCGTCGTGGTCCGGGACCACTGCTACGGCTGCACCGCGGGGCAGGGCTCCTCCTGCGGCGGGGCGCTCGAGGAATGAACGCCCCCGACGGCCGCCCCGGGCGCAGCTGCCCGACGGCTTACCGGTACGCCCCGCGCACGCTCGACCGCGCGCCGGACGTCGAGGCCGGGACGCTGCTTGTGGTCGGCGGCCTCTACGGGAACGTGGAAGCCCTCGACGAGGTGCTCGCCATGGCCGCGCGCGAGCCCGGCGACGTCGCGATCGCCTTCAACGGCGACTTCCACTGGTTCGACGCGGCCGCGGACGACTTCCGGCGCGTGCAGGACGAGGTGAGCCGCCATGCCGCCCTGCGCGGCAACGTGGAGACGGAGATCGCCGGCGAGGACTCGGGCGCGGGCTGCGGCTGCGCCTATCCCCTCGACGTGAGCGACCAGGACGTCGAGCGCTCCAACGGGATACTGGCGCGGCTGCGCGAGACGGCGCGTGCCTTCCCCGCCGCCCGGCAGGCGCTCGCCTCGCTGCCGATGACGTTCGTGGCGCGCGTGGGAGGGGCCCGCGTGGGGATCGTGCACGGCGACGCTTCCTCGCTGGCCGGCTGGGGCTTCGCGCAGGCCGCCCTCGACGACCCGGCGCACCGCCGGTGGCTCGGCAACGCGTTCGCCGAGTCGCGGGTGGACGTCTTCGCCAGCAGCCACACGTGCCTGCCGGCGCTGCGCGCGTACGACTTCGGCCGCGGCCTGGTCGCGGTCGCCAACAACGGGGCGGCGGGCATGCCGAACTTCGCCGGCGAGCGCTTCGGCGTGATCACGCGCATCTCGGTGCGCCCGCCCCGGGACTCCCTGTACGGCGCGCGGGTGGCCGGCGTTTTCGTCGACGCGCTCGCCGTGCGCTACGACGCGCCCGTCTGGGAGAAGCGATTCCTCGCGACCTGGCCCCCGGGCTCGGCGGCCCACGACTCCTACTTCCGCCGCATCGCGCACGGCCCCGGCTTCGCCCGGGAACGCGCGTTGCCGCGGGCGGCCTGAGCCCGTGAAGGCGAGCCGCATTGCCCTGCTGGCCGCGATCGCGGCCCTCGTGGCCGCGTATTTCGCGTTCGACCTGGGGCGCTACCTCTCGCTCGACTACTTCAAGTCGCAACAGGCGGCGATCGACGCCTACTTCCGCGCCCATCCCTTCGAGTCGGCCGCGATCTACTTCGCGGCCTACGTCGCGGTGACGGGGCTGTCGCTGCCCGGGGCGGCCATCATGACGCTGGCCGGCGGGGCCGTCTTCGGGCTCGTCTGGGGGACGGTGATCGTCTCCTTCGCCTCGTCGATCGGGGCCACGGCTGCCTTCCTCGCCTCGCGCTTCCTGTTGCGCGACTGGGTGCAGTCGAAGTTCGGCGACAAGCTGAAACCCATCAACGAGGGCGTGGCCCGGGAGGGCGCGTTCTACCTCTTCGCGCTGCGGCTGGTGCCGGCCTTCCCGTTCTTCGTGGTCAACCTCGTGATGGGCCTCACGCCGATCCGGACGGCGACGTACTACTGGGTGAGCCAGGTTGGCATGCTTGCGGGGACGGTGGTGTACGTCTACGCCGGCACGCAGCTCGCGCAAATCACCTCCCTGAAGGGGATCCTGTCGCCGGGCCTGCTGGGGGCGTTCGTGCTTCTGGGGCTCTTCCCGTTCATCGCCAGGCGCATCCTCGCTTCCCTCAAGGCGCGCAAGGTCTATGCGAAGTGGACGAAGCCGGCCCGCTTCGACCGCAACGTCGTCGTGATCGGCGCGGGCTCGGCGGGCCTCGTCACCTCCTACATCGCCGCGGCGGTGAAGGCGAAGGTGACGCTGGTCGAGCGCCACCGCATGGGCGGCGACTGCCTGAACACCGGGTGCGTCCCCTCCAAGGCGCTCATCCGCTCGGCCAAGTTCCTGTCGCACGTGCGCCGCGCGAAGGAGTTCGGCATCCGCGGCGCCACGGCCGACTTCGACTTCGCGGAGGTGATGGAGCGCGTGCAGTCGGTGGTGAAGGCCATCGAGCCGCACGATTCCGTCGAGCGCTACACGGGGCTCGGCGTGGAGGTGATCACCGGCACGGCGCGCATCCGCGACCCCTGGACGGTCGAGATCGCGAAGGAGGACGGCACGCGCGCGCAGCTCACGACGCGCAACATCGTGATCGCCGCCGGCGCGCGTCCCTTCGTGCCGCCCATTCCCGGGCTGGCGCAGGCCATGCCCCTCACGTCCGACTCCCTGTGGGGACTGCGCAAGCTGCCGGCGCGGCTGGTGGTGCTGGGCGGAGGCCCCATCGGGTGCGAGCTCGCGCAGGCCTTCGCGCGCTTCGGCTCGCAGGTGACGCAGGTGGAGATGCTCCCGCGCCTCATGATCCGCGAGGACCCGGAAGTCTCCGAGCTGGTGCGCCGAAGCTTCGAGGCGGACGGCGTCGACGTGCTCGTGGGCCACAAGGCGAAGGAGGTCGTGGCCGGGGCGGACGGGAAGTTCCTCGTCGTGGAGGGCGCCGGCGCCGAGAAGCGCATCGCGTTCGACGAGATCCTCGTGGCCGTGGGGCGCGTGGCCAACACGGAGGGCTACGGCCTCGAGGAGCTGGGCATCCCGGTGACGAAGGGCCGCACCGTCGAGGTGAACGAGTTCCTCGAGACGGCCTACCCCAACATCTACGCCTGCGGCGACGTCGCCGGCCCCTACCAGTTCACTCACACGGCAGCGCACATGGCCTGGTACGCCTCGGTGAACGCGCTGTTCGGGCGTTTCCGCAGGTTCCGCGTGGACTACTCCGTGATCCCCTGGGCCACGTTCACCGAGCCCGAGGTGGCGCGGGTGGGGCTGAACGAGACCGAGGCGAAGGAGAGGGGCATCGCGCACCAGGCGGTCACCTACGGCATCGACGACCTCGACCGGGCGATCGCCGACGGCGAGGCGCACGGCTTCGTGAAGGTGATCGTGAAGCCGGGGTCGGACGCGATCCTGGGTGCCACGATCGTGGGCGAGCACGCGGGCGACCTCATCGCGGAGTTCGTGGCGGCCATGCGCCACGGCATCGGCCTGAACAAGGTGCTGGGCACGATCCACATCTATCCCACGCTCGCCGAGGCCAACAAGTACGCGGCCGGGGTCTGGAAGCGCTCGACGGTCACGCACGGGCAGATGGACTTCCTGGCGGCTTTCCACGACTGGACGCGGGGCGAGGGCGGTCTCGGCGCGGTGCTCGGGCGCGTGCGCTCCCTGCTCGGCGACAAGCGCCCGTACCACGACCCCGCGAAACACTGACCACGCCGGAAAACGGGACCCCGATGATCCGCGCCCTCCTGCTCGCCGCCGCCCTCTGCCTTTGTCCGGCGGCCCACGCCTTCGACCATTCCCACGCCGCGTGGGACGCGCTCGTGAAGCGCCACGTGAAGCTGGTCGACGGCGGCAAGTCCTCCCAGGTGCGCTACGCGGACTTCGTGAGGGACCGCGCGGCGCTCAAGGCCTACCTCGCGGAAGTCTCGAAGGTCGGCGAGGCCGAGTTCCGCGGCTGGCCGAAGGAGCAGCAGATGGCGTTCCTCATCAACGCCTACAACGCCTGGACGGTGGAGCTGATCCTCACGAAGTACCCGGACCTCAAGTCGATCCGCGACCTGGGAAACATCGTATTCAACAGCCCCTGGAAGAAGAAGTTCTTCACGCTCTTCGGCCGCGAGTCGTACCTGGACCAGGTCGAGCACGAGATCCTGCGCAAGCCCGGCGCCTACGACGAGCCGCGCGTGCACTACGCCGTGAACTGCGCCTCCCTGGGCTGCCCGATGCTGCGCGAGGAGGCCTTCGTCGCCGCGCGCCTCGACGCCCAGCTCGAGGAGCAGGCGCGGCGCTTCCTCTCGGACCGCACGCGCAACCGCTTCGACCCGCGGACGGGAAAGCTCGAGGTCTCCGAGATCTTCAAGTGGTTCAAGGAGGACTGGACCTCCGGCTACCGCGGCATCGGCGGCGCCGGCCCCGTGACCTCGCGCGAGCAGTACTTCGCGCGCTACGCCGACCTCCTCGCCGATTCGCCCGCTGACCGCCGCCTGGTGGCGGAGGGCAAGGCGCCGATCGCGCACCTCGACTACGACTGGTCCCTCAACGACGCGCGGTGAAAAAGGGATCTGACCCCTTTTTCACACCATAATTGACGGGTGAGCCGGCTTTCGATCATCGTTCCCGCCCTTGACGAGGCCCCCGGAATCGCCGACTGCCTCGCGGCGCTGGCGCCGCTGCGGCTGCGCGGCGCGGAGGTGGTCGTCGTCGACGGCGGCAGCGCGGACGGCACCGCCGCGATCGCCTCCCCGCTCGCCGACCGCGTGGTGGCCGCGCCCCGCGGACGCGCCGCGCAGATGAATGCCGGCGCCCGCGTCGCCTCCGGCGACGTCCTGCTCTTCCTGCACGCCGACACGCGCCTGCCCGCGGAGGCCGACCGGCTGGTGCTCGAGGGACTCGCCGCCTCGGGGCGCGACTGGGGCCGCTTCGACGTGCGGATCGAGGGCCGCGCCGCGCTCCTCGCCGTCGTCGCCTCGCTCATGAACGCCCGCTCGCGGCTCACCGGCATCGCCACCGGCGACCAGGCGCTCTTCGCGCGCCGTGATGCCTTCGCCGCCGCGGAAGGCTTTCCGCCGATCGCCCTCATGGAGGACATCGCGTTCTCGCGGGCGATGAAACGCCGCGGGCCTCCCCTGTGCCTGCGCGAACGCGTGGTGACCTCGGGAAGGCGCTGGGAGCGCCACGGGACGCTCAACACGATCCTGCTCATGTGGCGGCTTCGCCTCTCCTACTGGCTGGGCGCGGATCCCGCGCGCCTCGCCGCGCGCTATGGAAACGGCCGCGCGGCGCGCTGACGCGGCGCGGGTCGCCGTTTTCGCCAAGGCGCCGGTCGCGGGCGAGGTGAAGACGCGCCTCATCCCGTTGCTCGGCGCGGCGGACGCCGCGGAGCTGCACGCCACCCTGGTACGCCGCACGCTGGCCACCGCACGGAACGCAGGCGTCGGGCCGGTGTCCCTCTGGTGCATGCCGGACGCCGGACACCCCTTCTTCGCCGCCTGTGCCGCGCAATACGGCGCGACGCTGCACGCGCAGCGCGGCGGCCACCTCGGCGAGCGCATGGCGCGCGCCCTCGCGCAGCTCGTGGCGGACGGGCCGGCGCTGCTCGTGGGGTCCGATTGCCCCGCGCTGGCTGCCGGCGACCTGCGCGCCGCGGCCAGCTCGCTCGCGACGCACGATGCCGTCTTCCAGCCCGCGGAGGATGGCGGATATGTCCTCGTCGGGCTCTCCCGGCCGTTGCCCGGCATCTTCGACGGCATCCGCTGGGGCGAGTCCGGCGTGATGCGCGAAACGCGCGAACGGCTGCGTGCGGCCGGCGCCAGCTGGCGGGAGATGCCGGTGCGGTGGGACGTGGACCGTCCCGAGGACTACCGGCGGCTCCTCGCCTCGGGGCTGCTCGGGGAGGCGTCCGCGTGATCGCCCGCCCGGCGACCCTTGCCGCCCTGCTGCTCGCCGCGGTGCCCTCGCTCGCATCCACGGCCGACATCGCGCCGTTCTCGGGCGCTCGCCCCGGCGCGGCGCTGCCCGCGGGGTGGCGGCCGCTCACGCTGCCGCGCATCGCGCCGCCCGAGGTGGCCCTCGTGGACGATGCGGGTACCACCGTGCTGCGTTCGCGCGCGCAGGCCACGGGCGGCACGGTGGTCCATGCGCTCGATGCCTCGCCCTCCGCCCGGCCGGTCCTCGCGTGGCGCTGGAAGGTCGACCGCGTCGTCGAGCGCGCCGACCTCGCGCGCAAGGACGGCGACGACTTCGCCGCGCGCGTCTACGTCTTCTTCGACGTGCCCGTGGAGAGCCTCGGCGTGGGCGCGCGCGTGAAGGCGCTCCTCGCGCGCGCGGTCTGGGGCGAGACGCTGCCCACCGCCGCCCTGTGCTACGTCTGGGACAACCGCCACGCCCCGGGGACGGGCGCGTGGAACCCCTACACCGACCGGGTGCGCACGGTGGTGCTGCGGAGCTCCTCGCCCGGCGCATGGGCACGGGAGTCGCGCGACCTCGAGGCCGACTTCCGGGCCGCGTTCGGCTCGCAGTGGACGGGCCCGGTGCCGCGGGTGACGGGCATCGCCATCGGCAACGACACCGACCAGACGGGAGAGACCGTCACGGCCTGGTTCGGGGACTTCAGCCTGGAGGCGCGGCGATGAGGCGGCTGGTGCTAGTCGGCGGGGGCCACGCGCATGTCCACGTCCTCAAGGCGATCGGCGACGCGCTCGACTCCACCGTGAGCGTGACCCTCGTCACGCCGGTGGAGCGGCAGGTCTACTCGGGTATGCTGCCGGGGTTCGTGGCCGGCCACTACACGCTCGAGGAGTGCGGCATCGACCTGGGCCCCCTGGCCGAACGCGCGCGCGCACTCGTGGTGCGCTCCTCGGCATCGCTCGTGAACCCCGCGATGCGCGAGGTGATCTGCGCCAACGGCGAGGTCGTCCCCTACGACGTCCTGTCGATCGACGTGGGCTCGCGCGCGTTCACGGGCCGCGTGAAGGGGGTCGAGGAGCGCGCGGTGGTCATCCGGCCGCTGGAGCGCTTCGTCGAGGGCTGGGAGAAGGTGCTCGCGCGCGCGCGCCAGGGCGGGATGAGCTCGGTCTCCGTGGTGGGAGGCGGCGCGGCGGGCCTCGAGCTCGCCTTCGCGGTCGAGAACCGGCTGCGGCGCGAGTCGGCAGGAGTGGCGCCGCACGTGCGCGTCCTCACCGACGCGCAAACCCTCGTGCCCGAGTACCCGGCGGCGGCACGCGGCCGGCTGGTTCGCCTGGCGCGCCTGCGCAACATCGGCACGCACGCCGGGAGCCCCGTGACGGAGGTGGGCCCCGGATACCTGCGCCTGCGCGACGCGATCGAGTTCGCCACCGACGCGACGCTCTGGGTGGCGGGTGCCGCCGCGCCCGGGTTCCTGCGCGACTCGGGCCTGCAGACCGACGACCGCGGTTTCCTCGCCGTGAACGACTTCATGCAGTCGCTCTCCCATCCCGAGGTATTCGGCGCCGGCGACTGCGCGACCAACACGGCGAACCCGCGGCCGAAGGCGGGGGTCTTCGCGGTGCGCGCCGGGCCGCCCCTGGCGGCCAACCTCCTCGCGGCGCTGAAGGGCGGGCCGCTCGAGAGGTTCGATCCGTCGCCGCGCTACCTCGCGCTGGTCTCCTGCGGGGCGCGCCACGCGGTCGGCGTGTACGGCGGCTTCTCCTTCGAGGGCGGCTGGGTCTGGCGCTGGAAGGACCGGATCGACCGGGGGTTCGTGGCGCGGTACTCGGCGAAGGCGCTCGCCGCTTCCCGCTAGCCGCGGCTCAGGCGGCGCGGGCCCCGGCGTCCGCGGTCTTGCGCTCGCTGATCCGCACCACCTTCACCATGCGGTTCTGGACCTGCAGGATCTCGACCGGGTGCCCGGCGACCAGGAGCGAGGTGCCGGGCTCGGGGATGTCCTCGAGGGCCTCGAGCACCAGGCCGTTGATCGTCTTGGGCCCCTCGAGGGGGAAGTGGAAGCCGGCCTTGCGGTTCAGGACGCGCAGCGGGCAGGTTCCCTCGGCGATGACGGTGCCGTCGGCTTCCTTGCGCACGAGGTTCCCGGACATCGGCTTCTGGCTGGTGAACTCCCCCACGATCTCCTCGAGGATGTCCTGCAGCGTGACCAGCCCCAGGATCTCGCCGTACTCGTCGACCACCAGGCCCACGTGGCGCATCTGCTCCTGGAAGTTGGTGAGCTGCTGCAGGAGCGGCGTGCCCTCGGGCAGGTAGTAGGGGTCGCGCAGGATGGACCGCAGGCCATCCTTGTCCAGCGGCTCCCGGCGCGAGGCGTTCAGGAACTTGCGCACGTGCAGGATGCCGACGACCTTGTCGAGGCCGCCCTCGTAGACCACGAGGCGCGTGTGGTGGGCGGTGGAGATCGCGGTGTGGATTTCGTCGATGTCGTCCTCCAGGTCGATCTCCTCGATCTGCCCGCGCGGCGTCATCGTGTCGTCGACCGTCATGTCCTCGAGCTCGAAGAGGTTGAGGAAGATCGACTGGTGCTTCTTCGGGATGTACTTGCCGCCCTCGAGCACGAGCGTGCGCAGCTCCTCCATCGAGAGGTTCTCCCCGCCGCCCTCCAGGGGCTTGATGAAGAGCAGGCGCAGGAGCCCCTGCACGAACAGGTTCACGAACCACACCACCGGGTAGGCCACGCGCAGCAGCGGGGTGAGGATGTAGGCGGAGGGCAGCGCGATGGCCTCCGGGTAGGTGGCGCCGATCACCTTGGGCGTGATCTCGCTGAAGACGAGGATGAAGAACGTCACCGTCGCGGTGGCGATCATGAGGATGTACTCGCCCTCGCCGAAGAGGCGGATGGACATCTCGGCCACCAGCACCGCGGAGGCGGCGTTCACCAGGTTGTTGCCGAGGAGTATCACGCCCAGGAGCCGGTCCGTCTTGTCCAGCAGGTCCTGGGTGAGGCGTGCCGAGCGCCGGCCCTCGCGCACGAGGTGCTTCAGCCGGTTGCGGTTGAGCGCCATCATGCTCGTCTCGGCGATCGAGAAGAACCCGGCGACGAGCAGCATCACGGCAAGGGCCGTGAAGAGCCAGGCGAGCGGTATGTGGTCGGACACCGGGGCCGGCCCTCAGCCCCGCTGGAGGATGATCTCGAGGACGAACTTGCTGCCGAGGTACGCGAGCAGCAGGGCCATGAACCCGCCCAGCGTCCAGTACACCGCGCGCTTGCCCCGCCAGCCGTAGCGGTAGCGCCCGACGAGGAGCCAGCCGAAGATCACCCAGGAGAGGATCCCGAAGACGGTCTTGTGCGTGAGCTGCAGCGGGCGGCCGAAAAGCTGCTCGGAGAAGAAGAGCCCGGAGACCACCGTGAGCGTGAGCAGAACGAACGCCGCGAAGAGGATGCGGAAGAGGAGCGCCTCCATCTCCAGCAGCGGCGGCAGGCTCCTCAGGAAAGGCGGCATCACGCCTCGGTGCAGCCACTTCTGCTCGGCGAGCATCACCACCGCGTGCATGGTCGCCACGATGAACAGGCTGTAGGCGAGCATCGCGATGACGAAGTGCAGCGTGAAGAGGGGGTCGCCGCCGTGCCGCACGATGTAGTGCGAGGGCAGCAAGGCCTGCAGCAGCACCGCGCCCAGCGCGATCGGCGCCCACAGCCCCTGGATGCTCGCGAGTCCCGGCACCGCGAGGCTCGCGAGCCAGTAGATGGCGACGGTGAGCCAGACGATGAGGGAGATGGAATTGGACACGCCGAGGTTCATGCCCGCCTCGGTGACGACCCCGTTGTAGACGGCCATGCCGTGCAGCACCAGCGCCACCGGCAGCAGCACACCCTCGAGCCGGAAGGCCCCCCCGGGTGCGGTGCCGGCCGCGGCTGCGGCGCCACGGGCCGCGTGCCAGGCCAGGGCCGCGAGGGCGAGCCAGCAGGCGGCAGTGCTAAAATGGAGAATCGAATCGCTCATTTTCGGGGCGGTTCAGTCTACACCAATTCCCCTTCGGCCCTCCCCATGCTGGACTCACTGACGCAGCGACTTTCCTCCGTCATCAAGACGATGCGCGGCCACGCGCGCCTGACGGAGGACAACGTCTCCGAGGCCCTTCGCGAGGTGCGCATGGCGCTCCTCGAGGCAGACGTGGGTCTGCCGGTGGTGAAGGACTTCATCGCCCGCGTGAAGGAGAAGGCGCTCGGCCAGGACGTGGTCGCGAGCCTCACGCCCGGCCAGGCGCTCGTGGGGGTCGTGCACGACGAGCTGGTCGCCCTCATGGGCGGCACCAATTCGCAGCTGAACCTCGCCACCCAGCCTCCCGCGGTGATCCTCCTCGCGGGCCTGCAGGGCGCGGGCAAGACCACCAGCGCGGGCAAGCTCGCGCGCCTGCTCAAGGGCGCGAAGAAGAAGGTGCTGCTGGTGTCGGCCGACGTCTACCGCCCCGCGGCCATCGAGCAGCTGAAGTCGCTGGCCGCGCAGCTCGCGATCGACCTCTTCCCGTCGGACGCCTCGCAGAAGCCGGTCGACATCGCCGCCAACGCCCTCGACTGGGCGCGCAAGCACTACCACGACGTGCTCATCGTCGACACTGCCGGGCGCCTGGCGATCGACGAGGCGATGATGGCCGAGGTGAAGGCGGTGCACGCGGCCGTGAACCCGGTCGAGACGCTCTTCGTGGTCGATTCCATGCAGGGCCAGGACGCGGTCAACGTCGCGAAGGCCTTCGGCGAGGCCCTGCCGCTCACCGGCGTCATCCTCACCAAGCTCGACGGCGACGCGCGCGGCGGCGCGGCGCTCTCGGTGCGCGCGATCACCGGGGCGCCCATCAAGTACGCCGGCGTGTCGGAGAAGATGGACGGGCTCGAGCCCTTCCACCCGGAGCGCATGGCCTCGCGCATCCTCGGCATGGGCGACATCGTCTCGCTCGTCGAGGAGGCGAGGAAGTCGGTCGACGAGGGCGAGGCGAAGAAGCTCGCCGACAAGTTCAGGAAAGGGAAGGACTTCGACCTCGACGACTTCAAGTCGCAGCTCCAGCAGATGAAGAAGATGGGGGGCGTGTCCGCCCTCATGGACAAGCTGCCCTCCCAGCTCACCCAGGCCGCCAGCCAGTCGCCGGACCTGCAGGAGAAGTCGATGCGCCGCACCGAGGGGATCATCAACGCGATGACGCCGCTGGAGCGGCGCAAGCCCGAGCTCCTCAAGGCCTCGCGCAAGCGCCGCATCGCCGCGGGCGCGGGCGTGCAGGTCCAGGAGGTCAACCGCCTGCTGAACCAGTTCGAGCAGATGCAGAAGATGATGAAGATGATGCGCTCGGGCGGGCTGGCCAAGATGATGCGCAACATGAAGGGGATGCTGCCTGGCATGCGCTGAAGCGGGGCGGCTTGCGCGGAGTTCGCCAAGCCCTTATAATGCAAGGCTTTTCAGCTTCCGGGAGGCGTTACCCCCCGGGAGATCCTTCCAGCAACAGTTACCCGTTATCAACGGGATCGGAGCCATCATGGTCGTCATCAGATTGGCGCGCGGCGGCGCGAAGAACCGCCCCTACTACACCGTAGTCGTCGCCGATTCGCGCATGCCGCGCGACGGGCGCTTCATCGAGCGCATCGGCTTCTACAACCCCAAGGCCGCCGAGAACGAGCCCGGATTCCGGATCTCGCTGGACCGCGTCGCGCACTGGGTTTCCATGGGCGCGCAGCCTTCGGACGCGGTGAAGAAGCTGGTCAAGCGTGGCAAGGCACAGCTCGCGGCCAAGCCCGAAGCCCCGGCCCAGTAATCCCGCCGGTTCCCCGTACGCGGGGGACGAGTCGCGGCTGGTGGTGATGGGGCGCATCCTCGGCCCCTTCGGCATCCAGGGCTGGGTCAAGCTGAGGACCTTCACCGAAACCCCCGACGGGCTCGCGGACCACCCCTCGTGGTGGCTGCGGACGAAATCGGGGTGGAGCTCGGCGGTGCTGCAGGACTTCAAGGTCCGCCCCGCCGCGGTGAGCGCCAAGCTGGAGGGCGTCGACGATCGCAACGCCGCCGAGCTCCTCCGGGGGGTCGACGTGGCGGTAACCCGGGAGGACCTCGGGGAAACGGAATCGGGCGAGTTCTACTGGGTGGACCTGGTGGGGCTCGCGGTGGTGAACCTGCAGGACGAAGCGCTCGGCCAGGTGGAGGAGTTGCTGAGGACCGGCGGCTCGGACGTGCTGGTCGTGCGCGGCGGGCGGGAGCGTCTCATTCCCTTCGTCGCGGATTACGTGAAGTCGGTCGACCGGAAGGCGGGACGCATCACGGTCGACTGGGAAGCGGGGTACGACGTCTGATGATGCGCTTCGACGTGGTCACGATCTTCCCGGAGATGTTCGAGGCGGTGACCCGCCACGGCATCACGCGGCGCGCGCTGGAGGAGGGAGGCTTCGACTTCCGCGCGTGGAACCCGCGCGACTTCGTGGGCGACCCGCACCGCACGGTCGACGACAGGCCGTACGGCGGCGGGCCCGGCATGGTGATGCTGCCGGGGCCGCTCGAGGATTGCATCGACGCCGCGGTGGCCAGGCAACTGGCTGCCGGGGTGGAAAGGCCGCAGGTCGTGCTGCTCTCGCCGCAGGGCGAGCGCTTCACGGACGCGGTGGCGAGGGAACTCGCGAAGTCGCCGGGCCTCGTGCTCGTCGCCGGGCGCTACGAAGGGGTGGACGAACGCCTCATCGCGCGCCGGGTGGACCGGGAGGTCTCGATCGGCGACTACGTGACCTCGGGCGGGGAGCTGCCCGCGATGGTGATGATCGACGCCATCGTGAGGCTCCTGCCGGGGAGCCTGAACGACGCGGCGAGCGCGTCGCAGGACTCGTTCTCCGAGGGGCTCCTCGACTGGCCGCACTACACGCGGCCGGAGGACTGGCAGGGCGCGAGGGTGCCGGAGGTTCTCCTCTCGGGCAACCACGCGGGGATCGCGAGGTGGCGGCGCAAGCAATCCCTCGCACGGACGCTGGCGAGGCGGCCGGACCTCCTGGAGGGCCGGGCGCTTTCGAAGGAAGACGCGAAGCTCCTCGAGGAGGCGCGGCGCGAGCAGCAGATGCAGGAACAGCAGTAGCGAAGCAACGCGAAGGCAAGAAGAACCGCCGCGCACCAGCCCACCGGGCTGCTCTGCCGGAAGTGGCCGAAAAGGCCGGACATCGAAAGGACCGAACCATGAATCTGATCCAGAAACTCGAGCAGGAAGAAATCGCGCGCCTCGGGCGCAAGATCCCCGACTTCTCCCCCGGCGACACGGTGATCGTGAAGGTGCAGGTGGTCGAAGGCGACAAGAAGCGCGAGCAGGC
>JAABQW010000278.1 GCA_011391275.1 Betaproteobacteria bacterium
ACGAGGTCGTCAAGAAGGCGGGCGACCTCCTGAAGGCGAGCACGCTCAACTTCTACGGCAACGTCGAGGGCAACGACATCTACAAGGGCACCACCGACGTCGTGGTCTGCGACGGCTTCGTCGGCAACGTGGCGCTCAAGACCTCCGAGGGGCTGGCCAAGATGATGGGCGACTTCCTCAAGGAGGAATACACGCGCAACCCCTTCACGCGCCTGGCTGCCTTCGTTTCCCTGCCGGTCATCAAGGCTTTCCGCCGCCGGCTCGACCACCGCCGCTACAACGGGGCAACCCTCCTGGGCCTGCGCGGCATCGTCGTGAAGAGCCATGGCTCGGCCGACCGCCTCGCGTTCGCCACCGCACTCGAGCGGGCCGAGGCGGAGGCGAGCCACGGCCTGAACGAGCGCATCGCCGCCGAGATCGAGCGGCTGCACGGGCTGGGCGTGCTCGCAGGCACCTCCCGGGCGGCGCCGGCGAAGGCCGCGGCATGAACGCGCCGCGGCGCTCGCGCATCGCCGGCACCGGGAGCTACCTGCCGGAAAAGGTCCTCACCAACCGCGACCTCGAGTCGATGGTCGAGACCACCGACGAGTGGATCGTCTCCCGGACCGGCATCCGCGAGCGCCACATCGCGGCCGACGGCGAGTCCACGAGCGACCTGGCGCTGGCCGCCTCGCGGCACGCGCTGGCCGCGGCGGGCCTGCGTCCCGGGGACATCGACCTCATCGTGCTCGCGACCTCCACCCCGGACATGGTCTTCCCGTCGAGCGCCTGCCTGCTGCAGAAGAAGCTGGGCATCCGCCACGGCGCGGCCTTCGACGTGCAGGCCGTGTGCAGCGGGTTCGTCTACGCGCTCGCGATCGCCGACCAGTTCATCCGCTCCGGCATGCACGGGCGCGCGCTGGTGGTCGGGGCGGAGGTCTTCTCGCGCATCCTGGACTGGAAGGACCGCGGCACGTGCGTGCTGTTCGGCGACGGGGCCGGCGCGGTGGTCCTCGAGGCTGCCGACGAGCCCGGCATCCTCTCCTCGCACCTGCATGCCGACGGGGCCTACGCCGATATCCTCAACACGCCCGGACACGTGAGCGGCGGCGGCGTCCTGGGCGACCCGACCCTCAAGATGGACGGCGGCGCCGTCTTCAAGCTCGCCGTGCGGGTCCTGGAGGAAAGCGCGCACGAGGCGCTCGAGGCGAACGGCCTCGCGGTTTCCGACCTCGACTGGCTGGTCGCGCACCAGGCCAACGTGCGCATCATTTCGCACACGGCGAGGAAGCTGGGCATCCCGCCGGAGAAATGCGTCGTGACGGTGGACCGGCACGCCAACACGTCGGCCGCCTCCATCCCGCTCGCCCTCGACGTCGCGGTGCGCGACGGTCGCATCAAGCGCGGCGACCTGGTGCTGCTCGAGGGCGTGGGCGGCGGGTTCACGTGGGGTTCCGTACTCATCCGGTGGTGAGGAAAGCATGAAGACCGCAGTGGTGTTCCCGGGGCAGGGCTCGCAGTCGGTGGGCATGATGGACGGCTTCGCCGATTCTCCGGCGGTCGAGCGGACCTTCCGCGAGGCTTCCGCCATCCTCGGCGAGGACCTCTGGGCGCTGGCCGCGGCCGGCCCGGCCGAGGCGCTCGCCCGCACGGTGGTCACCCAGCCGCTCATGCTGACCGCGGGTGTGGCGTGCTGGCGCGCCTGGCGCGAGCGCGGCGGGCCGATGCCGGCCTTCTTCGCCGGGCACAGCCTGGGCGAGTACTCGGCCCTGGTCGCCGCGGAGTCGCTGCGCTTCGAGGACGCGCTGCCGCTGGTTCGCCTGCGCGCCCAGGCGATGCAGGAGGCCGTGCCGGAGGGCACCGGAGGCATCGCCGCCATCGTGGGCCTCGCCGACGACCGGATCGCGCAGGTTTGCGCGGAGGCCGCGCAGGGCGAGGTGCTGGAGCCCGCGAACCTCAACTCCCCGGGCCAGATCGTCATCGCCGGGCACCGCGGCGCCGTCGAGCGCGGCATGGCCGCGGCCAAGGCGCACGGCGCCAAGATCGTCAGGATGCTCCCCATGAGCGCGCCCTCGCACTGCAGCCTCATGCGGCCGGCGGCAGAACGGCTGCGCGAGCGGCTCGCCGGAATCGCGGTCGCGGTCCCGCGGGTGCCCGTGGTCCAGAACGCCGACGTGACGGCCTTCGACGACCCCGAGCGCATCCGGCAGGCCCTGGTCGAGCAGCTCTTCCGCCCGGTGCGCTGGGTGGAGACCGTGCGCCACCTGCAGGCGCAGGGCGTCACCCGCATCGTCGAATGCGCGCCGGGCAAGGTGCTCGCCGGGCTCGTGAGGCGCACCGTCGACGGCGTGGAAGCCGTCGCCATCACCGATTCGGCGGCCCTGGCCGCCGCCACTGCCTGAGGACGCCATGCTGAACGGACAAGTCGCCATCGTCACCGGGGCCTCGCGCGGGATCGGCGAGGCGATCGCCCTCGCCCTCGCCGGCGCCGGGGCCTTCGTCGTCGGGACCTCGACGTCGGAAAAGGGCGCCGAGGGCATTTCCGCGCGCATCGCGGGCGCCGGCGGCAAGGGGGCCGGCCGCGTCCTCGACGTGCGCGACGGCGCGGCCTGCGCGGCCTTCGCGGACCGGGCGGCCACCGAGTTCGGCCCCGTCGCGATCCTCGTGAACAACGCGGGCATCACCCGCGACAACCTGCTCGCCCGCATGAAGGACGAGGAGTGGGACGACGTCCAGGCGACCAACCTGAAGAGCGTCTTCGTGCTCTCGCGGGCGGTGCTGCGCGGCATGATGAAGGCGAGGGCGGGGAGAATCGTGAACATCACCTCGGTCGTGGGCCACACGGGCAACCCCGGCCAGGCCAACTACGCGGCCGCCAAGGCGGGGATCATCGGCTTTTCCAGGTCGCTCGCCCGCGAGGTGGGCAGCCGCGGCATCACGGTGAACTGCGTGTCGCCGGGCTTCATCGAGACCGACATGACGCGCGCGCTCGCCGGGGAGCAGGTGAAGAAGCTCGTCGAGAACGTGCCGCTGGGGCGCCTGGGCCGGGTGGAGGACGTCGCCGCCGCGGTCGCCTTCCTGTGCTCGCCCGGGGCGGCCTACGTCACCGGCGCCACCCTGCACGTGAACGGCGGCATGTTCATGGACTGAGCGGTCGCGGCCGTCGGGCGCGCCCCGTATGGTAAAATGTGCCGTTTTTTCGCGTCACAAGCGAAGCCCTGAAAAATAGTGGAGGAACCAGATGGAGAACATCGAAGCACGCGTCAGGAAGATCGTCGCCGAGCAGCTCGGCGTGGCCGAAGCGGACGTGAAAAACGAATCCTCGTTCGTCGAGGACCTTGGCGCGGACTCCCTCGACAACGTCGAGCTGGTAATGGCCCTGGAAGAGGAGTTCGAGTGCGAGATTCCCGACGAGGAAGCCGAAAAGATCACCAGCGTCCAGCAGGCGATCGACTACGTGACGGCCCACCTCAAGAAGTAAGGAGCCGGGGGCCCGGCCCCTGGCAGGCGCGGGGGCCGCTGCGACGGCCCCCGTTTCACGTTCCCACCTCCATGCAGCCACGCCCCGGAGCGACTTCATGACCAAACGCCGCGTCGTCGTCACCGGCCTTGGGATCGTCTCCCCGGTCGGGATCGGCATCGCCCAGGCCTGGGACAACCTCCTGCACGGCAGGAGCGGCGTCGGCCCGATCACGAAGTTCGACCCCGCGGCGCTCTCGACGCGCATCGCGGCCGAGGTGAAGGGCTTCGACGCCACGCAGTGGATGCCGCCCAAGGAGGTGCGCCGCTCCGACACCTTCATCCACTTCGGCATCGCCGCCACGCGCCTGGCGCTCGAGGACGCGGCGCTCGCCATCGACGAGACCAACGCCGAGCGCACGGGGGTCATCGTCGGCTCGGGCATCGGCGGGCTGCCGATGATCGAGGCCAACATCATCGAGATGCGCGCCAAGGGGCCGCGGCGCATCTCGCCGTTCTTCGTGCCCGGCTCCATCATCAACATGGTCGCCGGCCTCATCTCCATCCAGGTCGGGGCCAAGGGCCCGAACGTGTCGATGGTCTCGGCGTGCACGACGAGCTCGCACTGCGTGGGCGAGGGCGGGCGCCTCATCGAGTACGGCGACGCCGACATCGTGATCGCCGGCGGCACGGAGGCGACCATCTGCATGTCCGGCATGGGCGGCTTCTGCTCGCTCAAGGCGCTCTCGGAGCGCAACGACGACCCGGAGCGGGCCTCGCGGCCCTTCGACCGCGACCGCGACGGCTTCGTGCTGGGCGAGGGCGCCGGTATCCTCATCCTCGAGGAGTACGAGCACGCCCGCAAGCGCGGGGCGCGCATCTACTGCGAGCTCGCCGGCATGGGCATGAGCGCGGACGCGAGCCACATCACCGCACCGGACATGGACGGCCCGCGCCGCGCCATGCTCGCCGCACTCAGGAACGGCGGCATCAACGCCGACGAGGTCCAGTACCTCAATGCCCACGGCACCTCGACGCCGCTGGGCGACGCCAACGAGACCGCGGCCATCAAGGCGGCCTTCGGCGACCACGCGCGGCGCATGGCGGTGAATTCCACCAAGTCGATGCACGGCCACCTCCTGGGCGCGGCCGGCGGCGTGGAGGCGCTCATCACCGTCCTCGCGATCCACCACCAGGTCTCCCCGCCCACGATCAACCTGGCCAACCCCGATCCGGCCTGCGACCTCGACTACGTGCCCGACACGGCGCGCGAGATGGCGATCGACGTCGCGCTCTCCAATTCCTTCGGGTTCGGCGGCACGAACGGGACGCTGGCCTTCCGGCGCCTGCGCTAGCGGGCACTGGCGCGGGAGGCGCGCGGAAATGGCCTCGTTTCTCGTGAACGGGCAGCCTGGCCGGTCCGTCGACGCGGCCGACCGCGGGCTCATGTACGGCGACGGCGTCTTCCGCACGATGGTCGTCCGGGGAGGGCGCCCCCTCAACTGGGCCCACCACTACCGGCTGCTCGCGCGCGACTGCGCGTGCCTGGAGCTGCCCTGCCCCGGCGAGTCCCTGCTGCTGGGGGAGATTGCCCGCGTCGCTCCCGAAGCGTCGGTCGCCAAGGTGACGGTCACCCGCGGTGCATCCGGGCGCGGCTACGCGTGGCCGGCGGACTTCGAGCCCACCCGCATCGTCGCGGCCTGGCCGGGCGTGCCGGCCTTTCCCGACGAGGCGCAGAACGGCGTGCGCGTGCGGCGCTGCGACCTGGCGCTCGCCATCCAGCCGCGGCTGGCGGGCGTGAAGTCGCTCAACCGGCTCGAGAACGTGCTCGCGCGCGCGGAGTGGCGTGACCCCGCCGTGCGCGAGGGCCTGCTCGCCGACTCCGAAGGCCGGCTGGTCGAGGGCAGCGCGAGCAACGTCTTCTTCGCCGCCGGCGGCACGCTCGTCACGCCCGCGCTGGACCGCTGCGGCGTGGCCGGCTCGCAGCGCGAGCGCGTGCTGGAGCTGGCCCGCGCCGAGGGCATCGCCTGCGAGGTCCGCGACGCGGGCTTCGAGGAACTCGAGCTTTGCGACGAGGTTTTCCTCACCAACAGCGTGATCGGCCTGTGGCCCGTGGCCGCCTTCGGCGAGCGGCGCTGGGAGCCCGGCCCGCTCGCGCGCCGGCTGCAGCGCCTGATCGGGGAGCGCGATGCGCACGGTGCGTAGGCTCCTCGCGCTCCTCGGCCTGGCGCTCCTGGGCGGGCTCGCGGCCGTGGCCTGGCTCGCCTGGTTCAGCCTGAGCCCGCTCGAGCCGCCGCGCACGCCTTTCGACTTCACGGTGAAGAGCGGGGCCAGCCTCAAGTCCGTCGCCCGCAACCTCGCCGACGAGGGGCTCCTCGCCGAGCCGCACGCGTTCTGGATCGTCGGCCGGCTCCTGGGCAAGGCCGCATCCCTGCAGGCCGGCACCTACCGGCTGGCCGCGCCGCTCACGCCGCTCGAGCTCCTCGACAAGCTCGCCTCCGGCGACGTCGTGCCGGTGGAGATCGTCTTCGTGGAGGGCACGACGTTCCGGCAGTGGCTGGCGCAGCTCCATGCGCACCCCGAGGTTCGCCCGACGCTCCGCGGACTCGCCGATCCGGAGGTCCGCGCCGCGCTCGCCGTGCGCGAGTCCTCCCTCGAGGGTCTCTTCTTCCCGGACACCTACCGCTTCCACGCCGGCACGGCCGACGTCGAGATCCTCAAGCGGGCCTACGCCGAGATGGCGAAGCGCCTCGCGCGCGCGTGGGAGGCCCGGGACCCGGCGGTCCCGCTCGCGAGCCCCTACGAGGCGCTGATCCTCGCCTCGATCATCGAGAAGGAGACCGGCCAGGCCGGCGAGCGCCCCACGATCGCCTCGGTGTTCGTGAACCGGCTGCGCATGCCCATGCGCCTGCAGACCGATCCCACGGTGATCTATGGCCTCGGCGAGCGCTTCGACGGGAACCTGCGCAAGCGCGACCTCCTGGCCGACACGCCCTGGAACACCTATACGCGCGACGGACTCCCGCCCACGCCCATCGCCATGCCGGGCGAGGCCTCGATCGCCGCGGCGCTCAACCCGGCGGCCACCGGGTTCCTCTACTTCGTCGGCAAGGGCGACGGGTCGCACCACTTTTCGCGCACACTCGAGGAACACAACCGCGCGGTGGCAAGATACCAGCTGGGAAGATCATGACGGCCGGCCACTTCATCACCGTGGAGGGCATCGATGGCGCGGGGAAGTCCTCGCACCTCGAGTTCCTCGCCTCGCTGATCCGCGCGCGCGGCGCGGCGGTCGTGGTCACGCGCGAGCCGGGGGGCACGCCCCTCGGGGAGAGGCTGCGCGAGCTCGTCCTGAACGAGGCGATGGAGGGGACCACGGAGGCGCTGGTGATGTTCGCCGCGCGCCGCGAGCACCTCGTGCGCGTGATCGAGCCGGCCCTCGCGCGCGGCGAATGGGTCCTTTCCGACCGGTTCAGCGACGCGACCTACGCCTACCAGTGCGGCGGGCGGGGGCTCGACCGCGCGGTCTTCGGCGCGCTGGAGGCGCTGGTGCATCCCGGGCGCCAGCCCGACGCGACCTTCCTCTTCGACCTCGACCCGGCCATCGCCTACGGGCGGCAGCGGGCGCAGAGCCGCACGCCCGACAAGTTCGAGCGCGAGGCGGCCGAGTTCTTCCGGCGCGTGCGCGAGGCCTACCTCGACAGGGCGCGCGAGGCGCCGTCGCGGGTGCATGTCGTCGACGCTTCCGGGGGGCTCGAGGAGGTGCGCGCGCGGCTCGCCCATGCCTTCGGGGAGGCCTTCCCGTGAACTCGCCTCCCTGGCACCGCGAGGTCCTCGCACGGCTGATGGGGCGCAGGCCGCGCCTGCCGCATGCGCTCCTGGTCTCGGGCCGGCCCGGCATAGGCAAGGTGGCGTTCGCGCGCGAGTTCGCGAGGAGCCTGCTGTGCGAGTCGCCCATCGACCTTCTCGCCTGCGGCGAGTGCCCCTCCTGCCACTGGTTCGGGCAGTCCAACCACCCGGACTACCGCGAAATCGTCCCCGAGGCCGCGGAGGAGGGCGACGGCGAGGCTCCCGAGGCGGATGCGGGGAAGGACTCCGCCAGGAAGAGCCTCGTGATCAAGATCGACCAGGTGCGCGCCATCCGCGACTTCGTGTCGCTGTCGACGCACCGCGCGGGGCACCGCGCCATCGTGCTGCATCCGGCCGAGGCGTTGCAGCCGGCCGCCGCGAACGCGCTCCTCAAGTCGCTGGAGGAGCCGCCGCCGGCGACCGTGATCCTGCTCGTGAGCGACCGCCCGGCGCGGCTCCTCGCCACGATCCGCAGCCGCTGCGAATCCGTCGTGCTGCGCGCGCCCGCCCGCGCGCAGGCGCTCGCGTGGCTCGCCGAGGGCGGCGCGACCGATGCGGAGGCGTCGCTGGCCCTCGCCGGCGGCGCGCCGCTCCTCGCCGCCGACCTGGCCCGGCCGGAAGAGCGCGAGTGGCGGCGCAAGGTCGTGGCCGAGCTCTCGCGGCCCGACGGCGCGCACGTGCTCTCGTTCGCGGCCGGGATGGACCGGGCGAACCTCGACCGCACGCTCTTCGTGATGCAGACCTGGGTACACGACCTCGTGCGCCTCAAGCACGCCTGCGGGCCGCGCCACCACATCGAGGCGGCCGCCGCCCTCAAGGCCAAGGCCCGGCGCGCGCGGCTCGACCGGCTGCTGGCGCTCGACCGGGAACTGCTCGAGGCGCGGCGGCTGGCCGGGCATCCGCTCAACGCACGGCTCGCGGCCGAGCACTTGATGATGGCCTACAATCGCGCCACACTTGGCTGAACCATGAACGACGCCGTCACCGATCCCGCCATCGCGCGCCACGGGGTGTTCTCCCTCGTGATCCGCACCAAGGCCGCCCTCTACGCGGCGTGGATGCCGCTGCTGCGCGGCGGGGGGATCTTCGTGCCGACCAACCGCGAGCACCACCTGGGCGAGGAAGTCCTCGTGCTGCTGTCGCTTCTCGACGACACGGTGAAGATCCCGATCCAGGGGCACATCGCATGGGTCAACCCGCCGCACGCCGCGTCCAACCGGCCGCAGGGGATCGGCGTGCAGCTGCAGGACAGCGAGACCTGCCGCGAGCTCAAGAAACGCGTCGAGGGCCTGCTCGCGGGCGCGCTGCAGTCCTCGCGGCCGACGAACACGATCTGAGACCCGGGCGCCGGCCCGACCGCGCGCCGGTAGAATGCGCGCCATGCTCGTCGATTCCCACTGCCACCTCGACTTCCCGGAACTGCGCGGCGACCTCCCGGCGCTCCTCGCGCGCATGGCCGCCGGCGGCGTGACCCACGCCCTCACGATCTCCACCACGCTTGCGGGCTTTCCCGGCGTTCTCGAGGTGGCGCGCACGCAGCCGCACCTCTGGTGCACCGTGGGCGTGCACCCGGACGAGCGCCGCGACGGGCGCGAGGCGAGCGTCGAGGAACTCGTCTCGCTCGCCGCCGACCCGAAGGTGGTGGCGATCGGCGAGACCGGCCTGGACTACTTCCGCATCGAGGGCGACACCGGGTGGCAGCGCGAGCGCTTCCGCACGCACATCCGGGCGGCCCGGGCGTGCGCGAAGCCGCTCGTCATCCACACGCGCGAGGCGGCGGCCGACACGCTGCGCATCCTCGAGGAGGAGGACGCGGTGGAGGCGGGCGGGGTCATGCACTGCTTCACCGAGTCGCTCGAGGTCGCCGAGGCCGCGATGCGGCTGGGCTTCTACATCTCCTTTTCCGGGATCGTCACCTTCAAGAACGCGCAGGCGCTGAAGGAAGTGGCGAGGCGCGTGCCGCTCGAACGCATGCTGGTCGAGACCGACTCGCCCTACCTCGCCCCGGCACCGCATCGCGGCCGCACCAACGAGCCCGCGTTCGTCCGCCACGTGGCCGAGGAGATCGCGCGCCTGAAGGGCGTGGCGCCGGAGGCGGTCGCCGAGGCGACCACGGCGAACTTCTTCGCGCTGTTCCGGGGCGCCCGGCCCGCGGGCTGAGTGCCGGGGCTCCCATTCTCGTGAACGCCGCCAACCTGCTCGCCTATTGCCGGGCGGGATTCGAGAAGGAGTGCGCTCAGGAGCTCACCGCGCACGCGGAAGCGGCGGGCCTGGCGGGCTTCGTGAAGGCGCGCCCGGAAAGCGCCTTCGCGGTGTTCCACCCCCAGGACGGCGACGCGGCGGGGTTCGCGCGGCGCCTCGACGCGACCAGCCTCGTGTTCCCGCGCCAGGTCGTGCGCTGCGCGGACGCCCTCGCCGACCTGCCGGTGGGCGACCGCGCCGCGCCCATTGCGGCCGCTGCCGCCGCGCTGGGCAGCCGCTTCCGCGAGCTGTTCGTGGAAACGCCCGACACCAACGACGGCAAGGCGCTGGCGGCGCTGCTGCGACCGCTCGAGCCGCACCTTCGCCGCGCGCTTTCCGCTGCGTCCGTCGCCGTGGACGATCCGGCGGCGCCCGAGCGGCTGCACGTGTTCTTCGTGGGCGGCACGGCATGCCATGTCGGCACCTCGCGCGTCGACGCGGGCTCGCCGTGGCCGATGGGCATCCCGCGCCTGCGCATGCCGCACGGGGCCCCTTCGCGCTCCACCCTCAAGCTCGCGGAGGCGCTCCTCGTTCTCCTGGGCGACGATGCCGCGGGCACGCGGATGGGCGCCGGGATGACGGCGGTGGACCTCGGCGCCTCGCCGGGGGGGTGGACGTGGCAGCTCGTCCGCCGCGGCCTCATGGTCGCTGCCGTGGACAACGGCCCGATGGACGAGGCGCTGCTCGAGACGGGCCAGGTGAAGCACCGCCGCGAGGACGGCTTCCGCTACCGGCCGCCGGAACCGGTGGACTGGATGGTGTGCGACATGGTGGAAAGCCCGTCGCGCGTCTGCACGCTGGCGGCGCGCTGGGTGGCCGAGGGCTGGTGTCGCGAGACCATCTTCAACCTGAAGCTCCCGATGAAGAAGCGCTGGGAAGAGGTGCAGCGCGCGCGCGGGATCGTCGAGGAGGCGATGGCCGGGCGCCCGTACCGGCTGCGCGTGAAGCACCTCTACCACGACCGCGAGGAGGTCACGGCGTGGCTCGCGGCCGGGCGCCGCTGAGCGCGTGCTAGACTCGCGCCGCCCGCCCGGGAACACTTCCGAGGAAGCCCGCAACATGCAAGGCATCGTCATTTCCGAAAGCATGGACGCCCCGGCCGTGGCGCTGCTCGCGCGCGAGTTCGACGTCGACTACCGCCCCGCGCTCGTCGATGACGAGGCGGCGCTCGCCCGCGCGCTGGCGCGGGCCGATGCGTGGATCGTGCGCAACCGCACGCAGGTCCGCGGCGCGCCGCTCGCCGCGGCCGGGCGGCTGCGTGTCGTGGGACGGCTGGGCGTCGGCCTCGACAACATCGACCTCGAGGCCTGCCGGGCGCGCCGAATCGAGGTGATCCCCGCCACGGGCGCCAACGCGGAATCGGTCGCCGAGTACGTGCTGGCCATGTCGATGGTCCTGCTGCGCGGGGGCGCCTACCTCTCGACGTCCGCGGTGGCCGCGGGACGCTGGCCGCGGCAGATGCTCTCGCAGGGCCGCGAAGTGGCGGGCAAGACCATCGGGCTGGTCGGGTTCGGCAGCATCGGCCGCGCCACGGCCCTGAAGGTGCGCGCGATGGGAATGCGCGTCCTCGCCTACGACCCGCTGGTGCCCGCCGACTCCCCCGCCTGGGGCGGGCACGGCGCAGAGCGGCGCGAGCTCGACGACCTGCTCGCCGTCTCGGACGTGGTGTCGCTGCACCTGCCGCTCGCCGACGACACGCGCGGGCTCATCGGGGAAGCGCGCATCGCCCGGATGAAGCCGGGCGCCATCCTCGTGAACTCCGCCCGCGGCGGCATCGTCGACGAGGCGGCGCTGGCGAAGGCACTGGCCGAGGGGCGCCTCGCCGGCGCCGCGCTGGACGTCTTCGAACGCGAGCCCCTGGCCGCGGGCAGCGTGCTGGCCGAGGCGCCCAACGTCATCCTCTCGCCGCACATCGCCGGGGTGACTCTCGAGTCGAACGAGCGCGTGAGCAGCCTCATCGCGGAGCGCGTTGCGGCGTTCCTGCGCGGGCCGGGACCCGCCGGCGCCTAGCGGCGCCAGACCTGCAGGATGTTGTTGTAGGCGTCCGTCCAGAGGCGCCAGCCGGGCTGCGGCGCAACGGGCTCGGTGGCCGTCACGATCTCCGGGCGCAGGATGAGCGGCTTGTGGCGGGTGAGCAGCACCCAGTCGCTCGTGGTGCCCCCGTCGTCGCCCGTCTCGTGGACGTAGGCGTATTCCAGACCGTGGCGCTCGGCGATGGCGAGCAGGACGGGCTTCAAGTCCAGGAAGCGGTTCGAGACGTGGAAGGCGATGACGCCCTTCGGGCTCATGTGGCGCAGGTAGGCGCCGACGGCCTCCACGGTGATGAGGTGCACCGGGATCGAGTCGCCGGAGAAGGCGTCGACCGCCAGCACGTCGAAGCCCTGCGGCGCCTCGCGCTCCAGGCTCAGGCGCGCGTCCCCGAGGGCGACCTCGATCTTCGCGGGGCTGTCGGAGAGGTAGGTGAAGTGCTCGCGCGCGATGCGCGGCACGGCCGGGTTGATCTCGTAGAAGCGGTAGGTGTCGTCCGCATCGCCGTACGTCGCGAGCGTGCCGGCGCCCAGCCCGATGACGCCCACCTTGATCGGCAGCCCCTCGTGGGCGAGGATCGCCTTGCCGATTCCCGAGGAGGTCTTGTAGTAGGTGGTGGCTGCGCGGCGGTACTTCTCGCCCATCCACTGCTCGCCGTGCAGGATGGCGCCGTGCACCAGCGAGCGGTAGCGCGTGTCCGGGTCGGTGTCGCGGGCGAGCGTTTCCTTCACGCGCAGCACGCCGTAGAAGTTGCGCTCGACGAGCACGGTGTCCTCGGTGAAGGTCTCCACCCGCCAGGCAAGCGCTCCCGAAGTGAAGGCGGCCACGGCCGCGAACATCGCGATCACCGGCTTGGGCCGGTCGTGGTTGAGGAAGAGGGCGAGGAGCGCCACGACGACCAGGGCGATCTCCAGCTCCAGGTAGCCCGGCAGGGCCAGGGGCGCCACGACCCCCACCAGCACGCCGCCCACCACGCCGCCCAGCGAGACGACGAGGTAGAAGAGGGTCAGGTGCTTCGGGCCGGGGCGCAGCCGCGCCAGCTCGCCGTGGCAGAACATGCACACGATGAAGAGCCCCGCGGCGAAGACGCCGAGGTGCCAGCCGAGCTCGAACTGCAGGCGCTTGTCGGCGAGGAACCACGCCATGACGCACACGATCCAGACCAGGCCCCCGAGGTAGGCGTCGCGCCGGTACCAGCGCGTCCCCTCGAAGCAGAGGATGAAGGTGAGGAGGTAGATCGCGAGCGGCACCACCCACAGGAGGGGGATGGACGACACGTTCTGGGTGAGGTGGTTGGAGACCGCGAGCAGCACCACCGAACCCAGCGAGGCGAGTGCCAGCCACACGGCGATGGTGCCGGCCGAGGGGCGCGGCTCGGCTTCTTCCTCGGCCGAAGGCGCGGCGTGCTCGAGCGGCGGCAGTTCCCGGCTGCGCCACGCGAGCCCGGCGCAAACCGCCACGAAGAGCGCGTAGCCGCCGGACCAGGCCCACGACTGGGCGGGGCTCGCGAGCCATGGCTCGAACAGGAATGGGTAGCCCAGGAGTGCCAGCATCGAGGCGAGGTTCGACAGCGCGAAGAGGCGATAGGGGCTGGAACCCGGGAACTCGCGCGCGAACCACGCCTGGATGAGCGGGCTCGTCGTGGAAAGCAGGAAGTAGGGCAGGCCGACCGTGGCGAAGAGCAGCAGCAGGATGCGCACCACCGGATTCTCGTCGCCGGCGGGCTTCCACGTCTCGCCGGGGAGGATGGGCAGGAAGGCGAGGCTCGCCACGAGCAGCGCGATGTGGATGGCGTTCTGCCGGGGCGAGGGAACCCGGTTCGCCAGCCAGTGCGAGTAGGCGTATCCCGTCAGCAGCACGAACTGGAAGAACACCATGCAGGTGGTCCAGACGATGGCCGCGCCTCCGTACCAGGGGAGGATCTGCTTGGCGAGGACGGGCTGGACCAGGAAGAGCAGGAACGCGCTCAGGAAGATGGTGGCGGCGTGAAGCAGCATCGAGCGAATCGTTCTTGTACGGGAGCACGGCGCGGAGTGCGGCGAATGGTATCACGCACCTCCCGGGGAGCACGGGTGCGCCGTTGCTATACTCGGCACGAATGTTCGCCAACCTCGTTCGCCTCGCGCTGGTCGCGGAGTTCTGCATCTGGGCAGCGCTGGGCGCCTGGCTCGGCGCTGGCCCCGTGGCGATCGTCGCCGGGACGCTGGCCTGCGCCGCCGGGGTGCGCCTGTTCGTCGTGTGCGCGACGTTCCTGCATTCATGGCTCGCGCGCTCGCCGCGCGCCCCCGGCGAGCGGCTGGGAGCCGCCGGCACGATCGCGCTCGTGGCCGGCGAATGGCGCGCGATGCTCCTCAACAACTTCCTCTGGCTTCCCTTCGAGCGCACCGCGCTGCGCGACGACCTGCCGCCCGCGCCCGACCCGCGCCTGCCCGTGATCCTCGTGCACGGCTATTTTTCCAATCGAGGCACCCTGTGCGGGCTCGCGCGCGCGCTCGATCGCGCGGGGGTGGCGCCCGTCTTCGTGCCCACCATGCCGGCCGTTCTCGCGCCGATCGGGACCTTCGCGGCGCACCTCGATCGAGTCCTGCAGGAGGTGTGCGGGGCCACCGGGCAGCCGCGGGCGATCCTCGTCTGCCACAGCATGGGGGGGCTCGTCACACGGGCCTACCTTCGCGAACACGGCGCCGCCCGGGTCGCGGGAATCGTCACGCTGGGCAGTCCCCACCACGGCACCGCCCTTGCGGCGATGGGCGCCGGCGAGAACGGCCGCCAGATGCGCCAGGCAAGCCCCTTCCTGGTCGCACTCGAGAAGGCCGAGCGGGAGGCGGGAGCGGGCTGCCCGGCGCTTTCGGTGTACACCGTCCACGACAACCTGGTGGCGCCGCAGGACTCCAGCCGCCTCGAGTGGGCGCGGAACGTCGCGATCGCCGGCGTGGGGCACCTCGCGATGCTGCTCGACGAGCGCGTGCACCGGGCGGTGCTCGAAGAGATCGCGCGCCTTCGCGCCGCGGCGGGGCAGGGCCCCGGCTAGCGGGGCGCCGGGTCGCCCGGCTCCGGCCGGGAGCCCATGCGGGTCCGCGCTACCAGTGGATGCCCTGGGTGATCTGGGCGAAGGCCACCTGCTCGGGCGTGAGCTCCACGTCCTTCGCGCCGTCCTTGCGGCCCTGGGCCGCCGTTGAATCGGGGAACATGCGGAAAGCCGTGTTGAGGATGATCTGCGTGGCTTTCGGCGCGACCGCGTGCAGCAGCGCGCCGAAGATGCCCAGGCGCGTGGCGATGCGCACCGGCTTGTAGACGATCGCCTCGGCCACGAGGTCGGCCGCCTGCCCGGGCGTGAGGGTGGGCACGTGGTTGTAGAGCTTCGTCGGCGCGATCATCGGCGTCTTCACCAGCGGCATGTTGATGGTGGTGAAGGAGATGTTGCTGTCGGAGAACTCGCTCGCCGCGCAGCCGGTGAAGGAGTCCAGCGCCGACTTGGAGGCCACGTAGGCCGAGAAGCGCGGCGCCTGCGTGAGCACGCCGATCGACGAGATGTTGATGATGTGGCCGTGCCGGTGCTTCATCATCGACGGCAGGAACCCCATGATGAGGCGAAGGCTGCCGAAGTAGTTGAGCTGCATCGTGCGCTCGAAGTCGTGGAAGCGGTCGAAGGACGACGCGATCCCCCGGCGGATGGAGCGGCCCGCGTTGTTGACCAGGTAGTCGCAGCGCCCGAACTCCTTGAGCACGGTCGCGACCAGCCGGTCGCAGTCGGCGATGTCCGCGAGGTCGCAGGAGATGAACCTGCCCTTGCCGCCGAGGGCCTTGATCCGCGCCATCACGGGCGTGGCCTTCTGCGGGTCGCGCGCCACCACCACGACCTGCGCGCCGGCCTCGGCCATCTTGTAGGCGGTGGCCTCGCCGATGCCGGAGGTGCCGCCGGTGATCACGATCACCTTGTCCTTCACCTTGCCGGCCAGCGACCGGTCTATGAAGAGGTCGGGGTCGAGGTTCCTCTCCCAGTAGTCCCAGAGGCGCCAGGCGTAGTCCTCGAGGCGGGGCACCGCGATGCCCGAACCCTTCAGGGCCCTGGCGCATTCGCGGTTGTCGAATCTCGTGGGGTAGTTCACGAACTTGAACATGTCCTTCGGGATGCCCAGGTCCGCGAGGAGCTGCTTCTGGATCCGGCGCACCGGGGCGAGCGACATGGCCGAGTCGACCACGAAGTCCGGGATGAAGCCGAACATCTTGGCATTGAGCCGCATCGTCATCTGCGGCGCGTGCGCGGCCTTCGCGAAGAGGTTCAGGATCTCGCCGATGCGCCGCGGCTCCGGGTCGGTGAGGTGGAAGCAGCCGCCGTCGAGCCCCTTCCTGTGGGCGATGTGGTCCATGGCGTCGACCACGAAATCCACCGGGACGATGTTGATGCGCCCGCCCTCGATGCCCACCGTGGGCATCCACTGCGGCAGTGCCTTGCGCATCTTCTGGATCAGCTTGAAGAAGTAGTAGGGGCCGTCGATCTTGTCGATCTCTCCCGTCCTCGAGTGCCCGACGACGATCGCCGGCCGGTAGATGCGCCAGGGCCGCTTGCACTCCTTGCGGACGATGCCCTCGGAGTCGTGCTTGGTGCGGAAGTAGGGGTGGTCGAGCTCCT
>JAABQW010000279.1 GCA_011391275.1 Betaproteobacteria bacterium
CTGATCGAGGAGGCGGTGGTGGGCGAGAACGCGCGCATCGGCCCCTACGCCCGAATCCGCCCCGGCACCGAGCTTGGGGACGAGGTCCACATCGGCAACTTCGTGGAGGTGAAGGCGAGCACCTTCGGCCGCGCGAGCAAGGCCAACCACCTCGCCTACGTGGGCGACACCACGGTCGGCCGCGACGTGAACGTCGGCGCCGGCACCATCACCTGCAACTACGACGGCGCCAGCAAGCACCGCACCGTGATCGGGGACGACGTGCACATCGGCTCCGACGTGCAGCTGGTCGCCCCCGTCGCCATCGGCAGCGGCGCCACCATCGCCGCCGGCACGACGGTCTTCCGCGACGCGCCAGCGGGCGAGCTCACGCTCAACGAGAAGACCCAGGTCACCAAGCCCGGCTGGAAGCGCCCGAAGAAGAAGTGAAAAAGGGATCTGCCCCCTTTTTTACCACTTCGCCGGCGGTTTCTTGTTGATCGTGACGATCCGGTTCTCGACCGAGATGTAGCCGCCGATGGTGAGGTCGCGGAATATGCGGCTCACCATGTCGCGCGAGGCGCCCACGCGCTCGGCGATCTCCTGCTGCGTGATCTTCTCCGGGATGCGCAGCTTCCCGTCCCCGGCCTCGACCGCCATGTTGAGCAGCAGCCGCGCCACGCGCCCGTAGACGTCGAGGAGCGCCAGGTTCTTCACGTTGTCCGTGGCGTCGCGCGCCCGCTCGATCACCTTGGAGATCATGTCCAGGGCGAAGTCCGGGTCCTTGCGGATCGCATCGCGCAGCGGTTCGCGCTGCACGACGGAGAAGGTCGTGGACTCGAGGGTCACCACGGAAGCGGAGCGGGGCTTGCCGTCGAGCGCCATCTCGCCGACGTAGTCGCCCGGCCCCTGGGTGTCCAGGATCAGCTCGTGGCCTTCCGAATCCGACACGAACGCCTTCACCTTCCCCGACAGGACGACGAACACGGAATCGCTCGAATCCCCCTCGGTGATGATCACCGTGCTCCTGGGATAGCTGCGCACGCGGCCCAGGGCCGCGAGCTTGCGCACGAAGGGGTCGCCAATGGCGGACAACTGGGCAGGGCTGGGGGGCTCGCCGTTCATGGTCGTGCACGCGTCTTCGGGGTTTCCGGGGTGGGTCGAGTCTAGCACCGGTGCCCCGGCCCGTTAAGATGCGGCCCATGGCCTCCGCACCCGCCGCCCCCCGCCCGTCGCCTCTTTCCGCCTATCTCGCCGCCGCGGCGCTGGCACTCGCCGGCCTCGCCTTCCACCTTTCGCCGTGGGGGCGGGACGCGAGCCTCAGGCTCCTCGATGCGGGGTTCGGCACTCTGCGGGCCCTCTCGCCGAAGGAAGCGCCGGACGACATCCTCGTCGTGGGGCTGGACGACCGCGGCGCCGTCGCCCCCGAGGTCGACCCCGTGGGCCCGGTGCTGCGCAAGCTTCCCGAGGTGCTGGTGCGCGTCGCGCGCGGCAGGCCGCGGGCCATCGTGCTCGACACTCCGCTGCCGCGTGCCTCGCTCGAGGGCGACGTTCCCGGGCTCGACGACGCGCTCGCCACGGCGCTCTCCGTGGCCCAGTCGGCTGCGCCGCTCGTCATCGGCATCCGCGTCGGTGCGGGCCGCGAGGTCATCCCCATCCACGATGCGCTCCTGCGCGGCGTCGACCCGCGCGCGCTGGCCTTCACGCTCCTGCCGCGCGACGAGGACGGCGTGGTGCGAAGGACGGTGCCCGGGCTGCCCACGCAGCAGGGAAGCTGGCCCACGATCGCCGGCTGGGTGTGCGAGGTGCTCGACGGCCGTTGCGAACCCGGGCTCGTGGACTACGCGCTGGGCCCCGCGTATCGCTACGTGCCGGCGCGGCGGCTTCTCGACATCCGCGACGACGAGGCGCTCGCGCGGCTCTTCAAGGGGCGCGTGGTCTTCGTGGCGTCCGTGGCGGGGCCCGGGGAGCGCGTGCCACAGCCCGTCTCGCTTTCCGGGTGGGAGCCGCCGGGCGCGGAGCCGGCCGCCGTGCTCGCCCACGCACAGGCGGTGCGCACGCTGCTGCACGGGTCTCCCATCCGCGAGGCGCCGCTGCCGGCGATGCTGCTTGCCATTGCCGCCATGGCCCTCGTCGCCCTGGTCGCCGCGCCCGTGGCACCCGCCGTGGCCGCGCTGGTTGCCGGCGGCAGCGTGGCAGGCGCCCTCTTCGCCTTGCGGCTGGGCTGGTTCGTGCCACTGGCTGCGCCCCTGGCCACCCTGGTCGCCGCCTTCCTCGCGAGCCTCGTCCTCGGCCGTCGCCCCGCCTCTCCCCCGAACCCGGTTCGCGAACCGGGTTCGTGAGCCGGGTTCGATCGGGGTCCGGGGAATCTTGTCGGATATTCGGCACGGGACGTGTGGCGCATGCCACCGCGGCGGCCCGTGCAGGTGCGTAGAGTGACAACCAGATGCACGGGTCTCCTCCTCACCCCGTCATCGGCCGGGCGATGTGAGGCCAAGATCACGACGCCTGCCTTGAGCCCTCCCCGGCCATGCCGCGGAGGGCTTCGTTTTTCGTGAGAAAATCGGCCCATGTGCGGAATCGTCGGGGCCATCGCCGGGCGCAACATCGTGCCGGTGCTCACGGAGGGGCTCAAGCGCCTCGAATATCGCGGCTATGATTCCGCGGGCATCGCGATCCTCGACGGCGGCATCCGCCGCGTGCGCCGCGTCGGCCGCGTGGCCGAGATGGAGGCGGCGGCCCGGGCCGAGAACCTCACCGGCGTCCTGGGCATCGCCCACACGCGCTGGGCCACGCACGGCGGCGTCACCGAGCCCAACGCGCATCCCCACGTTTCCCACGACGAGATCGCCGTCGTCCACAACGGCATCATCGAGAACCACGAGGAACAGCGCGCGCGCCTGAAGGCGCTGGGCTACGCGTTCAAGTCGCAGACCGACACCGAGGTCATCGCCCACCTCGTGCACCACTACTTCAAGGCCACGGGCGACCTCTTCCTCGCCACGCAGAAGGCCGCGGCCGACCTGCGCGGCGCCTACGCCATCGGCGTGGTGGCCCTGGCCGACCCCGAAACGATCACCGGCGCGCGCATGGGCTGCCCGCTCGTGGTGGGCCTCGGAGAGGGCGAGAACTTCCTCGCCTCCGACGTCTCGGCCATCGTGTCCGAGACGCGTCGCGTGATGTACCTCGACGACGGCGACGTGGTGGCGATCCACCGCGGGGGCGTCGAGGTCGTGGATGCCGCCGGCCGGCCCGCTGTCCGCACCGAGCGCCTGAGCGAGCTTTCGGCCGACGCGGTGGACCTTGGCCCCTACCGCCATTACATGCAGAAGGAGATCCACGAGCAGCCCCGCGCCGTGGCCGACACCCTGGAGGCGGTGATCGACGGCGGCGTCGACATCGACGGCCTCTTCGGCGAAGGGGCCGCGGGAGCGTTCCGGGACGCGAGCGCGGTCCTCATCCTCGCCTCCGGCACCAGCTACTACGCGGGCCTCGTCGCGCACTTCTGGCTGGAGGGAATCGCGCGCGTGCCGTGCAAGGTGGAGCTAGGCCACGAGTACCGCTACCGCGACTCCATTCCCGACCCGCGGCAGCTCGTGGTCACCATCTCGCAGTCGGGCGAGACGCTGGACACGATGGAAGCCCTGAAGCGCGCGAAGGAACTGGGGCACGGCAACACCCTCTCCATCTGCAACGTGCGCGAAAGCGCCATTCCGCGCGCCTCGCGATTCGTGTTCTACACGCGCGCCGGCATGGAGATCGGAGTCGCCTCGACCAAGGCCTTCACGACCCAGCTCGTTTCGCTCTACACCCTGGCGCTCGCCATCGCCAAGGCGAAGGGCCGCCTCGACGCCAAGGCCGAGGCGCAGGCCATCGGCGAGCTTCGCTTCGTGCCGGGCAGCATCCAGCACGCGCTGAACCTCGAGCCGCAGATCCAGGCCTGGGCCGAGCGCTTCGCAGCCAAGAACGACGCGCTCTTCCTCGGCCGGGGGCTGCACTATCCCGTGGCACTCGAAGGGGCGCTCAAGCTCAAGGAGATCACCTACATCCACGCCGAGGCGTACGCGGCCGGCGAACTCAAGCACGGGCCGCTCGCGCTCGTGGATTCCTCCATGCCCGTGGTGGTGATCGCCCCCAACGACGCGCTGCTGGAGAAGGTGAAGAGCAACATGCAGGAGGTGAGCGCGCGCGGCGGCGAGCTCTACGTTTTCGCCGACCTGGACAGCCACTTCGAGGAAAGCGAGGGCGTGCACGTGATCCGCACGCCGCGCCACTCGGGCGTCCTCTCGCCCATCGTGCACGCGATCCCCGTGCAGCTGCTGGCGTACCACACAGCCCTCAAGCGCGGCACCGACGTCGACAAGCCGCGCAACCTCGCCAAGAGCGTCACCGTCGAATAACCTCCGGACCCGACCACCCCATGGACCAAGCGAAGATCGCCCAGAAATCCCCCTACCCCGTCGAAGTCGAGGCCGGCAAGACCTACTGGTGGTGCCGCTGCGGCCGCAGCGCCAGCCAGCCGTTCTGCGACGGCTCCCACAAGGGCACTTCCTTCACGCCCCTTGAATACACGCCGGAGAAGTCCGGCAAGGCGTTCTTCTGCGGCTGCAAGGCGACGGCCAACCAGCCGCTCTGCGACGGCACGCACAACAAGCTCTAGCCGCCCAGCGCCTTCATCACCTCCGGCGGGCAGGCGTACTTGGCCCGGTCGAACAGGTTGTCGCCCTGCGCGTCCTTCACCTCGGGGCTCGCGCCGAGCGCGACCATGTGCGCCACGATCTCGGCGAGCCGGGCCGGCGCCACCGTGGGAATGCCGCAGTAGTTGACCGCGAGGACCAGCGGCACCGGCGCGTTCTGCATCTGCGGGAAGCGCACGGGCTGCAGCACGTTGGCCGCGGTGACGAGCTTCTTCACCTGCGCCACGTCGCCCACGCGGATCGCCGCGTACAACGCCGCGCCGTCCGCGCCCGGCCCCCTTCCCGCGGGGGCGGCCGCCTTCGGGGCGGGCGAGGCCGCCTGTCTCGCCTGCCGTTCGCCGCTCTCGCGCCATGCCGGGCGGATTCGGTCCAGCGCATTGCTGGCTGCCTGCTTCACGCGCGGATCCGCGTTAGCGAGCTCCGCCTTGACGGTGTCGGCCTGGTCGAAGGCCTCGCTCCACAGCCCCTCGAGCCTTCCGAGGAACTCGACCTTTGCGCCCGGGTCGGCATTCGCCGCCAGCCACGCCCCGAGATGTCGCGCGAGTTCCTTGCGGTCGGCGAAGGCGTAGCTCGAGGGCCGGACGCACGTCTCGAAGTGCTTGCCCGGCTTGCCACCCTTGAGCACCGGCTCGCAAATCGCGAGCCATTGCGCCCGGGCCGCGGCGGCGGCTTCGGGCGGGCGGCCCTGCCGCGAGGTGTCGGCGGCCCTGCCCAGGATGTCGATGGCGTCCAGGCGTTCCTCCTCCGGCACCGCCGGGTTCGCGGCGACCGCGGACAGCTCCTTCAATCCGGTCGTCGTGCGGCCCGCCACGGCACCCAGGGCGCGCAGCGCGTTCTTGCGCTGGTCGGCTACCTCGAGGGCCGCGGCGGCGCGCGGGGTCCACAGCGCCAGCGACGCGGGATCGTCCTGCTTGCCGAGCAGGCCCCAGGCTTCGTAGACGGTGTCGCGGTCGGCGTGCGCCGTGTAGTCGAGCAGCACCGCCGTCCAGTCGTCGGGCTTGGGCGAGAACCGGTCCAGCACCGGCAGCAGCACGGCCCACGCGCCCTGCGTGATGCGCAGCTGGTCGCGGACGGGCGTGAGGAGGGCGCGGTCCTTCGTGTCGACGAGGCGCTCCAGCGCCTGCCGAGCGAGCTTCACGTTGTCGCGCGAGACGCCTCGCCGGGCGGCCACGCTCGTCTCCTCGAGGTAGCCGAGGATCGCCGGGGCGAGGGTTGCGGGCGGGTCGATGCCGATGAGCCCGCGCGCCGCGAGGAAGTACACGTAGCGCCGCTGCCCGGGCAGTTGCAGCACGCGCCGCCGCGCCGGGGCAAGCGACTCGGCCGGTTCCTTCATCGTGGAGAGCGCGCCGGCCGCGTTCATGGCCACCGCGCCGTCGGGGTCGTCCAGCGCCGCGCGAAGCGCCGGTCGCGCGGGCTCGAAGGCCGTTGCGGATCTTCCCGCCAGCGTCCACAGGAGCGAGGCGGCGGAGAGCCGGATCGCGGCGTCGGCGTGGGAGAGGTGACCAGCGAGGATGGGCGCCGACCTGTCGGCCGCCTCGACGTCGAGGTACTTCGCCGCCGCGATCTGCTTCGCGGCATCGGGGCTTTCGAGATCCCGCAGGGCATCCGCACGCCACTCGGCGCGGATCTTGTCCGAGTCGCTGCTCGCCACGGCGGGCACGGGGGCCAGGAGCAACGGGAGCAGCAGGGTGGCGATACGGGTAGCGCGCATGGGGCCTCCTCGTCGGTGCGCGCCATCATACAATCGAAGTCCGATGATCCCCTTTTCCGTCCTCGACCTATCCCCGATCGCCGAAGGCAGCGACGCGGCGGCGTCGTTCCGCCACACGCGGGAACTCGCGCAGCACGCCGAGCGCCTGGGCTTCCAGCGCTACTGGCTCGCCGAACACCACGGCATGCCCGGCATCGCGAGCGCGGCCACCGCCGTCCTGATCGGCCACGTGGCGGGTGCGACCTCGCGCATCCGCGTCGGCGCGGGCGGCATCATGCTTCCCAACCACTCGCCCCTCGTGGTCGCCGAGCAATTCGGGACGCTGGAGTCGCTCTACCCCGGGCGCATCGACCTGGGACTGGGGCGCGCGCCGGGCTCGGACCAGGTGACGGCGCGGGCGTTGCGCCGCAACCTCGCCTCCGACGCCGACGAGTTCCCCGGGGACCTGCAGGAGCTGATGGACTACTTCGCCGACGTGCCGGGGCCGGTACGGGCCGTGCCCGGTGCGGGGCTGGACGTGCCGATCTGGATCCTGGGCTCGAGCCTCTACGGCGCGCAGGTCGCCGCGCACTTCGGCCTGCCCTACGCCTTCGCCTCGCACTTCGCGCCCGCGCAGATGATGCAGGCCATCGTCGTGTACCGCGAGCGCTTCCGGCCGTCCGCGCGCCTGGAGAGGCCGTACGTCATGCTCGGCTACAACGTCTTCGCGGCGGATACGGACGAAGAGGCGCGGGTGCTGGCCACCTCGATGCAGCAGGCCTTCGTCAACCTGCGCAGCGGCCGCCCGCAGCGCCTGCAACCGCCGGACCCGGGCTACCTCGACCGCATCGGGCCCGCCGAGCGCGAGTTGCTGGGGCACGTGCTCGCCTGCACGGCCATCGGCTCGCGCGAGACCGTGGCCGCAGCGCTGCGGGACTTCGTCGCGCGAACCGGCGTCGACGAGCTGATGATCGCGTCGCAGATCTTCGATCACGGCGCCCGCCTGCGCTCCTACGAGATCGTCTCGCAGGCGCGGGCGGCGCTCGGCCAGGAGGAGTAATCATGGACGGCAACGAGACCTTCAAGGCGGGCCTCGCGGTGCGCAGGAAGGTGCTGGGCGAGAAGTACGTGGACGAGGCGCTTGCGAAGACGGACGGCTTCATGGAGCCGCTGCAGCAGTACCTCACGGAGCACGTGTGGGGGGCGACGTGGACCCGCGAGGGGCTGTCGCACAAGACGCGCAGCATGCTGAACCTCGCCATGCTCACGGCCCTCAACCGGCCCCACGAGCTGCGCATCCACCTGCGCGGCGCCATCCGCAACGGCGTCACCGCGCAGGAGATCCAGGAGATCTTCCTGCAGTGCGGCGCCTATTGCGGGGCACCGGCGGCGCTGGAGTCGTTCAAGATCGCCAGGGAAGTGCTGGCCGAGGAAACGGGGCGCTCCTGAGGGCTCCGGCGGGTCAGTCGGGCGCGATGGCGAGCCAGGCGCTCGTTCCGCCGCCGATCCGGGCCTTGAGGGCGAGGCGCCAGCCGTGGGTCTCGGCGAGCTGCCGCGCGATGGCGAGCCCCAGCCCGCTGCCGCCGGTGGCGCGGTTTCGCGAAGGCTCGAGCCGGAAGAACGGACGGAACACCGCCTCGCGAAGCGCGGCCGGGATGCCGGGCCCGCGGTCGCGCACGCCAACGAAGAGAATGCTGCCGCAACGACGGCGTACCACTTCGACGTGCCCGCCACCCGCGTGAGCGAGGGCGTTGTCGACGAGGTTGGCGACGATGCGCTGCAGCGCCACGGGTGCGACCGTGGCCCGGCAGGGCCCGCCGCGCGCGAGCAGCGATATCTCGCCCGGCGCAAGCGACGACGCGGCCCCGGTGCGCTCGGCAAGCAGGGCGTCGACGTCGATCTCGCGCGCCTCTTCCCGCTCGCGCGCCCGGGAGAGCGCCAGCTGGGCGCCGATGAGCGAATCGAGCTCGGCGACGTCGCCTTCCATTCGCGGGAGCAGCGGCGAGTCGCGCTCCTCCGCGAGGAGCCCGAGCGCCATCTTCAGCCGCGCAAGCGGCGTGCGCAGGTCGTGCGAGACGCCCGCGAGCAGCGTCGCCTGGTTCTCCCGCTGCGCGGCGAGGCGCGCGGCCGTGTCGTTGAAGGCGCGCGCAAGTTCCGCCAGCTCCCGGTCTCCCGTCTCCGGCAGCAGCGCGGGGTGCTCGCCCACACCGATCTGCCGCGCCGCGTGCGCAAGCCGGGCGACGGGCGCGGTGACGCGCCGGGCCAGCAGCCAGGCGGTGGCGAGTGTGATGAGCACGCCCGAGGCCAGGATCCACCAAAGGGCCGTCAGCGGGCGCTGCGAGACGAGGTCCTTCGCGAAAGTGAAGTGAAGCGCCTGCCCCGCCATCGGGATGTCGGCGTGGAAGCGCCCATCCTGGAGTTCCGCGAGGCGCGGCGGGGTGCCGGGGTCGAGGCGGCGGGCGAGCGCATCGCGCAGCAGGTTCATGTACGGGTGGTACTGCACCTCCTCGTCGTGGCGGTCGGGCGCCTCCGAAAGGCCGATGCCATGGTTCTCGGCGAGCTCGGCGGCGAACGCCGGGCGCGTCTCCGGCGGCAGCTCGACCCAGGTGCGCGCCGACAGCACGAGGAACGCGGCGAGGTCGTCGGCCGAGCGCTGCGCGAGCGGCAACAGCACGTACCCGAACACGGCGAGCCCCGCGGCCACCTGGAACACGAGGAGCCCCGCGGCGACGGTGAGCGCCGTGCGTCGGAACAGCGACCCGCGGGAGTTCACGGGTGGGCCTTGCCGCCCGGCGAGAAGAGGTATCCCTGGCCCCAGATCGTGCGCAGGTACACGGGCGCCTCGGGGTCGGGCTCGATCTTGCGGCGCAGGCGCGCGACGCGCACGTCCACGCTGCGGTCGAACGGGCCACGCTCGTAGCCTTTCATCAGCGTGATGAGGTGGTCGCGCGAGAGCACGTGGTTGGGATGGGCGACGAGGATGCGCAGCAGCTCGAACTCGCCGCCGGTGAGCGCGATCTCCCCGCCCGGGCCGGACAGCACTTGTGCCTCGACATCCAGGCGATAGGGGCCGAAGGCGTGGATCTCGCGGCTGGCGGGGGCCGGCTCGCCGCCGCGCCGCAGCACGGCGCGCACCCGCGCGAGAAGTTCGCGCGGCCCGAAGGGCTTGGCCAGGTAGTCGTCGGCGCCCACTTCGAGCCCCACGACGCGGTCGACCTCGTCGCCCCGCGCGGAAATGATGATCACCGGCGGGCCACCCCCGGCGCGCAGTTCGCGAAGCAGCGCCAGCCCGTCGTCGCCGGGCAGCATGAGGTCGAGCACGACGAGGTCGGCCGGCTGTCTTGCGAGGCTCGCGCGGAACGCCGCGCCATCGCCCACGCCTTCCACGGAGAAGCCGTTGGATGCAAGGTAGACGGAGACGAGATCGCGCAGGGCGTCGTCGTCGTCCACCACCAGGATGCGTTGCAGCGGGCGCGCGTCCATTTCGGTCGCCAGTCGGCCGCCACGCGTGCGGGCGACCATGACAAATGGTACCGGTGTGCCGCGGTGTCGCGGGGGGCGGGAAACAACCTGATACAACCTGAGTCGGGAGGGAAACGGGGATGGAACAGGCCGGGGAGACACTGTTTTCCATGGTTCACGGCAACAAACGGTCGATGTCGGGAGGATTCCGGCCCCTCGCACTCGTGCTGGCCCTCGCGGCCACGGGCGCTTGGGGCATGGGAGATACCCCGCCGGAAGGCCGGGAAGCGCCCCCTGCCCAGCAAGGTACGTGCCCCGAGGCGAAAGCCGGGGGGAAGGCAGGGTCCTCGCAGGCCGCCGGTGGCGGAGGCTGCGATGCGGCGCCTGCCCGTGAGCCATCCAACCCCGATGGCAAGTCCCGGGCTTCACGCCCCGATCGCTACGGCACCGGCTACGAGGCCCGCAAGGGCCTGGGCGCCGGTGGCGGCGGCGGCCGCGGCGGCCGGGGTCGCTGAGGCGCCCCGGTTTTCCTCTCGCAAAAGGAGTCGCACCATGCGTTCAAGAACCCTTCGCACCCTGACCCTCGCCGTGGCGCTCGCCTTGGGCGCTCCGTTCCTCGCATCGGCTGCCGGACCGGTCGGCATCCCACCCGACTTCGTCGCCCCCTGCTACGGCGGCCCGGCCGCTCCCGGCCAGGCTGTCGGACCCAACGCGAGCCTCTACGGACCAGGGGCTGCGACCGCCACGGCTACCGTGCCGCTTTCGGCCGACGAGGCGGATGTCCTCAACTTCATGCGCGAGGAGGAGAAGGTGGCGCGCGACCTCTATCTCGGCTTCGCCGAGCTCTACGCCACGCCGCCGTTCGCGAGCATCGCCAACTCGGAGCAGAGCCACATGGACGCGATGCTGCGCCTGCTCGTGAAGTACCAGCTCCCCGACCCGGCCTCCGGCATGCTGATCGGCGAGTTCGCCGATCCCACGCTGCAGGCGCTCTACAACGACCTGCGGGCGAAGGGCCTCGTCAGCGTGCTCGAGGCGCTGAAGGTGGGCGGACTGGTCGAGGAGGTCGACATGGTCGATCTCGCGGATGCCATCGCGGGCACGACGAACGCGGACCTGAAACAGGCCTACGAGAACCTCGCCTGCGGTTCGCGCAACCACCTGCGGGCGTTCGCGGCGAACGTCGTGATCGCCACCAACGCGCCCTACGTCGCTCAGTACATTCCGCAGGCGACGGTGGACGCGATCCTCGCCGCGCCGAGCGAGCGTTGCGGGCGCGCCTGGTAGCCATCGAGGGAGTGAACCGGCCGCCCCTCGAAGGGCGGCCGGGCTTCAGCGCAGCACCATCTCCACGCGGCGGTTCTTCGCCCGCCCTGCCTCGTCGGCGTTGCTGGCCACGGGCGCCAACGGACCCGCGCCGTCGGAGGTCAGGCGGTCCTTGCCGATGGCGTGCATGCCGGTGAGGGCGGCCACCACGCTCGCAGCGCGGTCGCGCGAAAGCTTCATGTTGTGGTCGTGGGCGCCCTGCATGTCCGTGTGGCCCACGATGTAGACCTTCGTCGCGGCGTTGGACTTGAGCCACTTCGCCATTTCGGCGAGCGTGGGGCCGGACTCCGGCTTGATGGTCGACTTGTCGGTGTCGAAGTAGATTCCGTAGAAGACGACCTTGCCGCCCGCGCCGATGTCCTTGGCGATCTGGTCGGCCGACAGCACGATCGTCTGTTCCATCGCCTTCAGGCGCACGATCTTGTGCATGATGGCCTCGCACGCGCTGCTGTCGCCGCGCCCGCAGCCCACGCTGCCCCAGTACTCGGCACCGCCTTTCTCGATACGGTAGTTGACGGACGTGCCGGTCGACGGCGTGGAGAGCACGGTGCCACCGCCCTTCTTGAGCGCGGCCAGGAAATTGCGCTGCAGCTCGAGCGGCGAGGGGTGGGATCCGGAGGCGTCCCTGTCGATCACGTCGAAGTAGTACCAGTACTCCCCTTCCTTCCTGATCGTCTCGAAGTTGCGGTCGGGCTTCGCGGGGTCCCTGGCCGCCTCGAGCTCCAGCCCCTGGAAGCGCGAGCGGTCGCAATTGGAGTAGACGGCCCCGGGGAATCTCTCGAACACCGGGTTGGGCTGGCACTTCGGGTTGTCCTTCGACTTCCCCTTCTGGGCGGAAGCGTGCGGTGAAGCGAGCGCGAGCGAGACGACGGCAAGCAGGCAGGCGAGAGCCTGCGCGGCAGGGCGGTGCATGGAGAGCTCCCTTTGTTGTTGTTGGCGGGTGCGGCGGAAAGCGATCAGGCGGGGCGCAGGCCCAGGAGCTGGCGCGCCTCGGCAGCGGTGGCGGGGCGGCGGCCATGGCGCCCGCACACGTCGACGATCTTCTTCACCAGCTCGGCGTTGCTGGCCGCGAGCCGGTTCTCGTCGAAGCGGATGTTGTCCTCCAGCCCGGTGCGGCAGTGGCCGCCCAATTCGAGCGCCCATTGCGCAACCTCGAACTGGTGGCGGGCGACGCCGGCCGCGGTCCAGGTGGCGCCGGGCAGCACGGCGTTCATTTCCGAGATCATGAACTCGAGGATGGAGCGGCGCGCGGGCATCGCGCCCTTGATGCCCATGACGAACTGCACGTGCGGCGGGCTCCTGAGAAGCCCCCGCTTCACGAGGTCGGCCGCGTTGTAGAGCATGGCCAGGTCGAAGAGCTCGCACTCGGGCTTGATGTCCTTCTCGAGCATGTCCTTCGCGAGGATGTCGATGAAGTCCGGAGGGTTCTCGTAGATCATCGACGCGAAGTTGACGGAGCCCGTCGCAAGCGATGCCATGTCGGGCTTCAGGTAGAGCATGGAGCCGCGCTGGGCCGCCTCGCGCCCGCGCCCGCCCGTGGAAAACTGGACGATCATCCCCGGGCAGTGCTTCCTCACCCCCTCCTGCACCCGGGCGAAGAGCGCCGGGTCGGAGCCGGAGGATTCGTCGGGGTTCCTCACATGGATGTGCACGAGCGTCGCCCCGGCCTCGAAGGCCTGGTGCGTCGACTCGACCTGCTCCGCCGGCGTGACCGGAACCGCGGGGTTGTCCTTCTTGCGCGGAACGGAGCCGGTGATGGCGACGGCGATGACGGCGGGTTGCATGGTCATTTCTTTCCGGGGCGGGAATCGGGAAGGAGGCCGAATGGGTCGCGCGGGTTGGCGTAATCGCGCTTCGGGCCGATCTTGTAGACGCCGCTGAAGCGAAGGACGGTCGCCCCCTCCACCGTCGCGGTGCCCTGCAGGAAGACGAGCGACTTCGTGGCGCGGATCACCTCGGCCGTGCCCTCCACCCATGCGCCCAGCGGCGCGGGCGCGACGTAGTCCGTGGTCATGCTGATGGTGGGGAAGCTGTGCCCGGCGATGTCGGGCCACTGGTAGTGCGTGACCACGGCCATCTGCATGTCGGCGAAGGTGGCGAGCATGCCGCCGTGGCAGGCGCGCGCGATGTTGGCGTGGCGTTCCTCGACGCGGAAACCCAGCCGCACGCGGCTGCCGTCCCAGCGGCCGTGCATCGGGCCGACGGTCTTCAGGAATTCGCCGCCGATCGCGACAGGCCGGAATCCGGGCGGAATGGCAGGGGCGGTCATGGCGACCGCTATGGTCGCACAGCTAGTGGGACGGTTCTACAGAACCGTCCCGCAGGCCGGTTCCGTGGACCGGTTCCGTAGAACCGTCCCAATTCCTATTTCCAGCCGGGGTGGTCGAAATGCTTGCCGTAGGCGGTGAGCGCGCCGTCGACCTTGATGAGGCCCGCGCGGCCGGCCTTGCCGTCCTTCGCGCCCTTGAGCGCGTCGGCGCCGGCGAGCAGGTCGCCGACGACGAGGTGGAGCTGGGCGTCGGCATCCGGGGGAAGCTTGCACTCCTTCACGATGCGGCCGACGTCGGCCTCGACGCGATTGCCGACCTCCGCGTAGGCCTCGGGCTTCGCCGTCCCCTTGTGCAGCGGCGCGGGGGCGCCGTGGACCGCCTGGCGGACCGCGGTCATGCCGCGCCGCAGCGCCTCGTCGGTGCCCCACTTCTTGCCGTTGTTCAGCTTCAGGGTGGCCGCCGAGGCGTCGTGGCCGTGCTGGTGCGGGTCGGCCGCCCGCGCCGGCAGCGAGGCGAAGGTGAGGGCAGTGGCGGCGAGGGCGAGTGCAATGGCGAGCGATTTCATGGGGACTCCATTCGGGGCGAGTGCGTGATGGATACCGTTTGCGGCACGGCGGTTCCCTGGATCGGCGCCTCCATGCGGTTTTCTTGAAATGGTTCAAGAACGCCGCGCCGGGGAACTTTGCCGATCGAGGCTGTCCCATTTGTTCGCAGGCGACGGCGGACGGGAAGGCCGTGGCCGCGAACACTCCATCGAGCGCGTCCTCCAAGGAAAGGTAGCTGCCCATGAGGCTCCTCTACCAGGCCTGGCGCGACAACGACCTCCAGGCACTCGCCATCGCCCTCGGCATCGCCGTCGCGGTGATGATCTTGCTGGCTCTCGCCCGGTTCGTCGTGCGCCGCGTGTTCGCCGCGGTCGCGCGCCGCACCGACACGGTCCTCGACGACATCGGCGCGCGCGTCGTGGCCGGCACCAGGCTCTGGCTGCTGGTGCCCGCGGCCCTCAACGCCGGCGCCTCCGCCCTCGAGCTTTCCGCGCGCCTGGAGACCGTCCTCTCCGCGCTGGCCCTTCTCGGCCTCGTGCTGCAGACCGGCCTCTGGGCCACGCACTTCATCAGCGCGTGGCTCGAGACGAAGACCCGCGCAAGGGATTCGACCGACGGCGACACGCTCACCGCGCTGTCGCTCCTGGGCTTCTCGGCGCGCGTGGTGGTGTGGGCCGTCGTGCTGCTGGTGGCGCTGGACCAGATGGGCTTCAACATCACGGCGCTGGTGGCGGGCCTGGGCGTGGGCGGTGTCGCGGTGGCCCTTGCCGTGCAGAACATCCTGGGCGACCTCTTCGCGTCGCTCTCGATCGTGCTGGACAAGCCCTTCGTCGTGGGCGACTTCATCGTGGTCGACTCGCTGCGCGGCACGGTCGAGCGGGTGGGGGTGAAGACGACGCGCCTTCGGAGCCTGGACGGCGAGCTCCTCGTCTTCTCCAACGCCGACCTCCTCAAGAGCCGCATCCGCAACTTCAAGCGCATGAACGACCGGCGGATCGCGTTCACGGTGGGCGTCACCTACGAGACGCCGCCGGAGAAGCTGGCGCGCATCCCGCTCGCGCTGCGTGACGCCGTGGAGGCCAGCGCGCGCACGCGCTTCGACCGCGCCCACTTCAAGGAATTCGGCGATTCCGCGCTCGTCTTCGAGGTCGTCTACTTCGTGCTCGACCCCGACTTCAACACCTACATGGACATCCAGCAGGAGATCAACTTCAGGATCCTGGAGGACTTCCGGCGCGAGTCGGTCTCCATCGCCTACCCCACGCGCACGCTTCACGTGCTGGGCGCGCCGGCCGCGGCCTGATTCCTTTCGCGGTACATTCGGGGACGGTTCCCGGGAACCGTCCCCAATTCATGATAGACGACATCGCCCGCGCCAGGGACCTCCTCGACCACGCGACCTCCGTCGCCGTGCTCACGGGCGCCGGCATCTCGGCGGAATCGGGCATTCCCACCTTTCGGGATGCGCTCACGGGCCTGTGGGAGAAGTTCCGCCCCGAGGAGCTCGCCACGCCCGAGGCCTTCGAGGCCAATCCGAAGCTGGTGTGGGACTGGTACGCGTGGCGGCGTGCTGCCGTCGCGAAGGCGGCTCCCAACGACGGCCACCGGGCGCTCGTCGAACTGGAGCGCCAGTGCCGCGAGCACGACGTGGATTTCACCCTCGTCACGCAGAACGTCGACGGCCTGCATCGCGAGGCCGGAAGCCACCGCGTCGTCGAGCTGCACGGCAACATCCGGCGCGTGAAGTGCTTCGGCCGGCACCATCCCGTGGAGACCTGGCCGGAGGGCGACGGGGTGCCCGCCTGCCCGCGCTGCGGCTCGCCCCTGCGCCCGGACGTCGTGTGGTTCGGCGAGATGCTGCCCTCGAACGAGCTGGCCGCGGCGCTGGCCGCCGCCCGTACTTGCGACGTGTTCCTCTGCGTCGGGACGTCGGCGGTCGTCGAGCCTGCCGCCTCGCTCCCCTTCATGGCCCTGCAGGCCGGGGCGCGCGTGATCGAGGTGAACCCCCTGCCCACGCCGCTTTCCCCGAGCGCCAGCGTGAACCTGCGCGGCACCGCGGCTCACCTCCTGCCGCTGATCATCGGGACCGCGCAGTGAAAAAGGGGTCGGCAGTTTCAATCGGTCATTGCAACACCTTCTGATTCAATTGGGTAGGGAGGTGTTAGATGACCA